>CAIJFT010000276.1 GCA_903820035.1 uncultured Opitutia bacterium
CATCCAGTTCCTTACCGGCAAGGAGCGCATTCAGGAGGAGTTTTTCCACACCTTCAACGACCTCTTCGAGTCCGGTAAGCAGATCGTCCTTACCAGCGACCGCCGCGCCAGCGAGATTCAGAAACTGGAGTCGCGGCTCGTCTCGCGCTTCGAATGGGGACTGCCCGCCGACATCCAGGCGCCGGACGTCGAGACCCGCCTCGCCATTCTCCGCGCCAAGGCGCAGACGCTGAACTGCAACCTGCCGGAGACGATCCTGACCTTCATCGCGCAGAACATCACCAAGAACATCCGCCGGCTCGAGGGCGCGTTGCTCAAGGTATCCAGCTATTCCGCGCTGACCAGCAAACCGCTCGACCTCGCCACCGCCGAACGGCTGCTGCACGACGTGCTCATGGAGCAGGCGCAGAATGTCCTCACGATCGAGACCATCCAGAAACGCGTCGCGGATCACTTCCAGATCCGTCATAGCGACATGACGAGCAAGCGCCGGCCGAACAACATCGCCATCCCGCGCCAGATCGCGATGTACCTCTCCCGCACCCTGACCAAGCACTCGTTGCAGGAGATCGGCGACGCCTTCGGCGGCCGCGATCACGGCACCGTCATCCATGCCTGCAAGGCCGTGGACAACATGATGGAACAGGACACGACCAGCCGGAGCAGTGTGGAGTTTTTGAAGACGCAGCTCTCGAAGTGAGCGGCCGCAGTTGAGAGTTGAGAGTTGCGGGGTGAGGGGTGAACCTGCCTTTCGGTCGTCTGGACTACAATGTCAGGCGGTCACTCAACTCTCAGCTTTCATCTCTCAACTTCCCAATCCCCGATGTCCCTCACTCCCGAGCAAAAGAAAGCCGTCGCCGCCTGGGTCGCCACTGGCGACAACCTGTCCGCCGTCCAGCGCAAGCTCTCGGAACAGTTTCAAATGGCGATGACCTACCGCGACGTGCGTTTTCTCGTCGACGATCTTGACCTCGAGCTCAAGGACGCCGCACCGAAGGTCGACGCCAGCGATGTCACCAAGACCCAGCCACCAAAGGCCGAAGAAACCGCGCCAGCCAAGAAAGGGTTTCTCGAAAAGGCCAAGGAGAAGCTCGGCTTGGGCAAGGGCGACGCCGATGAGATTGCCGAGGACGGCCCGGAGCCGATGGAAGAAGATTTGGCCGGCCTGCCCCCGGAGGGAGCCAGCAACGTCACAGTGAGCGTCGACAAGGTGACGCTGATCCCCGGCGCCCTCGCCAGCGGCAGCGTTACCTTCAGCGACGGCGTCGTCGGCAAGTGGGTGGTCGACCAATATGGACGCCCCGGATTCACCGAGGTCAGCCAGCCCGGCTACCGTCCAAACCCCGAGGACGCGCAAGCCTTCATGCAAGAGCTGAGCGCGACCCTGCAGCAACGCGGTTTCTGAAGGCCACGGCCCCGCGGGAATTCCGACGGCGGCGGAGGGTTACACTTCGACCGCAGCCGCGGGGTCGCTAGAAAAACAAATCGTCCGCTCCTAGGGTTGCGACCGCGTGGCCTCTAACGGTTGGGCCACGTTTTCGCCTCCGGCTCAAACGCGGCTAAGCCCGGCTTTGATCAGCTCCAGCGCAGCGACGGGACCAATCCGTCACGTCGCGCCGGCCACCATCCGCAGGAATTCCGCCTCGTCGATCACCGGCACGCCAAGCGTCTTGGCCTTCTCCAGCTTCGAACCCGCCTCTTCCCCCGCGAGGACGTAGTGGGTTTTCTTGCTGACGCTGCCGCTCACCCGGCCACCCGCGGCTTCAATTTTCGCCGCGGCCTCTTCCCGCGTCAGCGTCGGCAACGCACCGGTCAGCACAAAGGTTTTACCCGTAAGCGCACTGCCCGCCGCGGCCGGCGGCGTGGGGATGAGGCCCACCGCGTGCAGCTCGTGCACCAGCGCCCGGTTGCCGGGCTCCGCGCACCACGCCTGCAACGCCGCCGCGGTCTTTTCGCCAAAGCCGTCGATCCGCAGCAACTCGGACTCGGTCGCTTCCGCCAAGGCCTCGAGTGAGCGGAAAGTCCGGGCGAGATCCTTCGCCGCGGCCGCACCTACCTGCGGAATCCCAAGCCCAAAAACCACCCGCCACAGATCTGCCGTACGGCTCGCGGCGATTGCCGTGATGAGATTGCCCGCCCAGATCTCGCCGGATTTTTTCAGCGGCAGCAGATGCTCCCGTTTCAGGCGGTAAATATCCGGAATCGTCGCGATGAGCTGCTTCGCCAGCAGGAGCGCGACCACCTCTTCGCCCAAGCCGTCGATGTCGAGGCCGCCCTTGGACGCGAAATGCTCAATGCGCCGGCGGATCTTTTCGGGACACGCCGGATTCGGGCACCGCCAAACGACTTCGCCCTCGCCACGCACCGCGACCGTCGTGCAGACGGGGCACTGCCGCGGAAACGCAAAGGGCACGCTCGTCGCCGGCCGTTTTTCCACCAGAACCGCCACCACTGCCGGGATAATTTCGCCTGCCTTCTCCACGAGCACCGCGTCGCCGACCCGCACATCCTTGCGCGCGATCTCGTCGGCATTGTGCAACGTCGCCCGCTTCACCGTCGTGCCGGCGAGAAACACGGGCTCCAACTCGGCCACCGGCGTCAGCGCCCCGGTCCGCCCGACCTGAATCGTGATGTCGCGCACCCTGGTTTCGGCCCGATCGGGCGCAAACTTGTAGGCGCAGGCCCAGCGCGGGGAGAGTTTTCGCGCCGCCTCGGCGCGGCCGTCCGCTGTCATGCCGCGGTAACCGATTTTCGGATGCCGCTGCTGTCCGAACGCATCCAGTTTCACGACGGCGCCATCGGTCCCGTACACCAGACCACCTCGCCCGCGGTCGATCTCCTGAATGGCGGCCCAAACCGCATCGACGCCGCATACGACAAAAAACGGCTCCACCACGGGCAGCCCCCACCCGAGCAGGTGCTCGTGAAATTCGGACTGCGACTGCCCGACCACCGGATCGCAGTGACCCACGCCATAGAGCACGATCTCCAACCGGCGGGAACCCACGACGCCCGCGTCGAGCTGCTTGAGGGTACCCGCCGCGAGATTGCGCGGATTCGCATACGGCTCCACGCCGAGTTCCTCCTGCAGTTGGTTGATGCGCCGAAACTCCTCCTCGCGCAGAAAAATCTCGCCGCGAATCTCCATCACCTGCGGCACCACCGGCCCCCTGAGTGATTGCGGCAGACCGCGGATCGTGCGCACGTTGGCCGTCACGTCGTCGCCTTCCTCGCCGTCACCGCGGGTCACGGCGCGGGTGAGTTTGCCGTGTTCGTAGGTCAGGCTGATGGCCACGCCGTCGATCTTTGGCTCGACCGTGTACACGAGTTCCTCGGCGCCGAGCGCCTTGGCCAGCCGCGCGTGGAATTCCCGGAGCTCCCCCTCGTCGTAGGTATTGTCGAGGGTCGTCATCGCCTGCCGGTGCTTCACCCGGGCAAACCCATCGGTGCGGTCGTCGCCGACCCGGGCGGTGGGAGTTTCAGCTCCAGCCGCCGCGGCAAGGTCGGGGTGCGTCTGCTCGAGCGCGGCGAGTTCCGCCTTCAACTGGTCGTAATCGAAGTCGGTGATCTCCGGCTTGGCGCGGCGATAGTACAGCTCGTCATGCTGCGCGACGGTGGCGCGCAGTTGGGCGATGCGTGATTGGGCCTCCGCGGGGGACATGGGCGCAAGTCAACGGCCTGCCGAAGCGTAGTCGAGCGAGAGATGCGTACCGGCTCCGCGGGCTGGTTTTGTCGACTGCCGGACCCTGTTCCCTCTGGCATCAAACGCCGTGGGTGCGCCGCGCGACTTTCGAGCCAACTACGGTCCCGCGGCGCACGCCGCCGGCGCCACCGCGCATTCCTACTTGCCCGCGGGTTGGCCGGCGAGGGCCTCGTACCAGGCGCGGGCCTGGGGAAAATCAGGACGCTGCTGCAGTGCGATCTGAAGCGATCGCATCGCCTCATCGCGCCGGCCAAGCCGTGCGAGCGCAAAGCCGAGTTGCGCGTGCGCCTCGGGGTTCACGTCGCGCAGCGCGAGGGCGCGCCGGAAACTGTCCGCCGCCGCCGCGTACTTCTCCTGCTCGTTGAGCAGCGAACCGATCAGGAGGTAAGGATGCGGTTCCGCGGGATTGAGGACCGCCGCCCGGCGATAGTAACCGATCGCCGCATCCCGCTCGCCCTGCATCGCACAGACATTGCCGAGGTTATTCAGCGCGCTGGGATTATCCGGTTGAATTTTCAACGACCGCTCAAGCCGCACCCGCGCTTCGGGCAGGCGATTCTGCATCGCAAGCAGCACGGCGGAACCGTTCAGGGCGTTGACGTGGCGCGGCTGCTGCGCGAGGACGAAGTCGTAGTGCTCCGCCGCTTCCGCCAACTGACCGGTGTCGGAGAGGGCGTTCGCGAGGTTGTTGCGGACCTCAAGTTGCTGCGGATTGGTCGCGAGCGCGCGGCGCAGCCAGGGCACGGCGTCCGCCGGCCGGTTCAACGCCTGCAACGCATGACCGAAGTTATTGTTCGCGTTGAGATAGTC
>CAIJFT010000277.1 GCA_903820035.1 uncultured Opitutia bacterium
CACAAAATTGCCCGTCCGGCGGGCGGAAATCTTCCGCGCGCCGATGGGCGCCATGAGGGCCTTAGTCGCCCTCCGATCTCTGGGCCTTTTTGCGGCCATGCCTCGATCGTATTGATGGAGGCGGGGTGGGGTCACCCCGCCTCCAGAGAAGGAGCGATCTAATCGGGCGCGCGTTCAGGATGGCGCTGCCCGCCGCGTTTTCTTGCAATGCGCCATGCGCGTCCCCTCCGCACTTCCCGGCCTTGGGCTGCTTTCCGGCCTGCTGCTCCTCGGCGGCTGTACCACGGCGCCCACTTCGCGTCTCACGCACCAAGCGGGCGAGTCGCTCGTGTTCGTCGGCGCGGAGCCGTCGTCCCTCGCGTTCCTCCCCGTGCCCGGCGAACCGCTGCGCCTGCGCAGCACGTACCGGCCCGAGCCGACGACGGTCACCTACGAGGAGGGACGTGATTATCGGGTCGATACCGCGCGGGGCACGCTCACGCGACTGCCCGGGTCGCGGCTGCCGGACTTCACGACCAATATGCTCTACGGTCAGGCGCAGTTCGATCACACGAAGTTTCCCGGCTTCGGGAACAAGGCGTTCTTTGCCTACGCGGACTACGCCCTCGCGGTGCCGAGGGACTGGCCGGTGCAGGCGTCGCAGGCCGAACTCCTCAAGGCGACGCGCACGAAGCTGGCGGCGGGTGGCCCGCTAACCCTCGTGGCGTTCGGTGACAGCATCACGAACGGCGGCGACGCTTCGCTGCCGGAACTGATCTTCTGGCAACGCTGGGCGGCGGAGCTCGGAGCCAAATACCCGCGGGCCCAAATCAAGGCGATCAACGGTGCGACCGGCGGCGACACGACGACGCGCGGCCTGCAGCGCCTGCAGGAGAAAGTGATCTCCGTGCGCCCCGACGTGGTGCTGATCGGCTTCGGGATGAACGACCACAACCGCCGGGGCGTGCCTTTGCCCGATTATGAGCGGCAGTTACGCGAACTCGTCACGCGGATCCGCGGGGCAACGACCGCCGAGGTGATTTTATTCTCCACGTTTCCGCCGAACCCGCAGTGGATGCACGGTACGCAGCGGATGGCGGAGTACGCCGCGGTCACGGCGCGGGTCGCCGCCGAGCTGCGCTGTGCCTACGCGGATGTGTTCAACAACTGGCAGGCGATGGCCGCGCGCAAACGCCCCGAGGACCTGCTTGCGAATAATATCAATCACCCGAACGATTTCGGGCATTGGGTCTATTATCGCGTCTTGAGCGCGCTCGGTTTGTAGCTGCGACTTCGCCGCCGCGACGCGCGCCGGCAAGACAACCGGATGGTGGAGGTCGCCTACGTCTCCGTTGCACCGGGCGGAACATCCGTTTTGATCGTCACATGAGCGGGCCGAGGTTTCTCCCCTATATATCACTACTCGTCGCGCTTCCACTTGGTGCGTGCGCGACCGACGCCGACGTGCATTTCGTCCGCCGGGTCTGGCCGTTGTTGAAGGAAAAGTGTCTCTCCTGCCACGGCGACGATCCAGCCAAGCTCAAAGGGGACCTCGATCTTCGCACGCGCGCCGAACTCATGGTGGGAGGGGAGAGCGACCAACCCGCGATCATTGCCGGCCGACCCGACCAGAGCCCGCTCATCCTCGCGGTGCTCCGGCAGAGCGAAGCTTTTGAACCGATGCCGCCGAAGGAGCCCGACCGGCTTTCGGCCCAACAAATTGATTGGTTAAAAGAGTGGATCACCGCCGGAGCGCCTTGGCCCGATGCGGAACAACAACAGCAAATCGGCACCGCGCATGCCGCACAATGGTCTGCCGAGGACGGCCTGGTCATCCAAACGAGCGGCGGTCTTTCCGCTGATTGGACGAACCGCCGTTACAAGCCCGAGGGCATGTGGGCCTACCAGCCAGTGAGGAAACCGGCGGTCACCCCTCGGGTGGCGCAAAACCCCATCGACCACTTCATCGCGGCGAAACTCCCGGCCGGTCTCACCCCCGCTCCCGCCGCCGACGCCCGCACTTTCATCCGCCGCGCGACCTTCGACCTCACCGGCCTCCCGCCGCCGCCTGAAGCAGTCGCCGCCTTTGAGGCGGCCTCGCGCACCGATCCTGAAGGGGCGATCGCCAGCCTGATCGACCGTCTGTTGGCCAGTCCCCACTACGGCGAGCGCATGGCGCAGCACTGGCTCGACGTCGTGCGCTACGCCGACAGCAGCGGTTTCGCCAACGACTTCGAGCGCGGCAACGCCTGGCGTTACCGCGATTATGTCGTGCGCTCGTTCGGCAACGACAAACCCTACGACCGCTTTATCCGCGAGCAGATCGCCGGCGATGAACTCGATCCGAAAAATCCCGAGGCGGTGATCGCGACCGGCTTTCTCCGGATGGGTCCGTGGGAACTCACCGGCATGGAAGTCGCCAAGATCGCCCGCCAGCGCTTCCTCGACGATGTCACCAACAGTGTCGGCGAAACCTTTCTGGCGCAGTCCCTGCAATGCGCGCGTTGCCACGATCATAAGTTC
The DNA here is from genome assembly GCA_903820035.1 of uncultured Opitutia bacterium. Classification (GTDB taxonomy): domain Bacteria; phylum Verrucomicrobiota; class Verrucomicrobiia; order Opitutales; family Opitutaceae; genus ER46. The sequence continues at coordinate 2,503 of CAIJFT010000277.1, forward strand.
GATCCCGTGCCCACGCGCGACTACTATTCGATCCAGGCGACGTTCGCGACGACGCAGCTCGCCGAACGTCCGGCGGCCTTCCTGCCCGGCGAAAATACCGCCGGTTTCGAGGAGAGGAAATATCTCGAGCCGCGGCGGGAGGATTACCTCGCCACCTTGCGCCGCCTCGACGCCCAAATGCTGGTCGCCGCCGGGAAGTGGTTTCAAGAAAAGGGCCTCGATCCGACCAAATGGAATGCGGCCGTCGCTCAGGCCCGCACCCAGGAACGCGGCGGCAAACGCAGGGAATTCGAGGGAGTGTTCAACGTCGCCCGGACCGCGCTGACGCGCCAAAAAGTGCCCGAGGATCAGTTTCCCCCGAAGCTGCTCGGCTTCAGCCCCGAGGACTACGGCAACGAGCGCGTCGCCCGCAAAGGCATGGAACGCCTCAAGTGGGAACTCGACCGTTACGAACCCATCGCACTCGCCGTTTACAACGGCCGCACGCCCGAGCTGAAAGGGGTCTTCAATCCGCTCCGCATGCCCGCGAACCCGATGACCGAAGGCGAGCTCGAGCAGACATGCATCTTGACCTACGGAGATCCGTTTGCGCTCGGTGAAAAAGTGTCGCCCGGGGTGCTGAGCGCCATCGGCGTCGCGCCGAAAACGCCGTTGCCGGACTCGATCGAAGGGCGCCGCGCCGTCTTTGCCGAATGGGTCGCCGCCGCCGAAAATCCCCTCACGACCCGCGCCATCGCGAATCGGGTCTGGCTCTGGCACTTCGGCCAACCGCTCGCCGGCAACCCGAATAATTTTGGCAGCACCGGCAAGAAACCCACGCATCCGGAACTGCTCGACTGGCTCGCCGCCACCTTCGTCGAACAAGGTTGGTCCTTCAAGGCGCTCCATCGCGTCATCATGACCAGCGAGGCCTACCGTCGCGGCTCCGCGCATCCCTTCGGCCAGATCCTGGCCGAAAAAGATCCCGCCGGCACGAGCTACGCCGCGTTCAAGCCGCGTCGGCTCACCGCGGAGGAGTTGCGCGATGCCATGCTCGCCGCCACCGGTGAACTGAACCCGACGCTCGGTGGCATTCCCAACCGGCCCGAGATGAATCTCGAAGCCGCGCTGCAACCGCGCCAAGTCATGGGCACCTTCGCCTCCGCGTGGGTTCCCAATCCGTTGCCCGCGCAGCGTCACCGCCGGAGCCTCTACGCCCTCAAGATCCGCGGCCTCCCCGATCCGGCGATGGAAGTGTTCAACCAGCCGACGCCTGATTTTTCCTGCGAACGGCGAGACGCCTCCACCGTTACCCCTCAGGTCTTCAGCTTGTTCAATGGCGCCGCGAGCCACGCCCGTGCCCTCGCGCTCGCCGCCCGCGTCGTGCGGGAAACGTCGTCCGACGCCGCCGCGATCAATCGCTGCTTTGCGCTCTCATATTTGCGCGCGCCGACCGCCGCCGAACTCGCCGCCTGCCTCGCGCACTGGACGAACATCTCCGCCCTTGTCGCCTCCGCTCCGCCGGTCACGTCCGCTCCGCCGCGCGAAGTCCGCCGCGAAGCCGTCGAGGAAAATACCGGCGAGAAGTTCACCTTCCAGGAGCGACTCCACGCCAACGTCGACTTCGTCCCCGACCTCCGCCCCGGCGACGTCCCGCTCCGCACGCGCGCCCTCGCCGACGTCTGCCTCGCGCTCTTCAACGCCAACGAATTCTCGTATGTCGACTAGCCCGTTCTTCCCCTGCGCAGGCGCCCGCGTGTGGCACGCCCCGACGCGGCGGGATTTCCTCTACAGCCTTGGGGCGAGCCTCGGCAGCGTGGCCTTCTCTGCGCTCCTCGCGAACTCCGCCCGCGCCGCAGAAAAGCCCGGTCCGCTCGCGCCGCGCCCCGGACACCTTCCGGCCAAGGCGAAGAATTGCATCTTCCTCATGATGGAAGGCGGGCCTTCGCACATCGACACCTTCGACCCGAAGCCGATGCTCGCCAAGCTCCACCTCCAGGAGTTCACGCGGGCGGGCAAGGAAAAGTCCGCCATGGAGAGCGGTAAACGCTACTACGTCCGCAGCCCGTTCGATTTCATCAAGGCCGGTCAAAGCGGCGCCGATCTGGCCACCAACTGGTCGCATCTCGCCAAGGTGGCCGACGACCTCTGCTTCTACCGCGGCTGCCAGGTCGACAGCGTCAATCACCCGACCGCCATGTATCAGATGAACTGTGGCAACCGCTTCGGCGGCGACCCCGGTCTCGGCGCGTGGGTCAATTACGGCCTCGGCTCTCTCAACCAGAACCTCCCCGGCTTCATCGTTCTTCCCGAGGTTTCTTATCCGCAAGGCGGCGCGGCGAATTGGAGTAACGGCTACCTGCCGGCGAGTTTTCAGGGCACGCCCCTTCGGGCGAAAGGTTCTCCCATTCTCGATCTTCTGCCCCCGGCCGGCGTCACCCGCGAACGGCAGCGGCAGAACCTCGATCTCATCGCGCAGCTCAACGCCCGCCATGCAGCCCAACATCCCGGCTTTGACGAACTCGCCGCACGCATGGACAACTACGAGCTCGCCTTCCGCATGCAGATGCAGGTCCCCGAGACGCTTGATCTCTCGAAGGAGGACGAGAAAACCAAAACGCTCTACGGTATCGGTCAGGACGCGACCGATGCCTTCGGCCGCAAATGTCTCCTCGCCCGCAAGCTCGTCGAGCAGGGCGTGCGCTTCGTGCAGCTCTACAACGGCTCGTGGGACAGCCACGACTACATCGAACGCGCTCACGGTAACCTGGTCCGCGGGGTCGATCAACCGATCGCCGCTCTCATCACCGACCTCAAACAGCGCGGTCTCCTCGACAGCACGCTCATCGTTTGGTGCGGCGAGTTCGGCCGCACGCCCGACAACGGGGTCCGCGGCGGCACCGCCTACGGTCGCGACCACAACGCCCACGCCATGACGATGTGGCTCGCCGGCGGCGGGGTGAATGCCGGGCATACGATTGGCGCCACCGACGAAACCGGCATGAACGCCGTCGACAAAGTCCACCACGTCCGTGACGTGCACTGCACCCTCCTGCGCCTCCTCGGCCTCGACGATAATAAACTCACCTATTACCACGCCGGCCGCTTCAAGCAGCTCAGCCAGTTCGGCGGCTCCGTGATCAAGGAACTGATCGCCTAGAGCGCCGCCCCTACTTCTGTAGCCGCGTTTGAGCCGGAGGCAAAAATGTGGTTACGTCTGACGACCACGCTGGCGCTGCGCGGCAACGCGGTTTCGGGATGCGCTCGAGAACTCGGGTTGGAGAAGTACACGCTGGTGATTTTCACGCGTGACAACGGTGCGCCGGCCCGGGCGGGGGCACGGTCCGCGAGCAAAGCGAGGCCGGCCAACCCGAGTAATGCGACCGCCGCGGTGCCGCCCGCGGACCGGACCTGCGACGGGCTAGCGCCGCTTCGGGCCGGAACAGCGGAGTCGCCCCGGGCCCTCCCTTAGTCGTTCGGCTGCCAGGCGCAGGCGATTCGCGGGGGCCAATCGCAGTTGTTCGTGGCGGTCGACCGGCGGCCGATGGACTTTGTCGCCGGTCCCCGGCCGCCCGCGCCGCAGATCGTGCGACGCCGGCGACGGAGGTCCCGCGGGGGCGTCAGAGCGCCAGGAGCTTTACGTTCTTGTACCAGACCTTTTGGCCGTGGTCCTGGAAGCCCAGATAACCTTCCCGGGCGAAGTCTTTCACGGCCCGCGGTTGACCGTTCAGCTTGTATTTGTGCTTTTCCCCGTCGGGGCAGACCCCCGGCTGGGTGAACGCGTCGCAGTTGATGGTGCTGACGGACTCGCCGTTCACTTTCACGCTGATCCGCGGTCCGCGGCAGGTGATTTCGACCGAGTTCCATTCGCCGAGCGGCTTGCCGGCGTTGCGGGACGGCGGGACCAGATCGTAGATGGCGCCAAAGTCGTGCTTGCCTGTGCCGGTGCCGGACATGACCTGAATTTCAAATCCCGTGTTCACCGGATTGGCCGGGTCGGAGACGCGCACGAAGATCCCGGAATTGCACTTCTCCGCTTCCCAGCGCACGTCGCACTTCAGGATAAAGTCGCCGCGCCTCTGCTCTTGGATGATGAGGTATCCGCCGGACTTATATGGGACGAGGGCACCGTTCTCGATCGGGGCGGCGATGGGCTTGCCGTTGTTGCACTTCCAGCCGGTAAAATCCGTGCCGTTGAAGAGCAGTTGCCAGCCGGCCGCGCGTTCCGCCGGATCGAGGGCATTATCGGCCGCGGTCAGGCGGACGAGGTTCAGCAGGGCGAGACACAGGCAGACGATGGTTTTCATGGCAGGGTGAGGTAAATGGATTGGTGCGAGGGGGGAGCAGGCGGTTTCATCACGCGGCAGGCCGGGCTGAAACTCAATCATGCACTCAGGGACGGAGGAACCAGGTGGGCGCGCCCGCTTGGGTTCTTGAAAAACGCCGGCAGCAGCGCGGTGGTTCTTTTCGTGCCCGCTTCACTGGGATCTAACTGGTCGGCGCGCACATCGCTTTGCGTCCGGGTGAGTCCGTCGATCTGGCGGGCGTTGGGTCCCTGGGCCTGGAGGTGGGGACCCCAGCGTACGAGCGGGGCCTGCACCGGCCCGCGGGCCGGATCAAAGTTCAACTCCGCTGCACCTTGCCTTTGGCTTTGTGCGACCCAGCGGATGCCGAAATCGGATTCGTAGGCGAACGGCTCCGGGCTGCCGCGTTCGCGGCCGGTCGCATCTCGGCGGGGCGTTTGGATCATGGATTGTCCCGCTGCCGAGGTGAGTGTCTCGTACCGGCTGCAGCAGAGGACGGCGTTCAAGGTGGATCCGAATGCAGGGCTCGTGCGGGGCACGGATCCTGTTCTGGCGCGCTACCTGTTTCGGTTTGCGGCCGCGTCCGGCGCGAGGGGGTTGCCGGACGCGGAACTGGTGGCGTGCTCACGCCTCGAACCGGCCCGCCTACTTTGCGGCCTTCTTCTTTTTGCCCGCCGGTGCTTGTGCGCGGACCGCGGCGTCGGCCTCGGCCGGTGTCATCTTTTCCGGGAAACGGCCCTGGTCGTCGGTCCGGATGATCCATGACTCTAATTCGGCGCGCAGGCGTTGCAGCGCGGCGACGTGCTCGGGGTTGGTCGATTTGACGAGGTTTTTGATTTCGTGCGGGTCGGTCGTCATGTCGAAGAGCTGTTCCTCGGGCTGGCGCGGCTGGCAGAGGAAATCCTGGATAGGGTCGAGTTTGCCCTCGGCGTGCAGCTGCGGCATGAGGGTCCACGCTGGGTATTGTTTCGTCTTGTACGCGTTGGGGGCGAAAAACGGCACTTCGGGGGTAAAGGTGCGGATGTAGCGGTAGCGATCGTCGCGCACCGTTCGGAGCCGCATGGCCGTCTCGTCGCAGCGGTCGCGGGCACCGAACACGTATGTCTTGGGTGCGCCGACATTGGCGCCGAGGAAGGGTTTGCCCTGCATCTTGGCGGGCACGGTCACGCCGGCGAAGGTCAGCAGCGTTGCGGGCATGTCGATCGCTTCGAGCAGGCGGCGGTCGACGCTACCGGCGCGATAGTGGGCCGGGGCGGGCATGCCCTTCGGCCAGCGGATGATGAGCGGGACGTTGAGGCCCTCCTCGTAGCAAAATTGTTTGCCACGGATGTGGGCCTCGCCGTTGTCGCCCATGAAGATCACGACGGTGTTGTCCGCCAGACCTTCTTTTTCGAGCCGCGCCAAAATACGCGCGATCTTGCCGTCGAGCCGGCGGGCTGAGTCGAGGTAGTCGGCGTAGTCTTTCCGGATCACGGGATGGTCGGGATAATACGGCGGGAGCTGTACCTTCGCCGGATCGGTGATGCCCTCCGCGGAGAAATCGCGGTGCGTCTCCTGGAAATTGATCTGGGCGTAGAAGGGTTGGTGGGACGCGAGGTCGGACCAGCGGTCGCTTTCGAAAAGCGGCGTTTCCTTGGGGATGAAGTTCCAGTCGGTCTTGCCGGCGCCGCGCACGTTCATCTCCGCGGGGAATTCCCGGACGTTCGCCGTGAAATAGCCCGCTCCACGCAGCCACTCGCCGAGCGGCCGCACGCCCTCGGGCAGCGGCTGCTTGTTCGGGGTGCGGTGATTGTGCGCGCCGAGCGTGGTCTGGTACATGCCGGTGTTCCAGGCCGAGCGGGCCGGAGAGCAAACCGGGGCCGTGGTGTAGAAGCGGTCGAAGCGCATGCCGGTGGCGGCGATGCGATCGATCGTCGGCGTCGCGGCCGCCGGTTGCGTACCATAGCAGCTGTAGGCGGACGGACTCGTGTCTTCCGCGACGAGCCAGAGGATATTGGGCCGGGTCGGCACCGCGCCGAACGCGGTGGTGGCGGCAAAGAGCAGGGCGCAGAGGAGTCGGGGCAGGGGCGTCATGGGGTCAGCTTGAAGCGGTTTTGCGGTGCGAGACGAACTCCGAATGACGGACGTTGCGCCGCCGCTTCCAGCCGCGCAGGTGCGAAATCATCCGGCAAGCGCGCGGTGTGCCCTTTCCACCGCGACGATTCCCGTATTGGCTGCGTCTTTCCCGCCATGTTTCTTCACCGCCTCCTCACCGGTGCATCTGTTCTTCTGACCGCGTCGTTGGCGTGGCCCGCGCCCCCCGCCTTCGAAGCTCAGAATCCCGTCCGTCCTGGGGACTGGCCGTATCCCTCGGTGATACGTGTCGGCGCCGACTACCGGGCGACGGCGACGTCGGCGGAGTCGGTCGGGCGCTGTCCCGTTCAGGGCGGCATCGCCAGTAATAGCGACGGGCGCCATTGGCTGCTCGCCCACGCCGACGCGGCCAAGGGATTTGTCGCGACCGTTCCCGCGATGGCGAAGGCGGAGACGGACCTCACGGCGTTCCGGGCCGACTTCGCGGACGAGGGTGATTCGCCGGCCGGCGGGCAGTGGCCGAGCGGGTGCAAGCCGGCGGCGCGTCGGACCGCGGGTGCCTTCGCCGGCCTCGCCGGATATGGTGACCGGAAAAATCAACTCGTCTTCGTGTCGGATGGCCGCGCCGTGGAGGTCTGGAACCAACGCAAGGGGGCGCGCACCGTGGTGGCCGCCCCGGCGCTGGCCGGCGAAACCGACGGCAGTTTCCTGCCGCCGCGGGACCGCGGGGTGCGGGCGGGCTTGTTCGTGGCCGGCGCCAACGGGGCGTCCGGCGACTTTGCTTTTTTCGCGTCGCAACCGGATGACGCCGAACTGCTGGCGCCCTGAGGCGCGGTCCGTCGTTACGCTTTCCTTCTTCCCCATGCTTACCTTCCTTTGTGCGATGCAGTGTCCTCGGATTCGGCGGGTGCCCGCGCGCCTGCCGGCGTTGTGGCGTGCGATTGGCGTGCGGGGTGCAGTCGCGCTGGCGGCGTTTACCATGGCGCCGCTGACGGCGGCCGACGTCGCCCGACCCAACCTCGTGGTTTTTGTCACTGACGACCACAGCCGGCTCGACTCGACCGTGTATGGTTCGACCGACGTCAAGACGCCCAATATGGAACGGCTGGCGAAGGCGGGGCTCGTGTTTGACCGGGCGTTTGTCGCGTCGCCGAGTTGTGCGCCGAGCCGCGGGGCGATGCTCACGGGCCTCATGCCCGCGCGCAACGGCGCCGAGCCCAATCACTCCAAGCCGCGCGCCGAAATCCGGAAACTGCCCGCCTATCTCCAGGCCCAGGGCTACGAGGTCGTGGCGTTCGGCAAGGTTTCGCATTACCAGCACACGGTCGATTACGGGTTCGATCATTTCGCCCACGACACGTTTCACGACGATGTCGCGGTGTCCGCTGCCATCGCGTGGCTCAAGGCGCGGCGGAGCGCGAAGCCGCTCGCGTTGTTCGTCGGCACCAACTGGCCGCACGTCCCGTGGCCGCAGACGGGGGAGGGCTACACCGCGGACGCCGTGCGCGTGCCGGTGAATCACGTCGACACCGCGGTCACCCGCGAAATGCGGGCGCGTTATTACGCGGCCATCGGTCGCATGGATACCGAGCTCGGCGAAGTCTACGACGCGGCCAACGCCGTGCTCGGGCTAAATACTTTCTTTCTGACGACCTCCGACCACGGGGCCCAGTGGCCGTTCGGCAAGTGGACGCTCTACGAAAACGGCATCCGCACGCCGATGATCGCGGTGTGGCCGGGTCACCTCAAGGCGGGCACGCGGACCGATGCGATGGTGAGTTGGATCGACCTGTTGCCGACGCTCGTGGACCTCGCCGGCGGGCCGGCCCCGCGGGAGATCGACGGGCGCTCCTTCGCCGGGGTCCTGCGGGGTGAGACCACGCAGCACCGCGACCGCATTTTCACGACGCACAGCGGCGACGGGCGTTATAATATCTATCCGAGCCGCAGCGTGCGCACCACGGACTGGAAATACATCCGCAACCTGCACCCGGAATATTATTTCACCACCCACGTCGACCTCGCCCGCTCCGACGACGGGGCGGCGTACTTCCGCAGCTGGGAGCAGAAGGCCAAGACGGATCCGCACGCCGCCGCCGTGGTCGCGCGCTATCACCAGCGTGCCGCCGAGGAGTTGTACGATCTCCGCGTGGATCCGTTCGAACTCAAAAACCTCGCCGCCGAGCCGCCGCAGGCGGCGCGCCTCGCGATGTTGCGCGGGGAAGTGGACGCCTGGATGAAAGCCCAGGGCGACGAGGGGAAGACCTTCAATGTGCCGCGCCTCCCCACGGATGCGGATCGCGACCGGCCGCCCGCCGCCCCGGCGGGCAAGAAGAAAAAATGACCTTCGCCATGAACCGCCGCCTGCTTGCTTTGCTTACCCACCTCCGCCTGCCCGGAATTGCGCCCGCGTGCCTCGCGCTGGCGTTCGCCGCCGCCGAGCCGCGGCCGAATATCATCGTCATCCTCGCCGACGACATCGGGTATTCCGACCTCGGCTGTTACGGCGGTGAAATCGAGACGCCGAACCTCGACGCGCTCGCGGCCGGCGGCGTGCGGTTCACCCAGTTCTACAACACCGCCCGCTGCTGCCCCACGCGCGCCTCGCTCCTGACCGGACTTTATCCGCATCAGGCGGGCGTCGGCTACATGACGGATCGCGCCGATTACAGCGCGAAGGCAATGATCAACGAGTGGTACGCGGGCGACCTCCGTGCCGACACCGCGACGATCGCGGAGGTGCTGCACGGTGCCGGCTACGGGACCTATGCGGTGGGAAAGTGGCATGTCGCGAAAGACATCGAGGAAGGGAAGTCGCAGCACAATTGGCCGCTGCAGCGCGGCTTCGATCGCTACTACGGCGTGATCCCGGGAGCTTCGAACTACTTCACGCCGGCGCACCTCTCGCGGGACAATGCGCGCATCAAGCACGACGCCGATCCGGAGTACCCGGTGAAGGACTATTTTTTGACGGACGCATTCAGCGACCACGCCGTGCGCTACGTGAACGAGCACCAACAGCGGCAGCCGGAGAAGCCGTTCTTCCTCTACCTTGCCTACACCGCCGCGCACTGGCCGATGCAGGCCCGGCCGGAGGATATTGCGCGTTACCACGGCAAGTATGACGGCGGCTACGCCCCGATTCGCGAGGCGCGCTACGCAAAGCTGAAGCAACTCGGCCTGATTGATCCGGCCTGGGGCCTGAGCCCGCAGTGGGGTGATTGGAGCAAGGTGGAACGCAAGGCCTGGGAAGCGCGCTGTATGGAAGTGTACGCGGCGCAGATTGACAACATGGACCAAGGCATCGGCCGGCTTCTGGCCGCGCTGCGGGCCAACGGTCAGTTTGAAAACACCCTGATCCTTTACCTGCAGGACAACGGCGCGTGCGCCGAAAACATCGGCCGCAATTCCGGCGGCGCCAAAGCCAAGGCCAAGGGCCTGCCGCCGATGCCCGGTCCGGCCGACACTTGGATCGGCTACGGCGAGGCCTGGGCCAATGTCTCGAACACGCCGTTCCGCCTCTACAAGCACTTTGTCCACGAGGGCGGCATCAGCACGCCGCTGATCGCACACTGGCCGCGCGGCATCACGCGTCACGGGGCTTTGGCGACGCAGCCCGGTCACCTGATCGATATCATGGCGACCTGTGTGGATGCAGCGCACGCGACCTTTCCGTCGGTCCGCGGATCGACCAAAATTCAGCCGATGGAAGGGCGCAGCCTCTTGCCGGCGTTGGCGGGCCAACCGGTGCAACGTGAGGCGCTCTTCTGGGAACACGAAGGCAATCGCGCCCTGCGGCGCGGCGATTGGAAGCTGGTGTCCAAAGGCCCCGAGGGCCCGTGGGAACTCTACGATCTCAAACGGGACCGTTCGGAACTCCACGACCTCGCCGCCCAGGAGGCGACGCGCACCAGGGAAATGTCCTCGCTCTGGCAAAAGTGGGCCGAGCGCACCCATGCGCTGCCGTGGCCCTGGACCAAGTAGCCCCGTAGCCCTGCGCGTGCGCGCAGGGCCTGAACCGTCCCGCGATGGAGCCCGCGGCTCACGCCGCGGGGCATAAGATCCTTCGGGTTGGTCTCTCAACCCTCAACGCTCAGCGCTCAACTTCCCCTCACTCCCTAATACGCCGGCGTCGCTCCGCGTTGCGTTGCCACCCACTCGCCGAGGCGGCAGGCGCCCGCGAGGCACTCGGCGTCGGTGGCCTGGCCGCCGAGGAGGTTGGTTACGAACGCGGCCAGAAAGGCGTCTCCGGATCCGACGGTGTCCGCCACTGCGACGGCCCGCCCGGTTTCCCACTGCCAGCGACCAGCGCGCAGGAGTCCGGCGCCGCGGGCCCCGGCGGTCACCACGACGGTGGCGCAGCCGGTGTCGGCCGCCAGGGTGCGCGCGTGGGCTTCCTCGCGGCCTTCGCTCACCGGTTCGCCGGCGAGACGCGCGGCCTCTTCGTGGTTCAGTTTCAGGAGCGTGGCGTGGCGGGCGAGCTCACGCACCAGCGGGAGGTCGTCGTGCGGGGCGCGGAGATTGACGTCGAACACGCGCAGGGCCTTGGCCGGGACGAGGGCGAGCAGGTGCAGGAGCGACGCGCGGGTGGTCTTCGAGCGTTGCGCCAGCGAACCGAAGATGAAGGCGTCGGTGGTGGCGGCTGCGGCTGCCGCGGCGGGCGGGGCCGGGATTTCGTCCCAGGCGACGCCCGCGACGATTTCGTACCGCGCATCGCCGTCCGGGCCGACCGAGGCGCGGACGTATCCGGTTGGCTGGTGCGTATGCTGTGCGATCAGATTCGTCGGCATGCCCCAGTGCGCGACGCGACGCAGCAGTTCATCGCCGAGCACGTCGCGGCCGACTGCGGATACGATGTGGGTGGGCACGCCCCGCCGGTGCAGGTGGTAGCCCACGTTGAACGGGGCGCCGCCGGCGTAGAGGCCGTCGGGCAGGAAGTCCCAGAGGATTTCACCGAAGCAAAGCGCGGAGGGCATCGGGGTTGAGGGCGGAGAAAGGGCCGCCGGATTTCGAGCGGAAAATCCGGCGGGCCGCGACTTAAGTGCATCGACCACGCCGGCGGTCCGGCTTGGTCGCCTCCTTGCAGTCATTGCCTCCTGGGCGTCAGGGGATTGGAGCGGTTCGCCCTCGGCCTGCGGGCTCGGCCTGCAGCGTGCGCGCGATCCAAGCGACGATGTCCTGCTTGTAGGTCGGTGCGACTTTGTCCCAGGTCACCATGCCGTGGATGCCGCCCGTGATGGTGAGGAAATCGCACGGCACGCCCTGGGCCCGGAGCTTTGTCTGCAGTTGCACGGATTGGTCGTAGGGCACGGTGGTGTCGGCGCTGCCGTGCACCAGCAGGAAGGGCGGCAGGCCGGCCTTCACATGGAGGAGTGGCGAGGCGTCGCGGGCCAGCACGTGGGCGGTTTCGTCGAGGACGGCGCGGCCGAGGAGGGCGGCGGTGTTGCCTCGTAGTACGGCGCCCGGTTGAAACTGGTCGGTCAGGTCAAACCGGCCGTAGATCGGGATTACGGCGGCGACCCGGGCGCCGGTATCCGCCCGGATGGCGGCCAGTGCGACCAGATGTCCGCCGGCGGACTCTCCGGACAAGCCGATGCGATCCGGGTCGATCCGGTACTCGGCGGCATGGGCTTTGACCCAACGCACGGCGGTGAGTACATCGTCAAGGCAGGCTGGATACGGATGCTTCGGCGCGAGGCGATAGTTGATGGAGAACCAGGCCAAGCCGGCCTGCTGCAACGGCCCGTGTAGCGGCGCGATGTAGGCTTTTTTGGGACCGCCCGACTTGTCGCCCCCGGTCCAGCCGCCGCCGTGCACCAGAATCACCGCGGCAAACGGGCCCGGGCCGTCGGGGATAGCGGCGTCGAGGCGGAGGCTTTCCCCGCCGGCGCGGCCATATTCGATATCCGTGTACTGGGCGGCGCCGGCCGGACTGCCCGCGGCGAGGAGCAGGGTGAAGCAGAGCAGGGTTTTCATGTCAGTGTCCGCCCGCATCCCGGCTGCCGGCGGTGGCGGAGGCCAGCCCAATTCTCCCGCCGAGTGACGGCCGGCCGAGTGAAGCGCCGGAGGTTCCGCGCGGGGAGTGCAGGTTGGCGTTGTATCTATACTCCTGTATGCCGTGGAAATAATTGGACCTGGTTCTGGGCAATGAACCCTGTGGCGGAATCATTGCCAGCGGTGCATTGTTGCGAAAGTTTTTTGCGTCACCTCGGTCTTTCCTCGCCGAGTGCTACCCCTTTGGAATGATTTCCCAGCACCTCTACTTCCTCACCCTTTCGGCCACGCTTCCGTTGCTCGGGCTGATTGAGTTGTGCGTTGCGTGCTGGGTGGCCCCCGAGGGTTTTGAGGATCAGGACGGTTTCCATTACTGTTCCATCCCGTCGGCTTAAGCGCGCTTTCGTTCGTTTGCCGGCGCTGCTGCGTCCGAAAAAAACGAACCCGCTATTCTCTTTAGAAAGGCGGGTTCTGAATGGTGGCTCGGACCGGAATCGAACCAGTGACACAAGGATTTTCAGTCCTCTGCTCTACCAACTGAGCTACCGAGCCAAAATCGGAAGGGCGAACAAAGGCACGCGGCGGAGGTGCGTCAACGGGAAATTCCGACAATTCTCTCGCGCCCGCCGACCGCTCCCGTCGGCCCCGCAAGCCGCGCGCCCTTTTCGTGTTCCCGACGTCTGCCGAACTGTCTTCACTCCCACGCTCCCATGTTTACCCCCACCTCGTATGTCCGCCGGACGCTCGGCGGTCTCTGTGTTCTTTTGTTCCTGACGTCCGCGGTTTTCTCCGCCGACACCGCGCCAACTCCGGCCGCCGCGGCCAAGCAGGGCAAACGGGCCAAGGCCGCGCCCGGCACCGCCGGCAAACCGGTCGAGCCGGCCGCCGGTCCCGTTACTGCGGAACAACTCCGCGCCGAGATCCAGGCCCCCGCGGAATTCGATGTCACCGTTTTCGCCACGCCGGCTCAGGCCAACTACCCCGTGTTCGTCGCGGCGGCCCCCGACGGCACCGTGTATGTCGCGAGCGACGGCAACGCCTCGCTCGGCACCCAGCCGGGTCGCGGCCGCATTATCCGTTTGCGCGACACCGACGGCGACGGCCGCGCTGACGACGTGAAGACCTTTGCCACCGTCGACTCTCCGCGTGGCTTGGTTTGGGACCGCGACCGGCTCTATGTGATGCACCCGCCGCACCTGAGCGCATTCATCGACCGCGACGGCGACGGCATCGCGGAGGAGCGGCAGGTACTGGTCGAAAACATCGGCTGGTCCTTCAAAGATCGTCCCGCGGATCATGCGTCCAACGGCGTGACCCTCGGCATCGACGGCTGGCTTTACCTCGCGATCGGCGACTTCGGGTTCACCGAGGCGGTGGGACGCGACGGGCGCAAACTCCAGTTGCGCGGCGGCGGCGTGGTGCGGGTCCGGACCGACGGCACCGGCCTCGAGCTCTTTGCCGGCGGCACACGCAACATCCTTGAAGTGGCGATGAGCCCGCTGCTCGACGGCATCGCCCGCGACAACACGAACGACGGCGACGGCTGGGATACGCGCCTCCATCACTTCACCGGCCTCGAGGACCACGGCTACCCCGTGCTGTATAAGAATTTCGCGGACGAACAGATCGCGCCGCTGGCCGACTACGGCGGCGGTTCCGGTTGCGCCGGCCTCTGGCTCGACGAGCCCGGGATTCCGGCCAAGTGGAACGGGGCCCCGCTGACCGTCGATTGGGGGCGTGAGGCTGTTTACCGGCATGCGCTCGTCCCGAAGGGCGCGACGTTCGCCGCGGAGCAGGAGGTGTTCGTCAAGGTGCCCCGCGCGACGGACATCGACGTCGACGCCCGCAGCCGTCTCTACGTTTCGAGCTGGCGCTCCGGAAAATTCAGCTACGCCGGTCCGGATATCGGTTTTCTCGCGCGGTTGTCGCCCAAGGGCTACACGGCGCCGGCCGTGCCCGAGTTCACGAAACTCGACGCGGCGGCCCTCGTCTCCTTCTTCTCCTCTCCGAGTACGGTGATCCGGCTCGCGGCCCAGCGGGAACTGCTGCGCCGTCCGGCGGCGCCGATGGTGCCGGCGCTGGAAGCGTTGGCGGCGTCGCCCCGCGCCCCGCTGGTCACGCGGGTCCTCGCATTGTTCACCCTCAAGCAGGTGTGGGGCGAACGCGCGCACCCGCTCCTCGTCAAACTTTCCGCCGACGCCGCGGTTGCGGCCTGGGCGATCCGGGCGCTGGCCGATCATGAACGCCAGTTGGCCGAGGTGCCGGCCGAGCCAATGCTGGCCGGCCTGCACTCGACGGATACGCGCATCCGGCTGGAGTCGGTGGTGGCGCTCGCCCGGCTCGGTCGTCCGGAAAATGCGGTACCGCTCGCGGCCCGGCTTGGTGACGCCGATCCGGTGATCGCGCACACGGTCGTCAAAGCGATGGTGCGGTTGCAGGGGGCTACGGCGGCGTTGGCCGTACTTGACCAGGCGGACGTTTCCGCCGCGGCGCGCACCGGGGCGTTGCGCGTTTTGCAGGGCCTGCACGAGACGCCCGTGGTGGAAGGGCTGATCCGGCGCCTCAATGCCGAACGCGATCCCGCCCGCCGCGATGCGCTCGTGGCGACGCTGGCGCGGCTCTATTATGTCGAGGGCAAGTGGGCCGGTGACGGCTGGGGCACGCGGCCCGACTTCCGCGGTCCGTATTATCAACCGGAGCGCTGGTCGTCTTCGGCACGGATCAACGAAGTGCTTTCTTCGCTCTTGGAAAAAGCGACGGGCGACGACGCGGTGCGGCTCAACCAGATCTTTGCGCGGTATCGGGTGTCGCCCGGTGACATGATCGGCCGATTGATGACGCTCGCGCAGACCGACGAGACGGTCTTGCCGACCTTGGCCGAACAGTTGGCCGCGAGTGACTCGGTGCCGGCTTCGGCGCTGCCGTTACTGGAGCGGGCGGCGAAGCCCGGCAAGGCGCAGGTCAATGCGCTCTTCGCGATCATCAAGCTCGGTACCCCCGAGGCGATGCGCGCGGTGCTGGCGGCTCTGCCGCTCGTGCCGAAGAACGGGTCCCGCGGCGACGCCTCGAGCGACAAGGTGAGCAACGCGCTCTTCCTTTCGCCGGCGCTGGAGAATCACCACGCGATCTTCGAGGCTGCGGCGGCGCAACAGGACGGCCTGGTCTCGACTTGGGCGGATGCGGCCCTGTTGCACCTGTCCACGCGCCGCTTC
>CAIJFT010000278.1 GCA_903820035.1 uncultured Opitutia bacterium
AGCGCGGACTCGACGTCGACCAGCGTCAGCCGGCAGGGCACCGCCGCGCCGTTTTCGGTCACGCCGATTTCGACGGTGCACTGGCCGAGAAAGTCGTCGCGGGGCCGCGTCACGAGGGAGATTTCGCCCACGACGATGTCGTCGAGCATCCGGGCCGGGCCACGCGCAATCGTCAGGCGGTTGGTGCCTTCCTTGAGTGCGCCCGGCGGCACCGCGAGCGCGCGGATGAGCGGTTGGGCGAGTGTTTCGAGTGCGCCGAGGCGCCGGCCGTTGAGGACGACGTTCCATGCCGTCTTCACGTCGCGCTGGCGGATCAGCAGCGTGGCCTCACGGGTGTTGGCGGTGGCTTGAAACGTCAGATCGATTTGCGGGGCGTCGGGTTTGGTCGTCGCAAATTCGTCCCACTCGGGCATGCCCTCGACCCCAAGGTGCAGACGACGGGACTCCAGCACTTGGTCGGCGCGGGCGTTACCAATCAGGAAGAGCAGAAGCGAGGCGAACAGGGCAGCGGGGCGACGCGGCGGCATTGGGGCGTCATTTTAATCCGGCCCTCGGCCCGGAATGACAAGCGCAAGGGCAATCAATGAGTCCCACCCTATCGCGCACCAAGCCGCTTAAATCGGTCCCGTAGGCGAAGGACCGCGTCTGCTGCGCGGTGCGGTCGGGCGGAGCGATATAGTCCGGCAAGGGTTCACGTGGCTCCGCGTGCGACCCTTCGGGGGGACCAGCCAGCCGCCACTCGCTGGCGCTCGCCGCTACTCCGGATGCGGTCACTCGCAGAGTCTAAAGGGGATGGCGAAATGCACGCGTCCCGCGGCTCACCCCGCGGGGCGCAGGAGAACGGAGCTCAGTCGACGTAGAGTTCGCAGATGGCCCACGGTGCGTCCTTCCGTTCGGCGGTGTTGCGGATAACGACGTAGCGGCCCCGCGTGCCAGCGGGCAGATCGATCACGGTTTTGTTCGGCCGGCCGACGCCGGATGCGACGGCCGGGCCGGGCTGCTTTACGTCGTCGGTTACGTAAACCTCGTAGTGTTCCGGAAACTCTGCGCCGCGACCGCTCTGGTCGAGCGTCAGGCGCCGGAAAGGCCGGCTGAGCCGGAAGTCGATCTCGACCCACTCTTCGCCGAGGGCGGGGGTGTTCCAGCGGGTGCTCGTTTTACCGTCGAAGATATTATCGATGCCCGACTCGTTCGACGCGCGGGGTTTCGGAGCGCCCGCGAGGCGGGATTTTACGGCGGCGGCGGCGTAGGCCGCTTCGGCGCCCACGGTGGCGTCGGGCTTTAGACTCTCGGCTAGTTTTTGGGCGACCTTATCGTTGGCGCGGCCGAGGAGCGTCACGAGCTTAAGGCGCGCGGCGCGGTCCTGCGTGGCCGCGAGCAGGCGGGAGATGACGGCGGTTGTTGCGGGCGTCCAAGCTTCTCGGGTACGCTCGAAGTACCGGAGTACGGCGTCGCGGGCGCTGTCGCGTAAGACGGCGGTCGGGGCCTGCTCCGCCACGGTGGCAAGGGAAGGTAACGCGGAGGCGTCGGTCCAGCGGCCAAGCGCGGTGACGGCGGCCTCGGCGAGCTTGGAATCGGCGCGCATGGCGAGGCGGGCGGCGCACTCGGCGCCGGCGGTCCCGCTGATGCGGCCGAGGGCGGGGAGCAGGCGAAGCGCCACGTCCGCCGGAGCGGAGTCAAGGGCGGCGAAGACCGTGTGGCCGCGTTCAGCGGCGGGCTGCCGCAGCGTGATGTTCACGAGCGCGCGCAGAGCGCGACCCTGCTCGGCTTCGTCGGTGGCGCCGAGGGTCCATTCAAGGACGGTCGGTTGGGCTGCGGCCGGGGCGAGGTCGCCCAGAGCGCCGACGGCGGCGGCGCGCACGGTCGCGTCCGCCTCCTTGCGAAACGCGAGCAGCGTGGGCAGGCCCTCGGACATATTGCGCAGCGCGAGCTGTTCGATGAACATGGCGCGGAGTTTGGGGTCGCCGCGTTCGGTGCCGGCGACGATGGCGGCAGAGACCCCGGGTCCGTTTAGGCGGGCAAGGCTTTGCCGGGCGAGTTTAGCCTCGGCGTTGTCTTCACCGGCGGCGATGGCGGCGAGTTGGGCGACGACGTCGCCGTTCCCGGGCAGTTGACCGAGGGCCGCCAAGGCGGCGGCGCGCACGTCAGTGTCGGGGTGCTTGGCGGCTTTTGTCACCGCAGTGACGGTGGTCGCCTCGCCGTCACGGGCGAGGGCGGCGAGTACGGCGATTTGGGTCGGGGCGTCCCAGTCGGAGAGTTTACCGGAGAGCAATTCGGCACGTTCGCGGGTACGGGTCGCGTTGGTGGATTCGAGCACGACTTCCTTGAAGGTCCATTCGTTGCCGCCGAGCGCCTCGATCATGTGCCTGCCGGCGTTGGCCGAATCGAGCGTGAGCGCGCTACGCAGGGCCGAGGCGCGGAGGTGGGTCGCGAGTTGGAGGTTATCCTGCATTTCGCGCAGCGCGCTCAGGGCTTCGGCCGCAGGCAGAGTGGTGGCGGCCTGGAGCCGGGCAGGTTGCAGGACGGCCGGGTTCAAGCCGGTGGCTTTGCCGAGGGCGGCGTGGGCTTCAGCGCCGCCGAGTTTGCCGAGGGCGCGGGCGGCGGCTTCGGCGGTGGGGACGTCATTCTCGGCCAGCAGCGGAATGAGTGTAGCGACCGCGGTGGCCGGGGCGCGGCGCGTGAGCGAATCGATCAACGCGAGCCGCGGGCGACCGGACGTTTTTCCGACGGCGCTAAGGAAGAGCGCGTCGATCGCCGGTCCGGGGACCGGCTCGAGGGCAAGGCGGGCGAGATCGCAGTCGCGTTCGTCGACGAGCAGCGCGCCGAGGATCTTTACGGCGTTACCGCTGACGGCCGAGGACTGGCCAACAAGGAGACCGAGGCGTTGGCAGATGGCTTGGCGGGCGGCGAATGTCGCACTGGCGCGGCGCAGATCGGTGATCAGGCGGGTTTCGATGGCCGCAAGTTTCGCCGGATCTTGGCCGGCGGCCGTGAGGTCGCGGTCGACCGCGTCGAGCGCGCTCTGGTCGCCGGAGTAGGTGAGGTCGATGAGTGCGGGAGTGGTGGGATTCGCCGCGAAGAGCGCAGCGGCGGAGAATAACGCGAAGGGGAGAAAAGCGTGGCGGAGCATGGCGGGTGGTGTTCTCGGGGTTACAGCGCGTAGCCGGCGCGGCGCGGACGATCGAGGAGACGGGCGGCGATGGGATCGCCGGTGATTTCCTCGGTTTTGGGATCCCAGCGCACGGAGCGTCCGACCTGTGCGGCGATGACATTGAGATGACACACGGTGGCGCTGCGATGGCCGATCTCGACGTCGGCGATCGGCCGTTGGCGTGTCTTTATGCAGGTGAAGAAGTCGGTGTGGTGGTCGTCGCTCGCGTAGAGATGGATGTCCTCGCCGCGCAGCGGCCGGGCGGCGAGCTCGGGCGGGTCGGTCTCGAGGAAATCGTCGCGCGATACCCAGACGGTGCCCTTCGTGCCCTGAAACTCGATCATCGACTTGGCGAGGCTGTCATCGCGTTCGACGCGGACACCGTTGGCATAGACGTGCGTCTGGTATTGGCAGCCCTCGTAACCCTTCGGGATGAACTCGACCGGTCCGGAGTGGTTCATGCCGAGGGCGTTTTGGATGATGTCGAAGTGGTGGGCGCCCCAGTCGCCGTTCTTGCGGCCGCCGTATTCGAGGAAGCAGCGCCAGCCTCCGCCGTAATCGCCCTTCACACGCTTTTCATTGTAGGGCCGCCATGGCGTCGGGCCGAGCCAGCGCTCGTAATCGAAGCCCGCGGGTACTGGCTCCTCGGGGAGTGCGGCGGCGGCGGGAAATTCCCCGAGGCGGGTGCGAATCACCTTGATGTCGCCGATCCAGCCGTTGCGGACGATCTCGGCGGCCTTGCGGAACGACTTGTTGGAACGCTGCTGCGTGCCCGTTTGCAGGATACGCCCGTGGCGACGCGCGGTTTCGACAAGAAAACGGCCTTCGCGGACGGTGAGCGTCAGGGGCTTTTCGCAATAGACGTCCTTGCCGGCGCGCAGCGCGGCGGCGGAAACGGCGGCGTGCCAGTGGTCGGGCGTGCAGCAAAAAACGACGTCGATATCCGGTCGCGCGATCATTTCCTCATGGATCGCGTAAATGTCGGTGCCCTTCGCGGGCGTGCCGCTGTCCTTGAGCTTCCCGTACGAGACGCCGATACGGTCGCGGAATTTCTCGGCCTTGCTCCGGTTTAGGTCGCAGACGGCGACGATGCGGCACTCGTCGGGCCGGCCGAGCAGTGTGCCCAAGTGGCTGGTGGCGATCAGGCCATTGCCGACGATACCGACGTTCAAGCGGTTACTTGGGGCGGTCTTGCCGAACAGTGTGGCGGGAAGAAAATTCGGCGCGGCAGCGTAGGCGATGACGCCGGCGAGGCCGCGTTTGAGCGCGGTGCGGCGCGTGAGGGACGACTGGGAACGCGGGGAGGGGCTCATGGCAAGAGGGTAGGTCAGTTAGGCGAGAGTCCACAGCGGGAGCCAAGGACAATGCGAGTTCACGTAAACAATGTGGACA
The DNA here is from genome assembly GCA_903820035.1 of uncultured Opitutia bacterium. Taxonomy (GTDB): domain Bacteria; phylum Verrucomicrobiota; class Verrucomicrobiia; order Opitutales; family Opitutaceae; genus ER46. The sequence continues at coordinate 4,544 of CAIJFT010000278.1, forward strand.
GGGTCTCAGCTTGCCGGAGGGGAGGTGAAAAGTCGCGGCGTTTTTTGTGCGATACTGGGTCTGGTTTGGCCCCCCCCCTTGGGCGCGTCGTGGCTCGGATGCAGGGGCAGGTCATTCAGCCTGACGGTCGCGGTTCTCTCGGGCTGGAGCGGTTCAGACCTTCCCGTAGCGGCATTTGTGCTGAAGGCGAAAGCGTGGTCCCGCATGACGACCGCGTTGTCCCTTCGCTCCAACGCGGCTGCAACATTGCCCCAAACGCGGTAAAGTCACTTGCGGTGAATCACGCGGCGCTTGCCGCGGTCTTGGTTATGGCGGTTGTCACGGCTGATCCTGGTAAAACCGTGTGAAATGGGTGTCCTCTACTACCCATGCGAAGACCGTAGGTGTTCGAATAGGCGGGCACATGACTTTCTGACACAGTGTGCCCATGCAACTCGCGGTCTCCTTCTTCTGGGCGCTTCTCGGTCTCTCGCTTGCGGGCGGAACGGTCTTGACGATCGTCAGTGTCCTCCGTGCGCCGTTGGGTCGGGAAGACGGGACGGGATTTCACTGCGAGCACGACGCAGCCAAGGTTGAGGAACAACACGACGACGCCGGTCATATCGGTCATACTAGTCATCCGGGTTTTGCGTGATCGGGATCCAGCCTAAAAAAAGCGGGGGCGAAAGCCCCCCTTTCTTTTTTTGCGGGTACCAGGGTGCCCTTGCATTTCAGATAATCGGCCCACCCCAATAATCGGAGCGCCCTTCGGCGTCGGCGACGCCGGGTCGGGTCGACGGGTAGTGTGTCGTTGCCGAACTGCACCGGACGATCGAGTCGCGGGTCCGGTGCGCTTCAATGGGCGCGAAGTGGCACCTTGCAGGGACCACGGGAAAAGGCTGAGACTGCCGGACGCTTTCCCTTCCACTGGACCATCTTCATATGTTCTCCCCGCTGCGTGCGGCTTTCATCCTGCTTATCGCCCTCGTTCCGGCGGCCCGCAGTGCGACGGCGGTGTTGTCATGGGATAGTCTGCCGTCGTTGCCTCCTGCCGCCGGTCGGACGGTACAGCCGGGCGTGGCTAGCCCATTCGTCGGAGTGCATCGCGGAGCACTCCTCGTGGCCGGGGGGGCAAATTTTCCGGAAAAAATGCCGTGGGACGGCGGCACCAAGGTATGGTGGGACGATATCTGGGTTTTGGAGAATGTGGCGGGACCATCGCCGCAGTGGACGCGGGGCGCATCCTTCCGGTTGCCGCGGCGGCAAGCGTACGGGATCAGCGTGAGCACGGCGGATGGGGTTGTTTGTGTGGGTGGCAACGATGCGGACCGTTGTTACGCCGATGTGTTTCAACTTGCGTGGGATCCCGTGGCGCACGCGGTGAGGACTATGCCGCTACCCGCGTTGCCCCAGCCCCTGACAAATTTAGCCGGGGCACTTGTCGGCCAGACTTTATTCGTGGCCGGCGGGCAGCACGTTACGACGGGCGCTGTGCCGGTATCCGTTTTTTGGTCCCTCGATCTCAGCCAACGTGCGCGC
>CAIJFT010000279.1 GCA_903820035.1 uncultured Opitutia bacterium
CTCGCGCGAGTCGTCGGACCTGCAGCGCAGCGCGTTCGCGAACATCCGCCGCGATTTCGACGTCTACCGCCTGCCCGTGTCGTTGAAGGCCGGCCTGGATGTCCGCGAGTCGATGCGCGACATCCGCGGCGGCACCGTGCCCTACACGCATCGCGGCAAGGACAACCGCGCCTCGTCGACGCCGGCGGATCCGCTCGGGACCGACGACGGCGCGGCGTTTCTCCTCGATGAGGTATTTTCCCAGCGCTACGGCCCCTGGGGCTTCCCGCAGATCCAGTGGCTGAGCAACTACAAGTATTGGGAGTACTACAAAGCTAACCCCGGCAGCTTCGTCATCGACGACAACGCCGCGTACCGCAACGCGGTGAATCTTTCGCGCCGCGCCGCGGAAGTCATCTCCTCCGCCTACCTCCGCGGGGATCTCGCGTTCTTCGACCGCCGGCTGAAATTGGTCGGCGGCATCCGCGCGGAGCAGACGAACGTTTCCGCGCAGGGCCCGCTCACGGATCCGACCGGCAACTACAAACGCGACGCCAACGGCGACGTGATTCCGCAACGCGACGGCAATGGAAACATCATTTTCACCGGCACGGGCTTGAACCGCATCCCGGCGCCGGTGCTGCTCGAGCCTACGACGATCGGCGGTGTATCGAACGCGCTCGCGATCTCGCGTCTCACGTTGCTCGATCGCAAGCAGGAGGTGCGCAAGGAGTACCTGCGTTGGTTCCCCAACATCAACGCGAGCTACAACCTCCGCGAAAACCTCGTCGGTCGCGTCTCTTGGTACACCTCGCTCGGCCGGCCCGACTTTAATCAGTATTCCGGCGGGCTCACGCTGCCCGACACGGAACTGCCGCCGAATTCCACGAGCAACCGCATTGTGGTGAACAATGCCGCCATCAAGGCCTGGAGTGCGAAGACGACGAAGGTCCGGCTGGAGTATTATTTCGAGCGGGTGGGGCAGATCTCGATCGGCGGGTTCCGGCGCGACTTCGAGAACTTCTTCGGCGGCGTGCTCCGCCAGGCAACCCCGGAGTTCCTCGCGCCCTACAACCTCGATCCCGACGTGTACGGCGAGTACGCGGTCTCGACCAATGCGAACCTCGACACTCGCGTGCGGATGGAAGGCGTGGAGTTCGACTACAAGCAGGCCCTGACCTTTCTGCCGCCGTGGGCGCGCGGTGTGCAGATCTTTGCGAACGCGAGCGCGACGCGGGCCAGCGGGGAAGCTGCGTCCAATTTCGCCGGTTACGTTCCGCGCATCTACAACTGGGGGGTCAGTCTCTCGCGGCCCAAGTACAACCTGCGGGCGAATTGGAACTACCGTGGTCGGCAGCGGCGCGGCTTGATCGCGACTGGCCGCAGCATCGAGGCGAACACCTACGACTGGGGCAGCAAGCGGCTCTACATCGATCTGAGCGGCGAGTACAACCTCGGGAAGCGGTTCGCGGTGTTTGGCAGCCTCCGCAATCTGAATGACGCCACGGAAGACGTGGAGCGCGCCGGTCCGAACACGCCGCCCCAGGCGCAGTTCCGCCAGCGCGAAGACTTCGGCTCGCTCTGGACCTTCGGCCTCAAGGGGACGTTCTAGAGCGGATGGAGCATTTCTGCCGCCGCGTTTGAGCCGAAGTCGAAAACACGGCGACGCCGCGGGGCGCGTGGCCGTCTTTCCATGCGCTCAACCGATTCGCGCGAAGTGCTCAGGCCGGGAATGGACCCGCTCCGACTTCGCGTGAACCGGATTGGGGTGTAGCCTTCCGGTTCTCCGGTGTGCCCTTCGCCCGGCGGCGGGGCCTACAGCAGATGCCCGAGCTTCTGCTTCTTGGTTTTCAG
>CAIJFT010000280.1 GCA_903820035.1 uncultured Opitutia bacterium
CCGTGGCAAAGTTCCTCGGCCCCCTCGTGCAGGTACCACTGCAGGTGACAGCACAACCGCGAACAGTCGTCGAGGACGCCGAGCAGCAACGGATAACTCCATTGGCCGTCGGCGAGCAGCACCCGCACCTTGCCGTGATGGAAATCGAGATGCCACAGGGCGTTCACCTGTTCACTCTGGTAGCTGCGGATCTCCCGGGCGGCGAAGCGGGCCTCGGCGGCCTGCGCACCGGGACTGTGCACCGGGCCCCGCCGCGGCCGGGGAAACAAGCCCTGCGCCTTCAGGAACCGCCGGACGCAGGCGTAGCCTGGACACGGACCCAGCGCGGGCTCCTTCATCACGAGGGCCGCCAGATTGTCGGCCTGCAGTTGATAGCTCCACTGGGGGTGGGCGCGATATTGAGTGACGAGTTTCTCGCCCAGGGCGCAGGACATCGCGGTGAAGCGGCCGGCGTCCTCGCGCACCTGCCGCCGCAGGGCGCCCACCGGATCCTGTTTCGCCCGCAGGGCCCGGTAATACCAACGCTCGATGGTCGAGACGCCGAAGTGGACCCATTGGTCGCTGATTGGATGCCGCCAGGATTGATCGGCGAGCGCCCGCAGTCGTTCGCGCAGTTGCCCCCGGGTCGACGGCGACGCCAGCAAGGGACCCACCACGCTGAAGCGCAAATGCGCCCAGCGTTCGGGGGAGGAAATCGGAGTGGAGGTGGCAGGAAGGTTCGGGTCCATGCCGGCAGCGGTTTATCCGGCGCTTTTCGCGCCGCCACCGGCATCCTCTGCGGGCCGATGCACGACCCTCAGTTTATCGCCGCCGCGCGGGTCGACCACGGCGACAGGAATCGCATCAATCCAACCATAGGTTCATCCGTATTGCTGCGGAAGTGCTCCCAGAGCGACCAGGGCAGAGACGCTTCTTCGACCGGCGTCAGCAATCGCGCCCGCGCGACCCGCCAAGCCCTACTCGCGGCAAAATGCGCAAGCCACCAGTGTCGCCAGCGGTCCAATGTCCGTCGGTCCACCCCAAACTGCTCCTGCGCCACTCGTACGCGATGCATCGACCAGCCGTGGCGCAACGCCGTCAGCAGCACCACAATGAACCCGGCATATACTCGGCGTCCCAGGAAGCGCACGGATTCAGGGGTTGCCCGACGGCGACATGCTTCCCGAGCACAGCAAAAGCTATGACGCCGCGTCTCCTCCCTGACCCCGCGCACTTTCCGCGGGTAGTCCGCCCGGTGCAATGTGCCGCCGCATTGCGGGCAGCCCCGCGCCCAAGCTTGATCCGCCAAGTCGGCGTCGATTTGGGTCAGGACCGTCCAGAGCGCGGTACGGGAACGCTCATCCGACAGGATGATCTCTCCGCGGGTTTCGGGCACGGCGTCAATCGACGCGATCAATCACGCTCGGGGGCGCTTTGGAAAACCCTCCGATGCAATCCACCGCCCAACACGGCACCCAAAATCGGCGCGAGGATGTAAACCGTAAACCAACCATACCCGTTGACCGTGAACGGCACCTGGCCCCATCCCGCGAGGGCCGAGAAGACGCGTGGCCCGAAGTCTCGGGCCGGGTTGAAGCAGGCCATCGTTAGCGGGCCGAGCAGGGAGATGAGCAATGTCACGGTTAGTCCAATCATCACAGGGACAAGCCCAGAGCGACGAAGTGGGTTGCGTTCGTTTCCCGCCCAACAGACCACCAGCATCAGGACGGCGGTCCCGATGACTTCAGCGCCAAAGGCCGCTGCCGAGGACATTTTCAACCGGGCCTCGCTGGTTAACGGCTTGCCACCTGGATTCGGAAAATACTCTCCGAAGATCATCGCACTCGCCTCGCTGCCAGGCTGACCCCGTACCACCTGATTCGTATTCTCGAACACTGTCAGCGCGTCGCTAAAGACCAAGAAGAGTACGGCGGCGCCGACGAAGGCTCCGAGCATCTGCGCCATCAGGTAAGGGGCCACCCGGCTTTTCGGAAAACCCGACCAGACGGCCAGGCCGATGGTGACGGCGGGGTTCAGATGCGCCCCGCTCATGTCTCCGGTCAGGAAGATCGCGATGGCGATGCCCAAACCCCAAACGATGGCGACCTGAAAGACGCCGACCTGCGCCCCGGTCAAAACTGCGGCGCAAACGCAGCCGCAACCAAAGAACACGAGAAGGAACGTCCCAACAAATTCCCCGATAAACCATCTGGGCAATGCGATCATGACGGCACTTCAGATCGCCAGCGACGTGATGCGATGAGTGGGTGTCGGCTTGCCCGGCCGGAAGTGCTCCAAGTGTTCCAAGGTCGCCACCAACGTCGGCACCCCACTCGCGGCGGCGACCAGACCCTCCCGCACCACGGTTCCCAACACGTCCGGGGCGGCCTCCGCCCGCAGGTTGAGGATGAGTTGTCCGTTGGTGACCGGTTCCTCCAGATGAAAGGAAAGCTCCGGCACATAGTCATTGCGCACGAGATTCACTGCGGCGATTTCACCGCCGAGACCGCCGTCCGGGCTCAGCGTCATTTTGAGGTGCGCCACCTCCGCACCACGTTCCTGCAGGCGCGACTGGATGGCTCCCGCGAGCCGCTGCAAGAAGGCATCGGCTTGGAACGCCACCGTCGCCGACACCTGCACCGTGCAGTTGAGCCAGCCCAGCAGGGCTTCGCCGTCAGCGTAAATCTGGTAGTCCACCGCCATGGCGGTACGGGCGGTCTGTTCGCCCGCGGTGATGTGCTCGAACCAAGCATCAAGATTGATCCCGGCGCGCGCCGAGACGGCCATGACCTCCTTGCCGGGGTATTTTAGGGCAATGGCCTGCCGTAGCGACGCCAAGCGCGCTTCGTCCAGCAAATCGCATTTGCTGATCACCACAATATCCGCCTCCTCGATCTGCTTGTGGTAAATGTACAGAACCTTGTCGGAGAAGGTGCCGCCCGGCTCCACTCCGAACACCCGGAGGGCTCGGATCGGATCGACCAGCACACTCACCGGCGCCACGGTGAACTGGTCACCGTAGAGTCGCCGCAAGGGATAGGTGACCGTCGCGGCTAGATCCGTGCAACTGCCGACCGGCTCCGCCACGAAGACCTCCGGGCGGGTGCTGGCGGTCAGTCTTTGGGCCGCATCGACAAGCGAGTTGAACCGGCAGCAAAAACAGCCACCGGGGATTTCCTCGGTCGCGAAGCCCTGCGAGCGCAGCATGGCGGTGTCCACCAGGTTGCGCCCCTGGTCATTCGTGATGAGGCCCACGCGCAAGCCCTGCGCCGATAACCGCTGGGCCAACTTGCCCACCGCGGTGGTTTTTCCGGCGCCAAGAAAACCGCCGATCATGATGTAACGCGCCTTGGGCTGCAGTGGGTGGGTCGGGGTAGACATAGAACGTATGCGCAAGTGTGCATACGAATGCCGCAGCGCAACTCTTTTCTCACGCCGGCCGAGGACCTACTTCGGCAGCTTGTCGAACCGGAACGTACAGCAGTCCAATTCCAGCACGTTCTGGTTCTTCGCCAATTCGTGCTTCAGCGACGACGCCATGCCGTAGAGCCGCTGCTTGCCCGATTTTTCCATGTCCACCAACCCCGCTTCCTTCAAAATCCGCAGGTGTTTCGAGACGTTGTACTGGGAGAGTTTTAGTCGGTCTGCGATGCCGTTGACCCCAACCTGCTCCTTCAAGAGCAGACGCATTATCCGCAAGCGGTTCAATTCGCCCAGGGCCTTCATCACTGCCATGCACTTCACTCCAGTCATACCCGGACCCTAGAACACCGCTTACTCCGGCGGCAAGAGGGATGGAGTTCCGGCCGACCCAGAAACGCGGCCGCGACATCCCATTCAACCGAACATCCAACTGGCCACTACAGGTGACCTATTGATCACGAAAATCGATGGGCCGTCGACTCGTTCCTTCATCTACCGAGATCAAACCCGGCCTTCGTCCCATCAATTGCCGAGGTCACGCACAGAGGAACCAGTGAACGTTACGGTATCCCGTCAGCCCGATTCCGATCGTGATCATGGCGGCAACGATCAGGAACAACATGCGGAAAGCACTCATGGGGGTATTTTTGAGGGGTGGGTGGGTGGTTCAGGTATTCCTCGGTTCGCAGGAAGTCGGGCTCGGATTTTTGTGCAACGTCCAAACCCGTTCTGGGCCAAAGCCATTCGCGCGCCCGGGCTCCGGTCATCTGGCTACGTCCCGACCGCTTGCACCGGAGCTGACGAGTTTGCTGCAGGGCTCCGCCGACGTCGTACGGTGAGCCAAGGGGTCGGCCCGTGACACGTTGGCGGCCCTCGCGAGATGAGGGGTCGCCACCTTACAGCGACCGACCACGGTTCACGCTTTCCTAAGCAAGCGCTGGATCGCCCACGCTTACACTCCCTTGGCTTGCCACCACGGCGTAAGCACCGGCGCACGGATACTGACCAATGCCGGGAATTTGCACGCGATTGTGGCGGACAAGCGTTCGAAGAACATCCGTATCCTGCGGCAAATCCCCTTGAGCCAAGGTGGTCATGACGCACCGCGGGTCGAGCAGGGCAACATTGAGTCGCACGCTGCGGCCAAGCGCCAGTTCAAGACCCACCCAGTCATTCTCTAGAAACCCAGGCTGAGAGGTCTTTACGAAGACGTTCATTCGGAACCTGCGCTCATCAAAACGCGTTTCAGGTGCCAGTTCTTTGAGCCGGTCCAGAGTCGAGGTTGTCATCACCGACACAGGAAATACATCCAAGAATGATCCCGGCGGAACCGGTGAAGGCGCACCGATTGCCGCAAACAGCGCCGAGCCCAGCTTTTGCTCGACGACGGCGTCGCGATTTCCGCCCGGGTCTGCCCCCTCGATGTCAGGATGGTACTGATCGATCGTAAAATTGTCCGGAGCGGTCCGGGACAATTTCACGCGCCGGCGAAAATATTCCGAAAGGACCTGATCCACCTCCTTTGCATCACTGCGCACCACCTCTCCGTTGGGCAGGGTAATTTGCACCGGAGGAGTGTCGCTGCCGAGCCTTGGTGCGCGGACGAACTCGGCCTTGCACCGCAACAGGTCCGGAAAGAGCTTGATGCTCTTGGCGCTGACGACCTTGCCGGTGTCCACATCGATCAGCGCATAGGCTCGATCTCCGAGCACGCCGGATTGCGTGAACTCCATTTGCTGGAGCCGTTCTCCGGTCATCGACTTGACCGGAAAACGCCACAGAGACTCGATCGCGCCGACGGTATTTTTGCTAGTGCTCATTGATGCGTAGAAATTCGTCGCGAGGTTTCATGGCGCGGGCCGGGATAGGTTAATTGCTCTTGGTCGAGACCCTCAAAATGACCTGCGAAAGCTCGCGCATGCCCATTTTTCGCGCCTGAGCGACCTCAGCCATCAGGCCGGAAAAGTCCTTGCCTTTGTGAACCTCGCTCGCCGCCTTCGACCAAATATTATTGAGCGCGAAAAAGGAGGCGAAGGTCGGCAAGATGTCTTCGGTTCTGGCCATGTAATCGACATCCGTGCCGGCGGGCAGCAGCTTGGTGAAGAAGCGCCAACTTTGGATGGATCCGGCCGCCACCGCATGGTCGGCCAAGGGCTTCATATATTCGGTTTCGAACTTGGTGAGCGTTGCCAGGTCTGAAACGCGCATATAATTACTGAGCACGTAGTCACCGACCTTAGAGTGTCCGTTCGCAGCGACGGTGTACTGCCATATTTCCGTGCTCACCAAGGTTGCCACGCTGGTTACCTGCACCGCAAATTCCGGATAAGGAACCTCCTTGGGCTCAGCCGGATAGCCCGTATAGGACGTGATCAAAAGGTAGCCCGCCTTCGCGCTGGCTCCAGATGGGATTACTGCACGCAAGACGGTCCACGAGTTAATCTCACCGCTGATTACCCTGAGCTGGGCCACCTTGGCGTACTCTTCGAGCAGCAGGCGGAACTCCTCGGTTTTACCGGGAGCAACCTTAAACGCGGTGACGCGCTGGGTGTAGACCGACTCTTCGGCCGCTCGTGAGAGCACCGGGACAAGTCCGAGGATGAGGCTGGCGAGGAGGAGGATGTTTTTCATGAACTTATGTGGGGATATCAGGCGGCTACGCCGCCCGAGCTGAAATACTACAGTCTAGACCATAACTTTCCCGTTTTCGCCGAGCGCCTTCTTGGTTAACGGAGGGGTAGCTACTTTCTCATGTTGCGCTGGGGAGTTGCTAGAAGTCGATGATCGGGTTTGGCGTTGGGTTTACTCGCCCGGGATTCACTCGGACTTTCTGGAGCAGCCTGTCGCTCTTTTCATATTATTCTTGGGCACCCGGTTGTCGCAAGCTCCCGTTCCACCCACCACACCTTCGTCTTATATACGCGGGAGCCCTTCAATACAGCCGCGGCATAACCCCAGGCGGCCCAAATTGCAGGATGCACCCCCATCGTTTGAGGACGGCCGATCATGGCTTTTCGTTCACTTCGATTGCTCCAAGGGCGCTTTTTGCCCGATCGCCCTGAGGCTTATTCGTAATTGAGCCGCTCGATTGGCGCATCCCCTCCGACTCTTTGAATAATCCCCGCAGCCTCCCGTAGACAGGTGTAGGCCGGAGTGCAGATCACCCTCTGCCCCTACTCCACGCCCGAAATTGCAGCAGGGAGACCGCCGAGAATTGATCGGCTGGTCGCATCAGATGGGGCCCGAAAAAGGCGCCCCCGGAGCACGAACGGTCATCGACACACACCCGAGGCAAGGCCTCCATCGGATTGAGGAAGGCCGGCACGGCACAGGCATCGTCGACAGCAGCAAGGACCGGAAGATCGGCGGAGTCACCTGCTACCGCTGAGCACGCCACTCCGGCATGATGAACCACCTTGCGGCGACGGGCCAGGTTGAGGCCAACACGAAGCTGGAGCAGCCATTGGCGGTGGCGCGGGTGCAACGCCACGGCACGCGGCGAGGCGCGGCGAGACGTATGCGCTTCAGCTGGAGAAGATGTCACGCCGCCGAGCTGGAACAGGTTAATGTCCCGGCGTTATACCGCGCAGGTAGACCAGCAAAGCTCCGGCCTTGGAATAGGACTCCGCGCCGAATGGCGCGGTGAAGCCCCGAGTTGGCGGACAAAGACCGTCCGCCGAAACCGCTTAGCCCTTGGCTTTTGCGGCCTGCGCTAGCTTGGCGTCTTTGGCCGCCTGCAAGCGGTCGTTTTTGACCTGACGCGCTTTTCGTTTCTTAACGTTTTGGGTGCAGACGGGCATGGCGAGACCGTCGCTGGCAAAGTGGAGAAATGCCAGTAGAATCGAAAAAGAGCGCGGCGCACCGCCGGAAAGCAACCCCACCGCACC
>CAIJFT010000281.1 GCA_903820035.1 uncultured Opitutia bacterium
GCCGCCATGATCGCCATGTGCTGGCCGTAGTTCGCGTTAAAATCGATGACCCGAGTAACGTCCGGCCGGGACGCGTGCTGGGCTCGCAAGAGCTGGAGCGAGCGGTCGGCACTGCCGTCGTTGGTGAAAATCACCTCATAGCTCCGACCCAGGCGGTCGAGCACGGGGAAGAGCCGCGCGAAGAGCACGGGCAGGTTCAGCTCCTCGTTGTAGACGGGGATGACGATCGAGACCGCGACGGCGGGAACGGGCGAAACACTCATGGCGTACGATGAGCCTGCAGGACCGCGGTGAGTTGCTCAACCACGCGTTCGACGTCGGCGCGGGTCATCGTCGGGAACAACGGTAGCGTGAGGATATTCCGCGCGACGCGCTCCGCGACGGGGAAATCCCCCTCTTTCCAACCGAGCCGACGGTACACGGCGAACAAGTGGATGACCGGATAATGTACGCCGGTGCCGATGCCGGCTGCGTGGAGCTTGGCCATCACTTCGGCGCGCCGGAGCGAGAGCCCGGCCTCCGGCAGCACGACCTGGAACATGTGCCAGTTGGTCTGCGTGAAATCCGCCGGCGGCAGCTGCAAGCCGAGCGCCTGGTGCGCCGGCGCGTTGAGCAGTTCAAAATAGCCCCCCACCAAGTCACGGCGCTTCGCGTTGAACTCCCCCAACCGCGGCAGCTGGCCGAGCCCCACGCGCGCGGCGACGTCGGTGAGGTTGAATTTTCCTCCGACGAGCTCGACCTCCATACCGTCAAAACCGCTGCGCACGACGCCCTGCAAACGGTACTGCTCCGCCAGCTTGACCTCGCGCTCGTCGTTCAACACCAGCGCACCGCCCTCGATCGTCGTGATGTTCTTGTTCGGGTGAAAACTAAAGGAGACAAAATCACCGCAAGCGCCGATCCGCCGACCGCGCCAATTACTGCCGAACGATTGCGCCGCGTCTTCAACGACCCGCAGGTTGTGCTTCTGGGCGATCGCGTAAAGGCGGTCGCGGTCAACCGGCAAGCCAGCGAGATCGACCGGGATGATCGCCCGGGTCGCCGGCGTGATCACGGCCTCGATGCGGTCGAGGTCGATGTTGCGCGTGACCGGATCGATGTCGACGAACACCGGACGCGCGCCGACCTCGAGGATGACGTTGCTGGTGGCGACCCACGACAACGGCGTGGTGATAACCTCATGCCCCGGACCGACGCCGGCGATGCGCAGCGCGATCTCCATCGTGCACGTGCCGGAGTTGAAGACGCGCACCGGCCGGCCGGCACAGGCTTCGGACAATTTGGCCTCGAGTTCCTTCACCTTCGGCCCGGAGGTGATCCAGCCGGAGCGCAGGACCTCAACAACACCCGAAATCGTATCCTCATCAATGGTCGGGCGGGTGAGTGGCAGGTAAGGCGCGGACATGTCAGGGCTGGTTGCTAACGAGGCTGAAGGCGGGGGTTTCCGCGATCAAATGATAACGAAACGCCGGATCGGCGAAGACCGACTGCGGGTCCTGCTGGTCCCGCTTGCGAACCAACACCCAAACGCGGCCCGGCCCGGCCCACTGGCGGCGCAGCTCATCCTCTTTGATGAAGCGGGTGGCGAGTTCCGCGGGCGGCAGGAACTGCACCTCCAGTTCGTCGAGATGATTAACCAACCCGACGGCGCGGCCGCTGTAGTAAACGAAGTCGTGGAAGAAGCCCCAGTAGTGGAAAACCGCGTCCGCGGGTTTGATTTTTTCCCGCGCCACGACCGCAAGGTCCCGCGTGCTCGGGCGGTTGATCCCCGGCGCCGCAAGCAGCAAACCGACGTAGAAGGCGACGATTGTAACCACCACCGTCCCCAAACCGGCGAGCACGCCGCGCCGACGTCCGAACCACGGGGCCAGCACCCCGCCGACGAGGAGCACCGCGCCCATCGCAAGGCCGTAGGGCCGCACGGCCTCGGCCTGCTCGGTGTCGCGAATGAGCCCCGGCTTCAGCACCGTGATCAACAACGCCGCGCCCAGCAGTCCGGCGAGAAACGCGAACACGCGCAGTTCCACGCGCAGAGGTGACACCTTCCGCTCCGCCCAGCGCCGCGCAACCCAAGCGCCGATCAACACTGCGAGCGCGGGAAAGACCGGCAAAATATACGGGATCAGCTTCGACTGTGACTTGGAAAAAAACAGGAAGATGAAGCCGACCCAGGTGAGCAGAAACCAAGCGGTGGCATTTTCCCGCCGCCGGGCCCAACCCCCAGCCACCGCCTCGCGCACCGCACTGAAAAGGAAGCCCACCCACGGGAACAAACCGAGCAATAGAATCGGCACAAAATACCAGAAGGGGGCGGACCGCCCGTGGGTCGTGGTCGTGAACCGCTCCCAATGCTCGTGCACAAAATAGAAGTGCGCCCAACCCGGGTTGCGCTGCGCCGCGAGCAGGTGCCAGGGCGCGGCGATCACGAGGAAGAGCGCCGCGCCGCTCGGCAGGTACATCGGCAGGAGCCGGCGCCATTGGTTGAAAATCAAGAGCCAGAGAAACATCACCGCCCCGGGCAGGGCGAAACCGATGAGGCCCTTCGCCAGCGTCGCCAACGCCGCCGCCGCATAGAGGCCGCAGAACCACCACCGCCGGCGCGGACCGGACGGCTCGTTCACGCCGAGAATGAAACAGAACAGCGTCGCGCTCACCAAAACCGACACCGCCATGTCGATGAGGAGAATCCGTGAGAGCGCGAAGTAGATCAGGCAGGTTCCCAGCACGACCGCCGCGGCTAGGCCCGTCGTCCGGTTGTAGAGCCGACGGCCAGCCGCATAGGTGAGCAAAATGCCGCCCAACCCGAAGAGCGCGGGTGTGAGTCGGGCCGCGAAATCGCCCGGGCCAAACAGAATCCGCGACACGGCCACGGTCCAGTAGACGAGAGGCGGCTTCTCAAAATACGGCACGTCGTTGAGCCGGGGCGTCACCCAATCGCCTGCCGCCAGCATCTCGCGCGGGATTTCCGCGTAGCGGGCCTCGTCCGGATTCGCCAGCGGCAGGCGGCCCAGCAGGAGGAAGTTCAGCAACCCGAAGGCGAGCGCGAGCAGCAGCAAATCGCGTCCCCACATCCCCGGCGCGGGGCCGTCCGATTCCACAGTTCGTTCGATCATGGGAGACTCGTCACCGCGGTCCGGCGCGCCGCGGATTCACGGGCGTATCGCGCCTGCTCCTCCGCGCCGACTTCGCGGTAGAGTCGGTTTTTGTAAAGGTGGCTCGCGGTCTGGTAGTAGGCAATCGTCTCGTCGGTAAAGGTCGCCGCGCGCTCGCGCAAGGTGAAGGTTTTGTCCTCAAAGTCATACTCCGCGGATCGTCGCATCGGCATCAGTACACTCAGCATTCCCGATTTAAACAGCCCGAGCTTCTGATAGTTCCCGATTAACGCCCGACGCCCACCGGCCGGCGTGCGGATGTCGCGACCGAAAAAGCGGGTCGCGTAACTCCAATTTAACAATCCGAGCAGCGTCGGCGCGTAATCCACCTGGCTCATCAGGTCCGTGATGTGGCCCTTGGGGAGGTGGCCGCCCGGCGAAAAAATGATCAGCGGAATGTGGTAATTCTGCACCGGCAGTGCGGTCTTGCCGGCCACCGACGCACAGTGGTCGGCGACAATCACGAACACGGTGTTCTTGTACCACGGCTTCGACTCGGCATCGCGGAGGAACTTGCCGATGGCGTAGTCGGAATACTTCACCGCGCCGGCCCGGCCCGCGGTCTTCGACGGCAGGTCGATCCGGCCCTCCGGATACGTGAAGGGCCGGTGATTCGACGTCGTCATGACGAAGTGGTGGAACGGCTTACCTCCCGCGTGGGCCGCGTCGGCCTCGCGCAGGCTCCAGTGGAACAGGTCCTCGTCGCATGCGCCCCAGGCGTTGGCGAACGTGATGTCGGCACTCGCCACGGAGGCGCGGTCAACGACGCGATAGCCGTTGTTGCCGAAAAAATAGTTCATGTTGTCGAAGTAGCCGAAGCCCCCGTAGATGAACGCCGTGTCGTATCCGCGGTGGCGGAACACCGAGCCGAGCGTGAACAGGTTTTCGTTGCGCGGCCGCTTCACCAGCGAACGTCCGGGCGTCGGCGGCACCGCGAGCGTCAGCGCCTCCATGCCGCGGTCCGTGCGGGTGCCCGTGGCAAAAAACCGGTCGAACACGAGGCTTTTACCCGCGATCTCCTCGAGATTCGGTGTCAACTTCGAGGCCCGGTTGAAGATGCTCAGGAAGTCCGCGCTCAAGCTCTCAACCGTGATCTGAATCACGTTGGGTCGCAGTTCGGCGCCCTCGCGGCGGATGTAGCGGAGCGTATCGGGACCGTCACCCGACAGCGACTCGCTGCCGTCGTACGCCAGCTCGACCTTGAGGCGCTTGAACGCCTGGTCGAGCGGCAGCGTCGGGTAGAACTGGTCGTAATCGAGCTCGTTGTTCCGGAACGCCGCAAAGAGCGACCACGCGCCGTTCTTCGCCAGCTCGCGGTTGTAGTTGTTGCCGAAGGACGGGATGTAGTCCGAATCGAGCGCGAGCCCGGCGAGCAGCGCCGCCCCGATCCAGACCCCGCCGGCCCGCGCGCGGCGGGCCAACGGTTCCGGTGCGGCTTGAAACCAGGTCTGCAACAGGCCGGTGCGCCAACCGAGCCACGCGAGCAGTCCGCTCACCCCGAGGATGCCGGCGAACAGCAGCGGCATCGGATAACTCTCCCGGATGTTGTCGACGACCTCCTTGGTGTAGACGAGGTAATCGACCGCGATGAAGTTAAAGCGGACGCTGAACTCGTCCCAGAACACCCACTCCGAAACGATACTGAACGTGAGCAGGTAAATTGCGCCGAAGAATCCCGCCGCGGCCACGCCCTGCGCCCAACGCCGCGTGAAAAATCCCGCCGGCAGAAAAATCAGGAGTAACGCGAGCGGCGCCGCCCACAATAGGCCTGCACTCAAATCGAAGACCAGGCCGACCAAGAATACCCCGACAAGGCCGAAATCCCAGTCCACGGCGCGCGCTGACTTCAGCAGCAACAGCACCCGTGTCACGCCCGCGAGCGACAGGAAGAGCAGTAAAAACAAAACCACGGCACCGTGCCGGCGGGCGAGCAGCCGCCGGAGCCGGGCGGAGAGGAGGGTAATCACGCGAAAAGGGGGACGGTGGACTTTGGACACGGCCGGTGGCGAAGCATTCAGACGAGCGGCGGATGATGCCGAGTCCGCGGTGATTCGCCATTTTTATTCGTGCAGTCACCGGCGTTTCCACCCAGATGACTGCCCATGGCGGCGGGCAAAAAATTCACCTTCATCTGCGGCAACGACGACTTCCTCGTCGGCCGGGCCGGCAAGGAGCGCTTCGAGGTGCTGACCGCCGAGGTGACGGACGAGTTTGCGCGGGAGGTCATCAACGGCTTCGCCGCCAACGTCGGCGAGGTCGAGGGCGCCGTAAATCGCTTCCGCGACGCGGTGCAGACTGTCTCGATGTTCGGCGGCAAGCGCGTGGTCTGGCTCAAGGACGTAAACTTCCTGGCCGACACCGTGACGGGCCGGGCCGAGAGCACGCTGAAGCTCGTCGAGGACCTCCAGCAGATCCTCGACACCGTGAACCCGGACGAGACGGTCGTGCTGATCACGGCCACGCCGCTGGACCGCCGACGTTCGTTTCCGAAATGGTGCGAGAAGCACGGCGATTTCAGCCTGGTCGGCGGCGACGGTGACAGCGCCGGCGAGGCGCTCGCGAGCGTGGCGTTGGCCGAGGCCAAATCACTCGGGGCGACCTTCGGTTCCGGCGCAGTCGAGCTGTTGCTCGCCAAGGTCGGCGCCAACACCCGCCTGATCGTCGAGGAGACCCGCAAGCTCGCGAGTTACGCGGGCGACGCCGGGACCATCGAGGAGGAGCATGTCGCGGAGCTCACGCCCAATGTGGCCGAGGGGGATTTTTTCGAGGCGGCCGAGGCGTTTTTCAGCGGCGACCTCAAGTGGACGCTCGCGGCGTTGCACCGACACTTCTTTACCGGCGGCGACGCGCGGCCGGTCATCAGCGCGCTGCAGAATCGCAACCGCATCTTACTCCAGGTGCGGGCGCTCGTGGACGCCGGCGAGGTCCGGCTCGGCCCGCGCGGGCTCGACGGCTTGCCGCGCGCCGCCGGGACGTACGGCAGCCACTTTACCGGAGCGACCGAGAAAAGTTCGTTCAACCTGTTCACCCAGAACCCGTGGTATGTCGGCAAACTCGCCGGCAGCGCCAAGCTCCCCACCCTCCGTCGACTGATCGACAACCAGCAGGAGTTAATCGCCGCGTTTGAGGAAATCATCCAGCGCCCCGACGAGCAGGAGGAAGTCCTGCGGGAGATGGCCGTGCGGTGCCTGGCACCGGCGGCGTAAGGCCGGCGGCCACGCCCTCTGTGACCTCCGTGTGCTCTGAGGTTAATCACCCCAGAGCGCACCGAACACACGGAGTAGTCGGCAGGCCGGACTGACCCAAGGCGGGTGGCCGCAAAAACCCGCATAGGGGCCCGGCCGGCCGGAGATAATTCTTCGCGCGCCTATGGGCGCTTCGGGAGCTGCAATCGCTCTCCGATCTTTGGGGTTTTTTGCGGCCAAAAGATGGCGTGCCCAGACCCCTACCACTCGCTGGCGCTCGCAGCCATCAGCGTAAAAAGTAAGCCGGTGGAATCCGATATCCTCACCGGGTTTTTTTGTCCTGAACGCCCGAAATAAAAAGGCCCGATGACGACATCGGGCCCGACCTGATTACTTCTTCCCGCGCGAACGGATGTTGCGGCGGGGTTTGTTCTCCCCTTCCGCCTCACCGTCGTCCGGATCGGCACCCGAGGGCTTGGCGTTGAGCCAAAGATCACCCTTGGCATTGCGGCTTAGCCAGAAGCTCTCCCCGGCTTGCGCCACGACGACGGGCTTTTCGCGCGTCTTCTCCGGCACCTTGAGGCCGGCGCCAACCAGCTGGGCAACGACATCGTCGACCGGCTTGCCCAGCTCCTGCGCGAGCTGTTCGACCTTGGCGGAAACGCCGCCGGCCTTCGCGCCCTTCAACAAGGGTCGCACCGCCGCGAAGGGCGAGGTCGGAGCAGCCGAAACTTCGGTGACCGCCACCGGAGCCGGCGCTGAATACGAAAAAGGCGGAATCGTCACTTCATCCGCGACCGGTGCAACCACCGGAGCCTCGGAAGCAGGCACACCCACCGGCGTTTCCGCGCCGGGAGCCGCGACCGCCGGGGCAACCTCGGGCGCGGGAGCACCTTCGGCGGCCGGCGCGGGAGCAGCGGCAGCATCGGACGCCGCCGCCGATAGGGCGGTCTCGTCCTTGCCCTTCTCGCGGCCGTTGATCCACAAGCCCCCGCGCGAATCCAGATTCAACCACCACAGCTCGTCACCGATCGCGGTGTACTGAGGTTTGTCGGCCGCCGCCGCCGGCATCACAAGACCGAGGGCGACAAACGCGCTCTTGAGTTCAGCTTCGGTGGTCCGGAGCGGACGCGCGAGGAAGCTCGTGCTACCGGAGCCGCCGGGGCCGCGGCGATTGCGGCGCATGTGCGGACGGATCTTGGAGAGCAGGGCGTTGCCTTCGGGCAACGGCGCGGAAGGTCCGCGCGGCGACTCGGACTTCGGCTCGTGCACCTCAGACTTCTCGGCGGGAACCGCGCCTTCCGCGGCGCCCTCAGCCGGCTTGGCCTCGGCCGCGGACGAACGCTCTTCCTTCGGGGCCGGCGCTTCGACTTCCACGCGGGCCGCCTTCACCGAGCGGAACACCGGACGCGGCTTCTCCTTGGTGTTGATCCAGAGTTCGCCGCGACGGTTGATATTCAGCCAGTAGAGATCGCCGTCGTACTCGACATGCTCGGCCTTGGAATCCTCGTCGACGGGCATCACGAAGCCGCACTCGACCAGCGCGCCCTTGATGTCCTCCTCGGTTTGGTCCCACTTCTTCGCCAGAAAATCCACGCCGACGGACATGCCCGGCCCGCGCTGGTTGCGGCGCATGTGCGGCTTCATCGCATCGAAGAACGTGGGCAATTCCTCCTCTTCCGCGGCCGTGAGCTTGTCCCAATCATCCTTGTCGTCCTCCGCGACCTCGGGCTCGTCGTCGCGCGACGTGTCAACCGGCTTGCGGAATCCGTCCTCCGGCGCCGAGCGCTCCTCGAGAAAGCTGGGGGCGCGCTCCTCGCCGGCGGCCGGCGACGTGCTCGCGGCAGCCTTGAACTTCGCCTCGAATTCCGCGCGCAGTTTTTCGGCCTCGGCCTTCGCGGCGGCAGCCGCGGCATCCTGGAGCGTCCAGTCGCGCTGCGTGGAACGCCGGGCGAGCCCGGTAAACGCCAGGAAATTCTCCGGCAGCGTTTGATAGTGCACGATCTCCCACTCATCGCGGCCGAGATCGTTCAGAAATTTTTCGAGCATGGCGGGCGTGGCGAATCCGCCTTTGCCGCTGGTGATGATCTTATATTCCCAAAGTGACATATTCGTTGAACCCGCGCACGGCGCGGAATCCCACCCATCCCAAAAGCGCGGACCAATGCCGAGCCTAATCTCAGCGGCGGCGCCGAAGGGCAGCGCGAGCCGGACCCGTAATGGGCGACGCTTACAGGAGAGACTGAACCCGCCCGAGTCCAACCCGGCTGCAAACCTCCCTTGCCGCGATCCCAAGGTCCGCCAACCTCGCCGCCGTATGCGCTTTCTGCCCACCCCCGCCCTCCTCGCCGCTTTCGTGCTGGCACTCCCGGGACTGCGCGCCGCCGCGCTCGTGCCGGACGCCGACGACGGCGCCATTTATCTCCCGCCGGGCTTTCGCGCCATCGTGGTCGCGGACAACCTCGTCGTCGGCAAGCGCGTGGGCAACACACCCGAAAAGCTGCGCGGCCTCGCCGTCGCCCCGAACGGCGATTTGTACGCGAAGGGAAAGTTCGGCCTGATCTGGGCGCTGCGCGACACCAACGGCGACGGGCGTGCGGATGAGATCAAGGAGTTCGGTCCGGGCGGCGGCGGCACGCACATCGCGTTCCACGGGGGCTGGCTGTATCACTCCAGCCGCACCACCATTTACCGGCAGAAATATACCCCGGGCGAACTCGTCCCGCAAAGCGAGGTCCAGGTCATCGTCCATGAACTGCCCGCGGAAAAGGACCACGACGCCAAGTCCTTCGGCTTCGACGAGCAGGGCCGGTTGCTCGTGGAAATCGGCTCACCGTACAATGTGTTTAGCGACGGCGACCGTCGTTTCGGCGCCAAGGGCAAAACCGACGCCGAGGTCGCGGAATTCCAAAAAACCTACGGCGGCTTCTGGCGCTTTGATGCGGACAAACCCAACCAGACCCAGGCTGACGGCACGCGCTTCTCCACCGGCCACCGCCACTCGCTCGCCCTCGCGTGGCAACCGGTCGCCAAGGAGTTCTTCATGGTGCAGATGGGCCGCGACAACCTGAACATCATCGACCCCGTCCACTACGACGAACTCGACAATGCCGAACGGGTTTCCGAGGTCATGCACCGGCTGCGCGAGGGCGCGAACCTCGGCTGGCCCTATTCGTACTGGGACCCGATCAAGAAGGCCCACATGCGGGCGCCCGAATATGGCGGCAACAACTTCAACCGGATCGAGCCCGATCCGTACGACCAACCGGTCGTCGCGTTCCCCGCCCACTGGGCGCCCATCCAGATGGCGTACTACGCGGGCCCGCAGTTTCCCGCCAAGTACCGCGGCGGGATGTTCGTGGCCTTCCACGGCTCGTGGAACCGCGCACCGCGTTCGCAGGCCGGCTACAACGTCTGCTTCGTGCCCTTCGACGAACAAGGCCGGCCGCGCGGCACCTACGAGCAGTTCGCCTGGGGTTTTGCCGGCGTCGAGGACTTCACCAACACCCGCGACGCCCGCTTCCGACCCGCCGGAGTAGCCGTCGGACCGGACGGCTCGCTCTACATTGGCGAAACCGAGAAGGGCCGGATCTGGCGCGTCATCTACACCGGCGATCTGACGCCGCGGGCCCGCTACGCGAACGCCGTCGCGCAACAAACGTTCGCGCCCATCGGCGCCGACACCTCCGGCGGAAAAATCTACGCCCAAGTCTGCGCGGCCTGCCACATGCCGAACGGCAGCGGTGTTCCCGGCCTGCAACCCGCCCTCGCCGGTAGCCAGGTCGTCGCCGGCAACGCCGCCACCCTGATCAAGGTCCTGCTGCAGGGCCCCGCGGCCGTGCTACCGGCCGACCGCGAGAAATTTTCCAACGTCATGCCCGCCTTCGCCGCCGCCTACAACGATGCGGACCTCGCCAGCCTGCTGAACTACCTCCGCAAAAATTTTGCGCCCGGCGCCGGCGCCGTCAGCGAGGCTCAGGTCGCCGCGCAACGAAAGTAGTCCACGGCACGTCTCTGCCCAACCATGGCTTGGTCTCATCTCTGGCGACACGGCGCCTCCACTCTACCCTTCCCCCAGCCTCGCCCGCCGGCATCGGCCGGCCAGGGCCCCGCGACCGTGCATCCCCTCCGGCTTAACGCCACCACCGCGCTGGCCCTACTGGCGCTGGCCGCGGCCCGCACCCACGCCGCCTCGCTCCCGGCCGTAACCGACCCGGCCCGCCCACCCGACGCCGTAAACCTGGCGACCGACCGCGACCGACCCGCGCAGCCCACCTCTCCCGCCGTCCCACCCTTGCCGCCCAGCCCTATCCCTTCGGGAATGGGCTTTAGCACCATGGGCCCACTCGTGGTCACCGCCACCCGGACCCCGCAGGCGGCGGCCGACGTCGCGGCCACGGTAAAACTCATCCCGGGTGATACCCTGCGCGAAGCCCCGGTCGCAACGGTCGACGGCGCGCTGCGAAGCGTGCCGGGGTTCAGTCTTTTCCGGCGCAGCGATTCCTTCACCGCCAACCCGACCGCCCAAGGCGTCTCGCTGCGCGGCCTCGGCCCCAGCGGCGCGAGCCGTTCGCTGCTGCTGCTCGACGGCGTGCCGTTGAACGATCCCTTCGGGGGGTGGGTCGCGTGGACCAAGCTCCCGCGCGAGGGCCTCGACCGCGCCGAGGTCGTCCCCGGCGGCGGCGCCACCGCTTGGGGCAACGCCGCACTCGGCGGGGTCGTGCAGCTGTTCACCGCCCTGCGCACCGGACCGGAAATCGTCGGGCCACCAGCGACCCCGACGGGCGCGCTGCGCTTCAACGCCACACTTGGCGACTACGGCACCCGCAGCGCCGAACTCGCCCTGACCGTGCCGACCCGCGCCGGGGTCGTGCAAGTGCTCGGCCGGGATTTCAGCACCGACGGCTTCACCCTCGTCGCGCCGGAGCGGCGCGGTCCCATCGACACCGCCGCGGGTAGCCGCCACCGCTGGCTGACCCTGCGCTGGCAAAGGCCGCTCGGCGAAAAGATGGAACTGCTCGCCACCGCGCGGTGGTTCGAGGAGCAGCGGGGCAACGGCACGCCGTATCAGCACAACGGATCCCGCGAGAAATTCGTCTCCCTCGCCCTCGCCGGCCAACCCGCCGACGCCTTCGCGTGGAACGGCGTCGCCTACGTGCAGGACCAGTCGTTCGCCTCGACCTTCAGTTCCGTCAACGCGACCCGCACCGCCGAGACCCCGGCGAGCGATCAGTTCGCCGTCCCCTCGACCGCCGTCGGCGCCGCCTGGACCGGCAGCTTCCAGCACGCCGCCGCGCGCACCAGCTTCGGGGCCGACGTCCGTCACGTGCGCGGCGAAACCCGTGAGCACTTCACCTTCGCCGCCGGAAATTACACGCGGCGGCGCGTCGCCGGCGGCGCGCAACAGGTCGCCGGCCTGTTTGCCCTGCACGAGCGTCCGCTCACCGACGACCTCCGGCTGACGCTCGGCGCCCGCCTCGACCGGTGGAACGAAACCGACGGCCACCGTCGCGAATCCGACCGCATCACCGATGTCGCGTCCCGCGACGACCGCTACGCCGAACGCGACGGCTCGAGCTTCAGCCCCAGCGCCAGCTTGCTCTGGACGCCAGCCCCGGCCTGGCGTTTTCGGGCCAACGCGCAGCGCGCGTTTCGCCGCCCGACCCTCAACGAACTGTACCGCCCGTTCCGCGTCGGCGCCAACCTCACCGAAGCCAACGCCGCCCTCGGCACCGAGCAGGTCACGAGCGCGGAAGCCGGCGCCACGTGGACCCCCTTCGGCGCACCCGCGATCCGCCCCGCCAACCTGCGACCCGGCCGCAACGGAGACGTCCCCGCGGCGCCGTCGGTACTTGTCCTCGGCCTGACCGCCTTCACGAACGACCTGCACGACGCCGTCGGCAACGTCACCCTCGCACGCGGCCCCGGCACGTTCCCGATCGTCGGCGCCATTGCCGCCGGCGGCGTCGGCCGGCAGCGATTGAACCTCGACCGCACGCGCGCCCGCGGCCTCGAGTTTTCCACCCGATGGACCCCGGTCACGACGCTGACGTTCACGGGCGAAATGCTGTGGAACGACGCCTCCGTGCGCCGGGCCACCGCCGCACCTGCACTGGTCGGCAACCGCGTCGCTCAGGTCCCGCGCCGCAGTGCGGCCCTCGGCGCCGTGTGGCGTGCGCCGGCGCAGCTCACCGTCACGCCGCGCGTGCGGGCGTTGAGCCGCCAGTTCGAGGACGATGAAAACCAACTCACGCTGGGCGCCGTCACGATCATCGACCTCGGGATCAGCCGACCGCTGACCAAAAACGTGGAGCTGTTTATCACCGCCGAAAACCTCGGCAACGCGCGCGTCGAAACCGGCCGCAGCGTCGACGGCGTCGTAAACACCGGCACTCCGCGCCTCGTCCTCGGCGGCCTGCGCGGTCGCTGGTGAGGCGGCGGCTCCTCGGCATCACGTAGGTCAGCTCGCTGGCGAGCGCCGGACCGGCCGTTCGAAGGTGCGGAGCGTCGGCCAGCGTGCTGGCCGACGCCGGATAAGCCCTGGAAAGTCCGGTTGCACCGGATCTAAATCGCCGCTCAAACTGTCCCTACTATGCGCATGCCCCTGCGGCTTCTCCCGGCGTTGCTTTTCATTCCGCTTGCGACGCTGCGCGCCGGCCCGCTCGGCGAATTTGAAACCGCCACCGACGTCGGCCAGATCTCCCTCGCGGGCACCTCAACCTACGATGCCGCCAGCGGTCAGTACCGCATCACCGGCAGCGGCGCCAACATCTGGGCCAAGGAGGACGGTTTTCACTTCCTCTGGAAGAAACTCGCGGGCGATCTCGCCTTCTCCTTCGACGCCACGTGGGCCGGCGCCGGCAAGAACGCCCACCGCAAAGTCTGCGCGATGGTGCGCGCCGGACTCGACGCGGATGCGCCGTACGTCGATGTCGCGGTTCACGGCGACGGCCTGATCGAGCTGCAATATCGCAAGGTCAAGGGCGGCGAAACCTACGGCGTCCGCACGCCGGTCTCCGCCCCGGCCACGGTGAAACTTGAGCGCGACGGCGACGTGTTCACCCTTTCGGTGGCGAAGGACGGCCAAACCTTCGAACCCGTCGGCGCCGTCTCGCTCGCCCTGCCCGACCCGATCCAGGTCGGCCTCGCGGTGAGCGCCCACGATTCCACCGTGCGGGAGACCGCCGTCATCTCGAACGTCGCCCTGAAAAACCGCGTCGCGCGGCCGACCGAGAAGCGGGTTCGCGAAACGAGTCTTGAGACGCTCGTCGTCGCCACCGGCCTACGCCGGCTCGTGCACCGCGAGCGCGCGAGCTTCGAGGCGCCGAACTGGTCGCGCGACGGCCAGCACCTTGTCATCAACCGCAGCGGCGGAATCTACACGATCCCCGTCGGCGGCGGCGAACCGCAGCGGCTGAACACCGGCAAGGTCGACCGCAACAACAACGACCATGGCCTTTCCTTCGACGGCCGCTGGCTCGCGATCAGCTCCGGCGGCGGCACCACCGGTTCGCAGGTCTACGTCGTGCCCGCCACGGGCGGCGAGCCGCGGCTGATTACCCCCGAAGGCCCGTCCTACTGGCACGGCTGGTCGCCCGACGGCACGACGCTCGCCTACTGCGCCCGCCGCAACGGCAACTTCGACATTTATACGATGCCCGTCGCGGGCGGCACCGAGCGCCGGCTCACGACGGCCGAGGGTCTCGACGACGGCTGCGAGTACACGCCGGACGGCACGAAGATTTACTTTAACTCGGAGCGCACCGGGGTGATGCAAATCTGGCGGATGAATCCGGACGGATCGGCGCAGGAGCAGGTCACAACGGACCCGAACTACGCCGACTGGTTTGCGCATCCCTCGCCGGACGGAAAATGGCTCGTATTTCTCTCCTTCGAAAAAACCGTGCAGGGCCATCCCGCGAACCAGAACGTGACCCTGCGTTTGCTACCGCTGGCCGGCGGCAAGCCCAAGGTCATCGCCACGCTCTTCGGCGGCCAGGGCACGATCAACGTCCCGTCGTGGTCGCCCGACAGCACGCAGGTTGCCTTCGTGAGCTACCGCCATGTTCTGCCGTAACCTCTGCTTACCGCCAGCCGTCCCGCGGCGGGGCCCGCTGACCCCATCGGGCCTGCTTTCGTATCGCTCCTCCAAATACCCAGCCCGCTAGGGACAGCGGGCTCCACCACATCGCTTTCATGAATCCATCCTACTCCCGCCGCGCCTTCCTCCAACACGCCGCGCTCCTCCCGCTCGCCGCGGGGCTGGCGACGCCGGCCGCCGCCGCGGCCTTCGGGGTGCCGAAGCGCACCGGCGGTTCGCACCTGCGCACCTCGCTCAATGCCTACTCGTTCTCGGATCTGCTGACCGCCAACGCCAAGGACCCGACCAAGGGGCTCGACCTGTTTCAGGTCTGCGATTTTGCCGCCAAGGTCGGCTTCGACGCCGTCGACCTCACGGGCTACTTTTTCACCGGTTACCCGCAGGCGCCGGAGGACGGCTATCTCTTCCGCGTGAAGCGTCACGCGTTCAACCTCGGCCTCGACATCAGCGGCACGGGCGCGCGCAACGACTTCACCGCCGCCGATCCCGCCGTCCGCGCCGAGGGGGTCGCGCGGCTCAAGACCTGGATCGAGGTTGCCGGCAAACTCGGCGCCCCCACCGTCCGGGCGTTCGCCGATTCGCAGTCGCCGTACAAGACCTGGCAGCAGGCCTCCGGCAACGCCCCGCGTGAAAAGGTCGAGGCCTGGATGGCCGAATCCATCCGGGCATGCGCCGAGCACGGGAAAAAATTCGGGGTCATTGTCGCCGTGCAGAATCACGGCGACTTCATCAACACCGGCGCCGAACACCTGAGCCTGTTGCAACGCGTCGACCACGAGTGGTGCGCGGCCCTCGTCGACACCGGCAAGTATCTCACGGCGGATCCCTATGCCGACATCGCGGTCATGGCCCCGTATGCCGTAAACTGGCAGATCAAGGAGACGATGCAGAGCACGATGAAGTCGCCGCGCGTCGACCTGACGAAACTCGTGACCCTCATCCGCGGGTCCGGCTACCGCGGCTATGTGCCGATCGAGACCCTTTCGATGGGCCGCAAGGACTACGACCCGTACGCCGAGGTCACCAAAATGCTGGAGCAGCTCCGCGCCGCGCTGGCCGCCACCGCGCGCTGAGCACGCTTTGAATGGCAGACCCGACCAGCGGGCGGGTCGACCAAGGAGAACGCGCCAAGGCCGCTGCCGCCCACCCTTTTCGCCGCCCCGGAGTTGATTCGCCGGCCGACCGGAGAATACTCTCGCCCACGCCCCCACCCTCAACGCCCCCACCCATGTTGATCCGCACGCCCAAAGCCTGGGAACTGCCCGAGTCCGCCGCCACGCCGGAAAGCCTCTACCACCTCCGCCCGCGGCGCGATTTCATCAAGACCCTCGGCCTCGCCGGCGCCGCGGTCGCCACGCGCGACCTGTTCGCCACCACGGCCGGATTTCCGACCCGGATAAATCCCGACTTCCGCGACCCCGCGCTCAAGCCCACGGCGCACGAGCTCATCACGAGCTACAATAATTTCTACGAGTTCGGCACCGACAAGGCCGACCCGAAACCCAACGCGAACAAAGGCTGGAAGACCGACCCTTGGACGGTCGAGATCGCCGGGCTCGTCAACCACCCGGTGAAGATCGACGCCAACGACCTCGTGACGAAGATGGGCGGCGCCGAGCAGCGCGTGTACCGCTTCCGTTGCGTCGAGGCGTGGTCGATGGTGATTCCCTGGGACGGCTTTCCGCTCTCGAAACTAATCACGTTCGCCGACCCGAAGCCGGAGGCGAAGTACGTGACCTTCGTGACCTTCAACGATCCGAAGAACGTGCCCGGCCAGCGCCGCGGCACGCTCGACTGGCCGTACCTCGAGGGCCTCCGCCTCGACGAGGCGAACCACGAGTTGGCCTTCATGGC
Organism: uncultured Opitutia bacterium; assembly: GCA_903820035.1. Lineage (GTDB taxonomy): Bacteria > Verrucomicrobiota > Verrucomicrobiia > Opitutales > Opitutaceae > ER46. The sequence continues at coordinate 16,293 of CAIJFT010000281.1, forward strand.
CACGGGCATCTACGGCCAGGCGATCCCGAACCAGAACGGCGCGCCACTGCGCCTCGTGGTGCCGTGGAAGTACGGTTTCAAGTACGGCAAATCGATTGTGAAGATCGAATTCACCGCGAAGCCGCCGGTGAACACGTGGCAGGCGATGCAGGCCCGCGAGTACGGTTTCTACGCGAACGTGAATCCCAACGTGGACCACCCGCGCTGGTCGCAAGGCAGCGAGCGCGTCATCGGCGCCGGCGGCCTCCTCGGCGGGCGCCAACGCACGCTCATGTTCAACGGGTACGAGAAACAGGTCGCCGCCCTCTACCAGGGCATGGATCTGGCCAAGTACTACTGAGCCGGATACCAGCGGTTGAAGGCTCCACGTTGAACGATCCAGACAGCGGAGCGACGCCCGCCGGGCTTCCGGCCCCGGCCCGCCCGCGGCGGTTCCCGCCGCGTCAACCGGTGAGCGCCCCCGTCCCCTCGTTGTCCGTGCTTTCAACCTTCCCCTTTCCACTTTCAACCCGATGAGCCCGACTCATGGCGCCCCGTCGGTGTCCCTCCCCGCCCGCCTCCTCCGCGCCAAGCCCGTGATCTGGACGCTGCTGGTCCTCCCCGGCCTCTGGCCCGCATGGCCATGGTTCGTGCGACCGGACACCGCGGCGCAGGCGGATCCGCTCAAGTTCATCCTCCATCACCTCGGCCTCGTCGCCTGCGTGCTGCTCGCGTTGGTCCTGTCGTTCACGCCGCTCCGGGTGCTGTGGCCGAAGTCGGAGATCGCCCAGGCGCTGAACCGCCACCGCCGCCTCGTCGGCGTCGGCGCATTCGCCTACGCGCTGCTGCATTTCACGGCGCAGGTGCTCTATGTATACGACGGCAGTTTCGAAACCCTCGGGAAGGAACTACAAAAAACTTTCCAGCTCACCGGCCTCGCCACGCTGGTGATCCTGCTGGTGCTGACCATCACGAGCGTTAACGCCGCGATCCGCTGGCTCGGTGCCAAGGCGTGGAAAAACCTGCACCGCCTCGCGTATCTCGCCGCCGCGCTGGCCGCCTACCATCAGGCCGCCGCGCGGAAGCTCTTCCCCCTCCAGGTCGTGTGGATCTTCGGCCCGCTCGTAGTGCTGGAAATCGCGCGCATCGTGCGGCAGAGAAAACAAGCCCGTTAGAGTGGATTAAATCTTCTCGTAGCCGCGTTTGAGCCGCAGGCGAAAACGTGGTCACGCGTGCGCACCACGTTGTCGCAGCGCTCCAACGCGGCTACGACATGGTTGAAACGGCTTCAGCCCATGGGACACGCGGACCAATCGGATCCACTCGGTGCC
>CAIJFT010000282.1 GCA_903820035.1 uncultured Opitutia bacterium
CGTCGCCGATCCGTTTACGAGCGATCTGGTGAAAGAACCCGCGAGCCTCACGCGGGCGCTCACCCTCGCCGATGGCACGGCGCTCGATCTGCCGGCGCTCATCCAGTTGGGCCAGCAACACCGCGTCCGATTTCTCAAAGCCATCCAGTGCCTGAACATCGCCACGCCGCTCGGCCAGGGCCTGTGGGAGGGCGTGCCGTTGCGCGAGGTGCTGCGGCTCTGCGGCCCGATGCGCAACGTGCGCCGCGTCTACTATTGGGGTTTTCACAACAACGATCCGAAGCAGGTTTTCCAATCGTCGCTCAGCTATACGCAGGCGATGGAGACGCCGCCTGGCGATCCGGCCCCGTTTCTCGCCTACCGGCTGAATGGCCGGCCGATCCCGCTCAAGCGCGGCGGGCCGGTGCGGCTCATCGTGCCGTGGGCGCATGGGTTCAAGTCGATCAAGTGGCTCCAGCGGATCGCGGTCACAAACGATTTCAAGGCCAACGACACCTACGCGAATCAGAACAATGATCCGGAGTCTTACCTTAAAACCGCGGCCTACCTCGACAGTGCGCCGGTGAAATATCCGGCGGGAAAACCGATTTTCCTGAGCGGCCTCGTGCTCGCCGGTTTGTCGGGTCTGAAGCGCGTCGAGCACTGGCTGCACCGGGTCGCGCCGGGCGCGCAAGCCGTGGTGCAGGACGACGCGACCTATCGCGCCGCGCGCTGGATACCGTGCGAACTCGCCGAGCCGCCGGCGGACTGGAGCAACGTTTTTCCCGACGACGTGGCGGCGAAGGACGTGTTCGGCTTTGAGGCTAAGACCGGCCAGCCGCGGACGTGGCCGCTGCGTTACAGCATGATCTCGTGGTCGGCGACGCTGCGGAATCTTGCCCCCGGCAGCTACGAATTCCGCGCCCGCGCCGTGGACCTCAACGACTTCGCCCAGCCGGAGCCGCGTCCGGTGCAAAAGGCGGGGAAAAACGCGGTCGGGGTGCATCGCTTCGAAGTCACCTGAGGCCGTTGAGGGTGGGAAGGTCGACTCGTCCGGGGCGCGGACGGTTTCCTTTTCTGTAAGGGAGGGGCCCGATCCGTTTTACGCGGAGGCGCGGGGGGCGCGGAGCCCGAGCCGAGGCTTTTCTCCGCGATCTCCGCGTCTCTGCTTTATCCTGTTGCCCGCCTCGGGCCGCCGTTCCGTTTCCTGCCCCTCCAAGGGCGCGGTGGCCTCATAGGGTCAGCCTGGGCTTGCCCCTTCGTTGGGGCCCGTCAGGGCCTCCTGCCGCCCGGTGCCCTTGACAGTACTTAGTGTATATACAGCGTAGTCACATGGCCACCATCACGGCGAAAGTCTTCAAGTCCGGAAACTCCCAGGCGATTCGACTGCCCAAAGCCCTGCGGCTGCCCACAAAGACTGTGCAGATCGAGAAGACCGGGCGGGGCCTGCTGATCCTCGACCCAAGGTCTGAAACCCGGCGGGTCAAGGCGCTGGCCCAACTTTACGGTTCCTGCCCGAATTTTCCGGTGGTTGAATCCCTGGAGCTGCCGGCGTCATGATCTACCTGCCGGACACGAACGTCTTTTCACGTTACCTCCGGGGCGAAAATTTGGCCGTCAAAGAGAAGCTCGAATCCAATCTGCGTTTCTGCCGCCTTTCGGCGGTGGTGCTATCTGAGTTGGAGTATGGTGCGGCCAAGCGTCCGGAACTGGAGGTCCTGCGGAAACGCGTGCAACGACTCCGCGAGATCATGGCCGACGAGGTTGCTTACACCTGCGCGGATGCGGTTTATTATGGAGCGATTCGGGCGCATCTCGCCCGCCTCAAGCCCAACGCACTGCTGATCGGTCCCTACGACCTGATGCTGGCCGCCCAAGCCCTGCGGCTGGGGGCGGTGATCGTTACTCACAATGTCACGGAGTTTCGGCGGGTACCAAGCCTCGTAGTCGAGGATTGGCAGGGGTGATGCCTTCCGGCACGGCAACGGGGTCAGAGCGTGACGTTTGACAGGTCGCCTCGTCCGGCGCCCACCGCAGGTCCGTGACCACCATGACTCGCTGGGCTGAACGTTCTCAATGCCACTCGCGTGACCCCGTCGTGAGGGCCGCGCCGGGGCGCGGACGGTTTCGTTTTCTGTAAGGGAGGGGCCCGATCCGTTTCACGCGGAGGCGTGGGGGACGCGGAGCCCGAGCCGAGGCTTTTCTCCGCGATCTCCGCGTCTCTGCTTTAACCCGTTGCCCGCCTCGGGCCGCCGTTCCGTTTCCCGCCCCGCTGCGGGTGCCGCTCTCCTTCAAGGCAAGTAGCCGCAAAAAAACGCAAAGGGGCCCGTCCGGCCGGCGGGAATGGTCCGCGC
>CAIJFT010000283.1 GCA_903820035.1 uncultured Opitutia bacterium
CCGGCGCAAACGGAGGACAGGCTGCGCGGGCTACTGATCGATGACCGACGACGTTGAAACCACTCCGCCGCTTGCGAACCCGCCGCGCCACCTGGCGCCAGGAGAAGTCGGCTTGGTAAGTCCGCGCGACTTTGTTTATCCGAACCCCTTCACGTTCAAGAGCGGTCAGGTGATCCCCGGTTTCACGCTGCGTTACGAAACCTATGGCACGCTCAACGCGACCCGTGACAACGCGATCCTCATCTGCCACGCGCTGAGCGGCGATCACCACTGCGCCGGCTGGCACGCGACCACCGAACGCAAACCCGGCTGGTGGAACAACCTCATCGGCCCCGGCAAGGCGGTCGACACCCGCCGCTTCTTCGTCGTCTGCGCCAACGTCCTCGGCGGCTGCCAAGGCTCGACCGGGCCTTCGTCCATCAATCCCGCCACCGAGCGTCCTTACGGGCGGCTGTTTCCTTTTGTCACGATCCGGGACATGGTCCGGGCGCAGCGACTGCTGCTGGAATATCTCGGGGTGGCCGAGCTGCACGGCGTAATCGGCGGCTCGATGGGCGGCATGCAGGCACTCCTGTTCGGCATCGAGTATCCACAGTTCACGCGCCGCGTCCTCGCCATGGCCACGACCGGGCGCGAGAGTGCGCAGGCGATTGCTTTCAACGAGGTCGGACGCCAGGCCATCATGCAGGACCCGGCCTGGAACCAAGGCGACTACCCGAAGGACGGCGGACCGCGAGTCGGCCTCGCGATCGCGCGCATGATGGCGCATATCACCTACGTCTCCGACGCGAGCATGGACCGGAAATTCGGCCGGCGGAAAAAGGGCGCCGGCGCGAATGACCCGAATACGTTCGACGCGCAGTTCGAGGTCGAGGGCTACCTGCGCTACCAGGGCCAGAGCTTCATCAATCGCTTCGACGCGAATTCATACCTGTACATCACCCGCGCCCTCGACGAATTCGACCTCGCCGAAGCGTACGGTTCGCTCGAGAACGCGTTCGTCGGGTGTGACGCCGAAACCCTCGTGGTCGGTTTTACCAGCGACTGGCTCTTTCCCCCGGAGCAAAACCGCCAACTCGCCCTCGCGCTGCTCCGCGCCGGAAAACGCGCCAGCTACGCCGAGCTGAGCACCGACCTCGGTCATGATTCATTCCTGCTGGAATCGGAGGAACTCTACGCCCTCGTCCGCAGTTTCCTCGAACGCGACCCGCGCTTCACGTCCGACTACGCGATCTAAGCCATGGCCCACGGAACACACGGAAGACACGGAACCGATCCGTCTGAGCGCGGCCTCTGGGCGACTGGGGCGGGCTCTGACTATTCTGTGTCTTCCGTGTGCTCCGTGGGCGCAAGGCCTTCCCTCCCATGACCCGGCCCGTCGAAAAACGCACGGTGGACATGCAGATCATCGGGGACTGGGTCGAGCCCGGCACCCGGGTGCTCGACCTCGGCTGCGGCGCCGGCGTGCTGCTTGATTATCTCGTGCAGAAGAAGCAGGTGTCTGCCCTCGGCGTAGACCTGGAATTCAACAAAATCACCGCGTGCGTGCGCCGCGGACTCGCCGCCTACCAGGGCGACATGACCACGTTCATGCGCGCGTTTCCGGACAAACACTTCGACCGCGTCATCTGCTCGCGGACCGTGCAGGAATTGGCGGATCCCACCGCGGTCATCCTCGAAGCCCTCCGCGTCGGACACACCGTCACCGTCGGCTTCGTCAATCACGGCTTCTGGAAAAACCGGCTGAAC
>CAIJFT010000284.1 GCA_903820035.1 uncultured Opitutia bacterium
GTGGAGGTTCCGTTTTATCGCGGACGCGGCTGCACCGCCTGCCGCAACACCGGCTTCAAGGGCCGCATCGCATTTCACGAACTCGTCCTGGTCACCGAAGAAATCCGCACGCTCATCAGCGAGCGCCGGAGTGCACAGGAAATCTCCAAGGCCGCCGCCCGGGTCGGGTATAAGCCGTTGCGCTACGACGCCCTGAAAAAGGTCCTGCTCGGACTAACGACCATCGAGGAGATCGAGCAAAATACGTCGTTCGAATGGGCCACCTGATCAGGGTTCAGCCCTTTTTCACCCGACCCGCCCCCTCCGATGAATATCCTGCCCATCATCGACCCGCGGACCGTGGAGGACCTGCGCGCCCTTAATCCGGGCGACAACGACGAGTTCCTGCGTGAAATCGTGGGAATCTTTCTCGACGACACCCCGCGGCGGATCACCGAGCTGGAGCATAGCCTGAGCGCGCGGGATATGACGAAGTTTTCCCGGGCCGCCCACTCCATCAAGGGCAGCTCATCCAATCTCGGCGCCAGCCGACTCCGGGCGGCAGCCGAGGCGATCGAGCACCACGCTAAGGCGCAGGGTCTCGAGGGCATCATGACACGGGTCGAAACTCTGAAACACGAATTTGATCAGGTCGCCACGGCGCTGCGCGCACTGATCGCCACCTGAGCGCCGGCCGCTTCGCAACGCTTGGTTCCCGCGGAGCAATTCAGTCGGGTCAGCTGATTGCTGGGCAAACAACTTCAGGGATCGGCACGACGCGGTGGCTCCTTCGGATTTTTCGCCGCGCGCCGCAGCAAAACTAAAAGGTGGAGCCTGGAAATGCACGGCTCCGACCTAGCGGTAGAGGGCCGTCGTCGGTGCAGCCGTAAGGACGTTATACTGGCGCATCGCCAACCGCCACCACTCAGCCAAGTCCTCCGCCGGGCACCCCCATAACTCGCGGTGAAGCGTAATCATCGACTCGGCATCCAACAGCAGCGCCATCTTCTCCTTGGTTTCAAGCGTGGCCGGGCCACCGCGCAACAACCGTTCCCGCAACTGGGCGAACCACTCCCGCGCTTCTTCCGTCGGACGGCGCTGCCGCAGCAGCGCCACGTGCATCGCGTTGACGTAAGGGTCGAGGACCGCCTGGAGCAGTCCGTAGTCGGCCAACAACGGTTTGATCGGCGGGAGGTGCCGGTAACATTCGGCGAGATTCTGCTCGAGGCGCCGCAGCTCGTACGGCGGATTCGTCTCTTCCGGCGTAAGAAAAAGGCCAATTTGCCGGGTCGCCCGGCCAAACCGGGATTTCGCGAGGATGATTGAAATCGGAATCGAAAGCACGAGCGGCACCACCACCGGGCTGAGCCACAGGAAAAACGGCGGGGAAATAATCAGGGAGCAAACCGCCCAGACGACGCCGAAGACCGTCTGACCGCCGTGGGTGATGATCGCCTCGCGCCAGTCCGTGCCGTCCCCCTCCGTCCCGCGCCGCTGGGTCACCCAAGAAACCCCCTGACCGAGCAGGGTGAACAGGACGAATTTGGCGTTAAACATCATGTTGATGGGCGCCAGCAGCACCGAGACCACGAATTCCGCCAGCGCCGCCGCGATCAGGTGGCGCCGGCCACCGAACCGCGCCGCTTCCTCGGGGCGACCCAGGGTGAAGAGCAGGCTCGCCAACTTGGGCAAAAAGAGCAGCAGCATCGTCAGCCCAAAAAGCGATAACGCGGCCGGCACCGCCATGCGGAAACCAAAGAGCGACGTATAGTCCTCGGGCCGGATTACCCCGATCTCACCCGTGGCCTTCACACTGCTAAAAACGTGAATGGTCGAAAGGACCATGAACAGCAGCCACAACGGGGACGAAACGTACCCCATCACCCCCATGAGGAGGTGGAAGCGGTTGGCCGGTCGGAAGCCGCGCACCGCCAATAACCACGCGTGCTGCATATTGCCCTGGCACCATCGGCGATCCCGCTTCGCCGCGTCGATCAAAGTCGGCGGACCTTCCTCGTAGCTGCCGTCGATGTCACCGGCCAGCCAAACGCCCCACCCCGCCTTTCGCATCAGAGCCGCCTCGACGAAATCGTGCGACAGGATGCGACCGCCAAAAGGCTCGTTCCCAGGCAAGTCCGGCAGGGCGCAATGATCGATGAACGGTTGGACGCGAATGACCGCGTTGTGACCCCAGTAATTACCCTCGTGTTGCTGCCAATAGTTTTGACCGGCCAGAAACAGCGGGCTGTAGAGCCGGCTCGCGAACGACTGGACCCGCGCGTACAGGGTTTCCCCGTTCACAATGCGGGGCGCAGTCTGGATAATCCCCACCTGCGGGTTCCGCTCCATCAGTGCCACGAGCTGCACCAGCGCGCGGCCGGTCATGATTGAATCGGCGTCGAGCACGATCATGTAACGATAGCGCCGACCCCAACGACGGAGGAAATCGGCGACATTGCCCGCCTTCTTGTTGATCGAGTGGCGCCGCTTGCGGTAAAAAATCCGGCCGAAACCGCCGACCTGTTTGCAGAGTTCCAACCACGCGACCTCCTCCTGGATCCACTGGTTGGGCTGGTTTGAGTCGCTGAGGACGAAGAAATCGAAGTGCTCCAGTTTGTGGGTTTCCTGCAGCGAGCGGAAAACCACCCGGAGGCCTTCAAACACGCGGCTGACATCCTCGTTAAAAACCGGCATGACGATCGCCGTCGACGCCAGCGGGGCGTCCTCGCCCGGCTCCACGGTATGCTCGATCCGAGAACTGTCCCCGCCCCGGTTTATCACATAAAGCCCGACGAGGGCGGTGCAGAAGCCGGCCGCCACGTGAGCAAAGAGAATCACGAACAAACAAAGCAACGCGATCTCGATCCCGCTCATGCCCCCGCGCCAGAGCAGATCGGCCATGAACCAAGCGGCGATGCTCGTGATCGCGAAGATGGCCGAGAAAAACAGGAAGCGCCGCCGGTCCAGGCGCCCCTTGTTCATGCTTTCCGTGAGGTACAGTCGCATGGGTCGACTCAGCGCGTGAGATAGAAAATCGTGGCCAGCGTCCCGGCGAACATCAACCAGAGGAGCAGCGTCCCGAGGATCGGCCACTTACCGATGGTCTCGATCGTCTCGCCGGCCGCCTCCGGAATCGCGCCGAGGTCGATCGGCCGCGGCACCATGCTGGAGACCGCCATGTCAGGACCGGCTTGAATCACTCCGGCCCGCATCGCTCCGACAAAATCGGCGGGCAATTCCGCGCGGTCCAGAAAAGCGTACGGCCATTTCCTCGAACCATCGCACAGCACGAGCGCAACCCGGCCGTCGACCGCAATGCGTTCATGAGGCTGATCCCGTTCGTCCAATACCTCGGCGAACCACTGATCCATCATGGCCTCAACCTCGTCGGCCGCGAGCGCCGTCGGATTCAGCGCAGAATCCGTCGCATGCCGGCGCGCGGCGCGCTCCAAGACCTGCAGAATCAGGCGGCTTTGGTGCAGCCGGTTATGAATCCGATGCGCGCGAAGGTAGTCCTCAACGCGCACATAAGCGGCGTTCCACTGTTCCATCGTCCCGGTCGTGGGGCGAAACGTGGCCGACAAATCGACGGCAGGTTGGGCTGGGTTCTCGCCGATCATGGCTGCCACAGATAGGTCCATGTCTCCGTCACCGCTTCACGTCCGCCGCGAAGAAAACACCGCAATTCGACGGGCTGCCCCCGGCCATCCGGCCGGATCGTGAAGGCCACGCGCCACGAACCATTGAGTGGATTTTTTTGCAAGGTGGCGTGGTGGAGCTTCGCCCCCGACCCAACCCATAGATCGTGCTCCACCTGAGCCGCCGCGTCGAGCGCTTGCAGTTTCGGTCCGTCAAAATCCACCACGAACCGCTCGAGCCCCGGCTCGTAATAAGCCGACTTGCCCAGCCGCGTCGAACGCACCTGCCCCGCCGGCGGCGCCATGCCGTCGAGCGCCCAATGCAAACGGTACTCGATCTCAATCGGCTGTCCCGCCGGGGGCAGCTTTTCGGGCACCCAAAACGCCACGATGTTGTCGTTGAATTCGTCTTTGGTTGGAAGCTCCACCAGCCGAACCGAGCCCCGCCCCCAAGCTCCAACCGGCTCGACCCAAGCGCTCGGACGCGCGTGGTAGTTCGCCTCCAAGTCCTGATAATTCTCAAAATTGCGATCGCGCTGCAGCAGCCCGAACCCGCGGGGGTTCTCGTCGGCAAACGCCGCGACCCGCACGTGACCCGGATTGTCCAGCGGACGCCACAGCCATTCCCCGCGGCCATTGTGCATGAGGAGTCCGTCCGAATCATGCACCTCCGGACGGTAGTCGGCGACGGTACCGGCAAAGTTTTCGCCGCGCCAAAACATACTGGTCAACGGTGCCAGCCCGAACACCCGCACGTCACGGCGACGGAAGATCACCGCTTTCACCCCGATCACGGTCTTGGCCCCAGGCGTAATGATAAAACGATACGCGCCGGTCACCGACTCGCTTTCGAGCAAGGCGTAGACCGTGAGCTGGGAAGCCCCCTGACCGGGCCGCGCGAGCCAGAACTCCGTGAACACCGGAAATTCCTCCGGCGTCGGCTCGGCAGTATTCAAGGCCAGGCCGCGGGCCGACAATCCGTAGGCCGATTTGGCGGCGAGAAAGCGAAAATAACTTGCGCCGAGAAAAGAGCCGATTTCATCCGGCGGCCGGTCCGGCCCACCGAACGGAAACATCAGCCGCAAGCCGGCGAAGCCCATCGTCGCCGGCATCGGGCCCGGCTTGAGCGCACGGTAATTGAAATATTCCCGACGAAACGGGAGCGGCGTCGCCCGCCCGTCCCGCACCTCCGCCACGTGCACCATGCGGTCATACAAAAATCCCGGATGGAAGAACTGCGCTTGGAAGCGCAGGCGGTCGCGGTGCCAGAGCGATTCCCGGCCGTCGAACTCGATTTGCCGCAGGTCGTCGTAGGTCAATCGGCGCATCCACTCCGGCACTTCGCCCTTGGGCGCCGCATACGGCGCCGCGGCCAGGGCCTTTGCCCGCGCCTGCAAAACCCCGAAGTCGAACGGCGTCGACCCGGACTCGGCGGCGTAGGCCCCGAATTGCACGAACCACAGCACCCAAAAAATCCAATGGGGCGTGCGGCTCATCGTTCGAGGAAGTAACCCCGCTGCTTCTCCGAAACCGGCAGCACGGCGCGCTCCATCACCTTGAGCAGATCTTCCCAGATCAGGCGCTTCGAGCGATTGGATTGATTGCGCAAAATATAGCTCGGGTGGTAGGTGACCATCAGTGGCCGCCCCGCAAATTCCCGCCACTGGCCACGAATCTCGCCCAGCGCCTTGAACGAACCGAAACCGAGCAACCCCTGCGCCGCGGTCGACCCCAACGCGACCAACAGTTCAGGCGCGACCACCTCGATCTGCGCGCGCAAAAACGGCAGGCAGTAACGCATCTCGTCCTCGTTCGGCGGCCGGTTGCCGATCTGCTCCTGCCCGCCGACCGTCGGCATCTGTGGACGCCAATTCATGATGTTGCCGATGTACACGTCACTCCGCTTGAGACCCATCCCCTGAATCATCTTTGTGAGCAGCTGTCCGGCCGGGCCGACAAACGGTTCACCTTGCGTTTCTTCCTCCGCGCCGGGCGCTTCGCCGACGAACATGATACGGGCGTCGAGCGAGCCCACGCCCAGCACGACTTTCTTGCCGGGACGGACATTCGCGCGGCAGGTCTCGTCCGACGTCACCTGCGCAAGCAACGCCGCCCAGCGCACCGCCTTGTCCCCGGCCGGCAACTTGACCTCGGGCGGTGTCGGCAGGTGCGTTACCGCCGCAACTGGCGCCACGGGCCGCGAGAGGATCGGCGTCTTGGCGACGTAATTTTGCAACGCGGGGGAAACCGCCGAAGCGGCGACCGCCGGTCGAGGCGACACCGGCTCGACCCGCGGGGCCGCGACCGCCTCCGCTGCGCCGGCGCTGCGCCGGGACGCCACGACCCGCCGCAGCGCGAGGAGACTGGCGTCCGAAACGGAGACCGTCTTAACCCCGGCCGATTTCAGGCGGCGAAGTTCGTCCGTCAGGGCGTGCAGGGCGTGATGCATCGCGACTTAGGCCGAGCGGGTCAGCAGCAGTTTTTCGACGTGCTTGCCGAGCAGATCAAACTCCAGGTTCACCGGATCACCCGCGCGCTTCTCGCGGAGGTTGGTCACGGTGAGGGTGTGCGGGATCAACCACACCGCCAAGGTGTCGGCGGTCACTTCTGCGAGTGTGAGAGAGATGCCGTCGATCGCGATACTCCCCTTGTGGACGATATACTTCGCAAAAGACACAGGAATCCGGATGCGCAGGTAGTAGTCCTTCCCGCGCGGCTCGAACACCTCCACCGTCCCGAGGGCGTCGATGTGGCCGGTCACGAAATGCCCCCCAACCTTGCCGCCAAAGCGGAGGCTGCGCTCAAGATTAACGCAGGCGCCGGGCCGCAGCGCGGAAAAATGAGTGAGCCGCCGCGTCTCCTCCAGCACATCAAAGTGCAACGTTGTCGCGTCGGCGGCGGCGGCCGTGAGGCAACACCCGTTGACCGCGATGCTGTCCCCCAGCGTCAAATCCTCCAGCGCGGTGCGCGCCCCGATGCTCAGACGCCACGCGCCAGCCTTGGGCTCGAAAGCCAGTACTCTGCCTGTTTCCTCGACGATTCCGGTGAACATCGTTCCCAACAGCAAAGCTCATCTGGGCGCCCCGCCAAGCTGCAAACGTCCGGCGGGCCGGAACCCGATTGGGTGACAAGGTGAATACCGGATGGCCTTCCGGCGTCGGATTGCAGTATGCACTTCGGAGTCTGGTCGCACCTCCCTCCTCCTCATTGCCCCGTGCCCGATCCCGTCGAGACCAATCTTGAAGCCGAACGCGCCCTGATCGCTTTGGCGCAGACGGGCAACGAGGAAGCGTTCGGCCGGCTGATGCGCGATCATTATGAGCCGGTTTTCCGGCTGGTGGCCTCGATTCTGCGTGACGAACACGCCGCGCGCGACGTGTGCCAGGAGGTGTGGCTCACGGTCTGGAAGAACCTCGCCACCTTCCGCGGCGAAGCGAAGTTTTCCACGTGGCTCCACCCGATCGCCACCCGGCGGGCAATCGACCACCTGCGCAGCCGCAAGCGGTGGTTCAACCGTTTCTTGCCTTTTCGCACGGACACCGACGCCGAGGACGGCACCAGCGACCGCACCGCCGCGGCCGGCGAAGCCGCGGCGGACGGCGATCCCCGCCAGGATTTGGAAAAGCAGGAGGGCAACGCGCGCTTTGAACGTGCGATCGACGCGCTGCCGCCCAAACATCGCGCGGTGCTCGCGCTGCGGGAAATCCAACACCTTTCGTACGACGAAATCGCCGAAAACCTCGGCATCGCGCGCGGCACCGTGATGTCCCGCCTCTTTCACGCGCGCCGTCAGCTGGCGCAAAAATTAGGAGAACCGTCATGAGAAAACTACACCTCGCCCTCACCCTGCTGCTCGCCGCCCTCCTCTTGCCTGGGCTGACCTCGAGCGCATCCGCCGCCAAGCCCGGCAAAGGCAATCGCGGTCCCGCCACGGTTCGCGCGATTCTCATCCACGCCTCCAACAAGAAAGGCGGCGTCGACCGCAAGCTGGCAATGTACGAGGCCGAATTACGCCGCAACCTGCCGTTCGACACCTTTCGCCTCGAGGGCGAAGGCACGACCATTGTCGCCGACGGAGGGCACTCCACCCTCGCGCTCAACCACGGCTATCGCCTCGAAATCGACGACGAAGCCGGCGAGGGCCTGCGCCTCAAGGTGAAGTGGATGAAGGGCAGCGAAGTCGTCATCAGCACCAATCTGGTACTCATCCCCGGCACCCCTGGGGTACTGGTGCGTCGCGGCGCCAACGACGGCGATGTACCCGTCATTTTACTCATTGCTCGCTAGTAATTTGAACGATGCTCCATTTGCCCGAAAGAAAATTTGAATAGGCGCCGCGGCCGGTTCGTCAGAGAGGCGAACCTTAACCCATAACCCGTCATGAACCGCCTCGCCCTCACCCTCCTCGCCACCACCGCCGCGCTCGCCGCGACTTCGGCCCGGGCCGACACCCGGATCAGTTTTGGACTCAACCTCGGGCTCCCCACTTACCACGTCGCCGGCCCCGCAGTCGTCTGCGCGCCGCCGGCCATTGCCTACGCACCGGTCGCGCCGAGCGGTTACTGGAAGGAAGTCGTCGTCAAGAACTGGGTCCCGGAGCGCTGGGTCGCGAGTCGGGATCGGTGGGGTCGGGCCGTCCGGATTTGTGAGCCCGGCTATTACAATTACCGCACGGACCGGGTATGGATCGCCACCGAGAGCCATCACCACGGCCACGATTACAACCGGTACGGCTGGAGTCGCTAAACGCCGGTCGGTATTCTCCCCCTCATGAATTGCCGCGAGTCTCAATCCCAACTCTACGCCGGAGGCAGCGGCACGCCGGATGATCCCGCGCGCGCCGACCTCGCGCCGCACCTCGAAGGGTGCGCCGCCTGCCGCCGGGTTCGGGATGACCTCGCCGCCACCCTCTCCACTTGGCGCACGGAGACCGCGCAACTGGCGGTACCCGACGCCGAGCGCGAATGGCATAACATCCGCCGCCGGATCCACGGCGGCGACGCCGCCACGATCGCCGGCTCCGGCCGTCGCCGTTCGTGGCTCGCGTGGCTCACGTTGCCGCTCGGTGCGGCCGCCGCCGCGGCCATCGCCGTTTTTGTGTCGCTGCCGCCGGAAAGGCCGCAGCCCGTCACCGTCGCCGTCCCGGCCCTCACCGCCCGCGCCGATTTCGTTGAAGCACCCGGCCATAACGCCTCGACGATGGTCTTCGTCGACGACCAGAGCGGCTGGCTCATCGTCTGGGCCAGCGACGCCGTGCCACAGCAGGGCTGAGCGCAGGGCCCGTTGCCCTTCGAAATTCGAGACGACGATCAGACCCGATGTCCCCATCGGGTCTGATCGTCGCCTCCCTCGTTCCGAACCGGCCCGGTCGGCACATCGGGCCCCGCCGGAAACGCGGCGCCTACTTCAGCTTCACGCGCAGCACGGCGGTCTCGCCGCCGCGGCTCACGAGCATCACGAACTCCGGCCGCACGGTGTCCTTTTCGATCTCGGCCAAGCGGGCCACGGCCGCGGCAAACGTTTTCACCTCGGTGCCGTCGATTTCCTTGATCCAGTCCTCAAGCCGCAGCCCGGCGATTGCCGCGGGGCTACTCGGTTTCACGTAGTGCACAATCGCGCCGGCAGACTCGATCGCCTTCACGCGGCGCTCGATGGCGTCACCGTAAACAAACTCCCGCGACGCCACGCCGATCCGCTCGAAATACTTTCGCTCCGCCTCACGGATCAGTTTCGGCTCCTCGCCGAGCACGGCCTTCAATTCGACCCGTTCCGTGCCCCGCAGGACCGTCAGGGTCACCGCATCACCGGGAGCGCGACGCTCGATCTCACGCTCGATATAGCCGACAATTACGCGATCGGGCTTCAACTGCGGGAGCGGCTTCCCGTCGAGTGAGAGCACGATGTCGCGGTTCCTCAATCCGGCCTTTTCCGCCGGACTGCCTTCCAGCACTTCGCTGACGACGGCGCCGGATTGCGCCGACAGATTGAGAAATTTCGCAACCTCGCGATCCATCGGCTCGAGCCCGTAGGCGCCCAGCCAAGCAAGCGGCCGGCCCGAGACGTGCTTTGGGATCCGCCCCAGGTTCGGCAGAATTTCCGGCGCCAGCGTGAACGCGCTGCTCTCCTCGACATTGACCAGCAGGACGGGATTGCCGCGGTTGTTGCGGGAGAACTGCAGGAAAGACTGACCGAAGGACGCGAGCGCGAGGCCGACGAACGTGCCGTCTTGGTTGAATACCGGGAGCCCCGGCGCCGCGACATCCTGTTGCGCGATGCCCGTGCGCTGCGGCAGCGACTGGATCAGCGCCATGTGACTCTGCATGATGTACGGCACAAAGTCCTCATCCTTGGCGCGCAGGCCGATGCCCCACACCCACTCCGCCAACGCGGGCTCGCGCCCGGCGTCCTTTGGCGCAAACGCCGTGATCGGCGTAAGCTTCCCGCGCACCGCCGCATCGGCGCGGACAAAATGCCAGCCGGTGTACGCATCCTGACCGAGGTACTCGCCCTTCGAGCCAACCGCGTCGCCCGGCAGGTAGATCTTAAAGTCCTTCAACTGCCCCATCGCCGTCCGCGGATCGATCGCCCCGGTCGGAAGAATAATCGTGCCGTTCGCATCAATCACCGTGCCCGTGGCGGTACTGGGCCGGCGATCAACCTCGGTCTCGGTGACATATTCCACCGCAACCACCGACTTGACGCGCTCCGCCCACAGCGTGGGCAGGTCGGCGGCATTGAGGACCAGCGGCAAAGCGAACCACCCGAGATGGCACGCCGCCCGGAGCAGGACGGAAAAACGAATCATGGTTTGAGAATATACAACGACACGCGGCGGTTCCGCATCGTCTCCAGCAAGGTCGGCGACGGCTTGGCCTCATACGCGGCATGGGCCGTCTTGAGGACCTCAAGCGAGGCGATCGATTGCTGGTTGATTTTAAGAATGACGTCACCGCGGGTCACACCCGCCACATCACCGGGAAAGCCCGGCTGCACGCCGATCACCACCACGCCCGACGTGTCGTCGAGTTGGTTCTCGCGCGCGAATGCCCGCGACACCTTGCGCACGCTCAGGCCCCATTTCTCAAAGGCCCACTCCTCGCCCACCCGGCTCTCGAGCTTTTCCGTCATCACCGCGTAGTCGCGCGTCTCCGCTGCTCGCTTCACCGTGAGACTGAGCCGCACGCCCACCGGCTTGCCCGCAATCAAATTCTGAATCGGCGGCAACTGCTCAGGGAACCGGCCGTCCACCTTCGCTCCGTCGATCGCCAGCACAATGTCGCCGCCACGCAAACCCGCCTTCGCCGCCGGCGAGCCGGGGTCGACGCTGTTGATCAACAGGCCGCGGTTCGATTCGAGGGCGTAGAAATTCTCCAGATCCTGCAGCGCGCCCGGCACGATGCCGACATAGCTGCGCTCCACCCCGCCGTCGCGGACAAGCCGCTCCAAGACCGCTCGCGCCGTCGCCGACGGAATCGCGAAACCGAGGTTGTTTGCGCCGAGGTAGCCGCGCGACGAAATGCCGATGACCTTCCCGTCGTCCGTCACCAACGGTCCGCCGGAGTTGCCGGGGTTGATCGCGGCGTCGGTTTGCAGCCAGGTGTTGAACGTGCCGGTCTCATACCCGCCAATACCGCGCGTATCCTCGAAGTAGCGGTTGGGATTGGACACGATGCCGCGCGTAACCGTGCGCGTGAGACCGTGCGGCGTGCCGACGGCATAGACCTGCTGACCGGCGAACAGCTTCGTGCTGTCGCCAAACTCCGCGTGGGAAAACTTGAAACCGCGCCGCGCCACCTCGTCCATATCAATGCGCAGCACCGCGAGGTCGGTCCAATGATCCCAGCCGACCAGCTTGGCGCTGACGCGTTCGAGGTTGGCCAGCGTGACGTTGAGTTCGATCGCCCGCCGGCTCGCGACATGGGCATTGGTCAGCACGATGCCATCGGCCGACATGATCACACCCGAGCCGATGCTAGCCGTGTAGCGCCGCGCGCCGGCTTCAAAGGCGATCTCACGCACATCGATGCGCACCACGGCGTCCATGAGGCGGTTGAAGCCCTTGCTCATTGCCGCCTGCAGGGGGGAAATCAGCGCGTTGGAGAGGAGAGAAAGGAGGCCAAGCGCGAAGATTGACCGGACGGAGATAAGTTTCACAGTGGCGGGTTCACACGATGGCTACCAAGTGCATTGACTACAACTTCCATGAGATAGAGCCGCACTGGCAATCCTTCTGGGAGCAGAATCGCTCATTCCGCGCCGCGGACAAATCGTCGAAGCCGAAATTCTACGTGCTCGACATGTTTCCGTATCCATCCGGCGCCGGCCTGCACATCGGCCATCCGGAAGGTTACACGGCGACCGACATCCTCGCCCGCTACAAGCGGGCGAAGGGGTTCAACGTCATGCACCCGATCGGTTGGGACGCCTTCGGCCTGCCCGCCGAGCAACATGCGGTGAAGACCGGCACGCACCCGGCGGCGAACACGCAGAACAACATCACCAACTTCAAGCGGCAGATCAAAGCGCTCGGTTTCTCCTACGACTGGGAACGCGAAATCGACACGACCGACCCGAAGTACTTCCGCTGGACGCAGTGGATCTTCCTGCAGCTGTTCCAGCGCGGCCTCGCCTACGTCGACGAACGCCCGGTCTGGTGGTGCCCGGAACTCCGCACCGTGCTCGCGAACGAGGAAGTCGTCGATGGCAAGAGCGAGGTCGGCGGTTTCCCCGTCGAGCGCCGCAACCTCCGCCAGTGGGTCCTGCGCATCACCGCTTACGCCGAGCGACTGCTCGCCGATCTGAAGGACGTCGACTGGCCGGATTCCACCAAGCGCATGCAGGAAGCGTGGATCGGCCGCAGCGAAGGTGCAGAACTCCTCTTCGACCTCGAGAACCCGGCCCTCGGCCAGCTGAAGGTGTTCACCACGCGCCCGGACACCCTGTTCGGCGCGACCTACATGGTCGTCGCACCCGAGCATCCGCTCGTGGACGCGTTGACGACCGCCGAGAACAAGGCCGCCGTCGACACCTACCGCAAAAAGGCCGGCGCCAAGAGCGATCTTGAACGCACCGACCTCGCGAAGGACAAGTCCGGCGTCTGCAGCGGCTCGTATGCGATCAACCCGGTCACCGGAAAACGCATCCCCATCTGGATCGCCGACTACGTGCTGATGGGCTACGGCACCGGCGCGATCATGGCTGTGCCGGCGCACGACGAACGCGACTACGAGTTCGCCCAGCAGTTCGCGCTGCCGGTCATCCAGGTTATCGACAGTGGCGCAGCGGACACGAAACTGCCCTACGTCGGTGACGGCAAGTTGATCAACTCGCCCGGCTACGACGGGCTCCCGTGGGCCGAAGCCAAACAGCGGATCACGACGGCGCTGGGCGCCCAAGGGCGCGGCAAAGCGACCGTGAACTACAAGCTGCGCGACTGGCTTTTCTCGCGTCAGCGCTATTGGGGCGAACCGTTCCCGATCGTCTGGGTCAGTGAAGCCGACTACGCGAAGGCCAAGGCCGCCCGCGGCGAGGATTTACCCGCTCAGCCCGTCACCTTCAAGGACGCGGGAGGCGTTCATTACGCCCTGCCCCTGCCGGCCGTGGCCCTGCCGCTCGAACTGCCGAGCGTACAATCCTACCTGCCGAGCGGCACAGGCGAGAGCCCGTTGGCCAACGAAACCGCTTGGCTCGAAATCTGGTTTAACGCCGCGACCGGAGCGAACGTACCGGCGTCGCAGCCGAAACCTGAAGGCGACCTTTGGCTCCGCGGCCGCCGCGAAACCAACACCATGCCCCAATGGGCGGGCTCGTGCTGGTACTACCTGCGCTTCCTCGATCCGGCCAACGCCAACGCGTTCGCCGCACCCGA
>CAIJFT010000285.1 GCA_903820035.1 uncultured Opitutia bacterium
AAGACCTCAGGCAACGACAGACGCAATCGCTGGTACTCGCACCCCAGCTGCGTCATTCTCTCAAGATACTGCAAGTCGCGGCCCTCGATTTGCGGTCCGTGATCCAAGAGGAGCTGCAAAGTAATCCCACGCTGGAAGAACTTCCCATGGAGGGTGTCAGCCTCGACAGGACGGACGACGGCGGTGAGGAGGGGAGCTCCACGATCGACAACAACGCACCGGGAGAGCCGACTCAGAACGACGCGAAGCGCGATGAAATGGATTTTTCCAAGGACAAGGAATTCGAGATCCTTGGAAAATTGGACGAAGACTGGCGGGACCACATGGCTAGTGTCGGTGGAAACCAGCCCCACACCTCCGAGGACGCAGAACGCCGGCAGCACTTTTTCGACTCACTCGTCAGTGAAACCTCCCTGCAGGAACACCTGATCCAACAAGCCGAAATGGCGGATTTGTCGCCAGATGGCATGCTGGCGATGAAGCACTTGGTCGGAGCCTTGGACGATCGTGGATTCCTCACCCAAACCCCGCCGGATGTCGCCCTCCAGGCCGCCCTCCCCCTCGCGGCCGTTCAGGAGGCGCTGAAAGTGCTGGCAAGTTTCGATCCCCCGGGAATCGGCGCCACCGACCTGGCCGACTGCCTTCGCGCCCAGCTCGCCGCTAAGGGGCGGGGCGCCTCGCTCGCCTCGCGGATCATCCGGGATTATTTTGAACTTTTGACGCGACGGCGGATTCCGGAGCTGGCCCGAAAACTGGGGGTGGACGCCGAGGACGTACAATCCGCCATCGAGGAAATCGGCAAACTGGACCCCGCGCCCGGGCGGCGCTTCGCCGAGGACAATAACCGCGTGGTCGAGCCCGACGTAAGCGTCGAGCGCGACGGCGACGAATGGAAAATCCACCTTAACAGCGACTACATTCCGCGTCTTCGAATTTCGAGCACCTACCGGGACATGATTGCTAAGGGCTCCCTGACCAAAGACGAGCGCGAGTACCTACGGGAGCGGATGCGGTCCGGCAAGTTCCTGATCGACTCGATTGAACAGCGCCAGCGGACCATCGAGCGGATCACCCGGGAAATCCTCAATGCGCAAAAGGACTTCTTTGAAAATGGTGTTTCGGCGCTGAAGCCGCTGACCATGACCCAAGTCGCCGATGTAGTCGGGGTACATGAAACGACGGTTAGTCGCGCTATCGCCAACAAGTACATCCGCACGCCGCACGGGGTCTTCGACTTCAAGTATTTCTTTACCCCCGGGTATCAGGCCGATAGCGGAGCCGCCGTTTCCAACACAAGCGTGAAAGAGATGATCGCCGACCTGATCAACATGGAGGACACTTCCGCACCCCTGAGCGACCAGGAACTCGTCGCCAAGTTGCTCGAAAAGGGAATCACGATCGCCCGCCGCACCGTAGCCAAGTACCGCGAAGAACTAGGCCTGCTTCCGAGCAACCTGCGCCGCGACTACAAGTAACTGCGCTCAGGCGAGTGTAGCGCCGGGTTCGATTCGTAGGGTCAAACCGGATGTGCGGTCCGTCCCGACAGCGTCAACCCACGCCGCGAAAGCAATCATCCCGGCATTATCCCCCGTGTGCTTCGGCTGGGCGGCAAAAAAATCAACCCGGGCCTCTCCGGCTGCCGTCTCCAACGCCGCCCGGAGCGTCCGGTTATTCGCCACGCCGCCAGAGAGCCCGAGGCTGCGATAGCAACCTTGCCCCTGGCGCAAAGCGGCCTTGGACTTACGCACCAGTGCATCGACCACCGCCTGCTGGTAACTCGCGCACAAGTCGGGCAGGCGCTGCTGCACCTCGGCCGGGGGCAGTTTTTCAATCAGGTAGCGGAGGCTGGTCTTCAGGCCTGAAAAACTAAAATCCAATTCATCCCGCCGGCCAATGCCACGAGGGAAATCGAAAGCAGCGACCTGCCCACCCCCCGCGAGCTTCTCGACCAGCGGCCCGCCCGGATAGCCCAATCCGAGAAGTTTCGCGCCCTTGTCGAGAGCTTCGCCCGCAGCGTCATCCCGGGTGGACGATAACACCGTCACCCGCCGGTCCGTATCAATGGCGAAAAGCAGCGTATTGCCCCCGGAAACAATCAAACCAAGATGCGGCAACGCGGCCGCCAACCGCAGCTCAAACGCCACCGGGTCCGAAGCGTGAAGACCGATAAAGGGCGACCAAACGTGACCGCGCAGGTGGTTCACGCCCACCACCGGTACCTTCAACGCTAGGGCAAGCGATTTTGCCGCGGCGACACCGATGGCGAGGCAGGCGGCCAGTCCGGGTCCATGCGTCACCGCCACCGACGTAACGGTTTGAAACCCTTGTTCGTCGCGGGTCCGCTGCAAAAGTGGCGCAAAGATCCGCAGGTGCTCCCGCGTCGCTAGGTCGGGGACCACTCCGCCATAGCGTTCGTGCAGGGCAATCTGGCTATGCACCAACTCGCCGACAAGCCCACGGGCGGGATCAAAAACCGCCACCGCGGTTTCATCACAGGAGCTTTCCAGCGCTAGAATCATGTCAAGGCGCCACCCCGGACCGGGCTGATCTGGGAAAGAACCGAGCCCCCTTCAACATCACAATTGCAGTCTCCAACTGGCGATCCGGTACCGGTTCGAACCCAAAACGCTCCTTGAAGGCCATCGGATCGGAGATATCGGGACGCGCCCTCTGACGCACGAGCTTTGCGTCCTCCTCCGGGGTCATAACCACCTCGACATGCGGATCGATGCCGTGTTCATGGATCGCCGCGCCACCCGGGGTGTAATAACGCGCCGTCGTGAGGCCCAAGCCCTCGCCGTTATCCAACTTGAATACAGATTGAACCGATCCCTTGCCGAAGGAGCGCTCGCCGACCACCACGGCGCGTCCGGTGTCCTTGAGGGCGCCCGTGACGATTTCTGCAGCGCTCGCGCTACCGGCGTTGATCAGGACGGCAACCGGCAGCGACAAGGGGGCGCCCTTAGACTCGGAAAGAAACTCCTCCCGGTCAGCCACCTTCCTCCCCTGCGTATAAACGATCAGTTCATCCTTCGCAAAAAACGGTTCGGCCACCTCAACGGCCGAATCAAGCAGGCCACCCGGATTGTTGCGTAAATCGAGGATCAGACTGTTGGCCCCACGCTCCAGCAGGTCGCCCAAAGCCCGCCGAAATTGCTCCGAAGTATGCTCGGAGAATTCCGTGAGTTGAACATAGCCGATGCCGTCATCGAGGATCTTCGCCCCGCGCACGCTCTCGATCTTGATCACCTCCCGCACGAGCGAAAAATTCAGCGTCTCTTTGCTAGAGGGACGAAAGAAGCCAACTTGAACTAGGGTCTTCGGCTTTCCCCTTAAACGGCCGACCACGCCATCAATGTTCCCCCCCGCCTCCAGCGGCTTGCCATCGATGGCCACAATTTCGTCCCCGCGCTGCACCCCCGCACGCTCGCTGGGAGTACCGGCCAAAGGCGCTATTACAACAACCCGGCTTTGGCGTGTTTCCACCTGAAGTCCCACGCCGCCAAACTCGCCCGTAAGCTCTTCCTCAAACTCATCGTGGTTTTTCTTTTCGAGGAATTCCGAATGGGGATCCAGTGACTCGATCATGCCATGCAGGGCGCTTCGCGCCAGCTGGTCGTAACCCACAGCCTTGGCATCGAAGTAATTTTCGTTAACCAGGCGCATCACATCCTTCACGTAACCGGCCGAACGCGAAAGGTCCCGATTCGGCCATAGGTTCCACGCTGCGGCGACCCGAAATCCCACCACAGCCAACGCGACACCCAGAACGGCGCCGGTAGCGAGAGTGAGAAAGCGTTTGAACATCTGGCCCACTGTGGCCATCCGCTTC
>CAIJFT010000286.1 GCA_903820035.1 uncultured Opitutia bacterium
CCCTGAATGTTGTTGATCGACTGCCGCATGGTGACCGCGCCACGCCCAGTGGCGCCGTTCGTGAAGCCCTCGCCGTAGCTGAGCGGCACCCCGCCCGCCACAGTCGGCGCACCATTCGCGCCCGTGCTGAACGCCCACTGCAAATCCCGCGTGTTGTCGTGGTAGTAACTGGTCTGGGCCGAGAGGGTGAGAACGGAACCGGGGCGCACGCGCCAATCCGCCCGGATACTGAAGGCGTCGCGCTGGGTATGGCGGGGCGCCTCGTCGAGGGTGAAGCCGGAGAGAAACGGCCGCGCGATCGAACCGCCGGTCCCGACGTTGGTGTTGTCATACGTCATCCGCGTGATGTTTTGCGGGACGAATTCCAGTGACGCCAAACCGGTGATGACAAAGCCCAGATTTTTGTTCACCGGCAGGGTGTAGTCGAAATCGAAAGCCGGCAGGACGTTGTGGACCATCTTGTCGTCGGGGAAAGGCGTCTTGTGCAAGGTGAGCGCGTCGCTGTTGGCGGCGAGGTAGAGCCGGTAGTTGAACTGGCTCTTGCTGCGCTCGAACGCGCTCTTGCTCACGATATTCACCGAACCGCCGAGCGAGTCCGCCGGATTGGCCGGGGTCGGCACCTTGTAGAGCTCGATGCGCGACGCGTTGTTCATCGAGATCTGCTTGAACTGAAAATTCCGGCTCTGGCCCTGGCTCACCGAGTTCGCCGCCTGGGCGCCGTCGACCGAAACCGCCGTCATGCTGCTGCCGATACCCCGGACCGACACGGAAATCGCCTCGCCGCTTTCGAGGTCAAGGGCGAGGCCGGGCAGGTACTTCAGGAATTCGGCGATGTTGCCGCCGCTGATGTCGCCGAAGGCGTCGGCCGACACGACGTTCTTGATGTTGGCGGCGTGGCGCTGCTCGTTGGTGGCGAGGGCCTCACCCTCGTTGAGCTTGGACGTCACCACCACGAACGGATCGAGCTTCACCGCCGCCTCGGCGGAGCCGTAGCGACCGCGATTGGTCAACCCGACGTCCCGCTCAAGGGTTTGGCCCGCCGTCGCGTTGAGGGAAATTTGCTCGGCGTCGAGACCGGTGTAGGAGACCTCCAGCACCATGGGCCCGCTCGGCGCCCGCGGGATGCGATACACGCCGTCCTGATCGGAGAAGACGACAACCTCGGTGCCCTTGACCGCGATGCGCGCGTTGCCGAGGTAGTTGCCCGTCGCGACATTTTGCACGCGGCCGGAGATCGCTGCGGTGGCGGGCGCCTGCGCGGAAAGCGACTGCGCCGCGGCCAGCAAACCGGCGACGAGAAAACGGGAAATGAATGTAACGAGGCGGCGGTGCATGGTGATAACGGCGAGACGTCGAGCGCACGCAGGACGTTGCGCGGTGGTTCGACTTAGTGTGTTACGTTGCCGTGCCGGATTCCCGTGCTGGCGTCGGCGAACGCCAGCACGCGCCACAGGGCGGAGCGGTCCGCGCGGCTTCGATCCGCCGGCGCCTCTCCTGCACGGAGCGGCAGCCTCGGGTGCCGGGCGATCCTGCAACAGAAGAGGCCTGGATCTCTGGCCGCTGAAGTCGGTCCTCACCCAGCGCGAAAGCGGGGCAATGACGCCGCGACGTTTTGCGATAGTAGGCGGATTGCTCGCGTGGCAAACCACGCGCACCGCCGCGGGTTTGCGCAACGGTCATGATCCTAGGTGGACGAGTGGGCTGCGCCCCGCCTCCCCTTCCCCGCCTAGTTGCGCAAACGCTCCAAGCCGGCCCGCGCCGCGGATAATTTCGGATCGAGGCTCAGCGCCCTCACGTAGTGCACCTCCGCCTCCGCTTTTGTCTCCGGCCAAAGTTCGAGCTGTCGGGCCAGAGTAAGATGAACGGTGGGATTATCGGGCAAAAGACGAGCCGCCTCCCTGTAATGCGCCAAGGCTTCCGCTTGCCGGGCCGGCAGGCTGACCAGCAGGTTCGCCAGATTATAATGCGCCTGGGCGAAATCGGGCCGGATGCGCAACGCCTCGAGATAATGGGACAGCGCGTCCGCCTGCCGCGCGGGCGTGCCGGCGAGCAGAACGGCGAGATTGTTGTGCGCCTCGGCATAATCGGGTTTGGCCCTGATCGCCTCGGCATAATGCGCAATCGCCTCCTGCTGGCGGCCAGGGAGCGCACTCACGACGAGAGCCAGATTATATCGTATCTCCGGACTATGCGGTTTGAGCCGCAGGGCCTCGGCGTAATGCCCCAGTGCCTCCGCCTCCCGACCGGGCCAACGATCCAGCAGCGTGGCCAAATTATTGTGCACCTCGGCAAAGTCCGCCTTGAGCCGTAGCGCCGCGGTATAGTGAGCCTCCGCTTCGGCGTGCCGACCAGGCATCTTCGCCAACAGGAGGGCCAAATTATTGTGCGCGTCCGCAAAGTCAGGCTTAAGCCGCAAAGCCGCCGCATAATGCGCCAGCGCCTCGGCCTCGCCGCCGGGGATCTTGGCCATAATGAGCGCGAGATTGTTGTGCGCTTCCGCGTAGTCCGGCTTGAGCCGCAGCGCCTCGGTGAAGTGCAACCGTGCGTCCGCCTCCCGGCCGGGCGTCTCAACCAACCAGAGTCCAAGGTTGTTGTGCGCGATCACCAGCGGAGACGCCGGCGACCATAGATTGTCCACCTGCCGGGACGTCGCGCCGACCACGTGCCAGGCCGGCACGAGCCATGCGATCGCAGCCAGGGCGGGGGCCACGTGATAATGGCGCCACCACGTCGTACGCGCCGCGATCATCCAGCCGAGCGGCACCACGGGAATCAGCAGCACCATCGAGCGGCTCATATCCAAAGCGGTAAACAACCCGACCAGGCCGGTGAGCACGACGCCGACTGCCAGCAGCCCGGATTCGATGCGCCGGGGCGCAGCGCCGGCGCACTTCGTTCCGACCAGCGCCACTAACACCAAGAACCAACCGGCGTGCAGCCCCTCCCAAACGCCCAAGAGTCGCTGACCAACTGAAATCTGCCCGGAAAAAACAAACTGGTTCAGATACTGCCCCATCGTTTGGGAGCCCCCGGACCCACCCAGGTTCAGCCGGAGAAGGGTGTAGCCCAGCACCAGACAGGTCGGCGGCAGGGCCTGTTGTTTCAACCAACTCCAGCGCGAGGCCACCGTATTGGAATCGCCCATCCGGCGCACACAGAGCGCGAGCGGCAAACCGATGACAAAACGTTCGTCCACCCAAGGTGCCAACACGCAGGCGAGCCAAACGACCGGGCGAGGCCGGACAAAGGCCACCGCCAGCAACGCGAGCGCCAACCACGAGTCGTAATAACCCAACAAGCCCATCGAGGTGAAAAACGGCGCGCTGGCCCCGGCGATCACCCCGAGCCAGATCGCGTCGCCGGTCGGCCGCCCCGCGGCCCGGGCCTGATGGTAGGCCATCGCGACCAGCACCGTGACGAACACCCAACACCCGATCTGCGCGAGCCCGAGGATCACCCAGCCCGGCAATTTCAAAATCAGCCCCAAGGCCGGCACCAATAGCCGCCAGCGCACAATCTTGTGGTTCGCGTCATCGATTTCCGCGTTCAGGTCCCGCGCCTGCTGCAACACGTAGTAACCCCGCGCCGAATACGCGCTGAAAATCGCCTTATCGATCGCCGCATCCTGCGCGACACTGGTCACGTTCACCCTGGCGTCGCGCAACCCGTAATAGAACGCGGCCCAGTTGGGCGAAAACCGCACCGTCAAGAGCGCGAAGGCCAAAAGCCCGAGCGCGATGATTCGCGTCGCCGGATGCCGAAGGCCTGCGGGAAAATTCATCCGGCGAAGAAAGAAGCCGGGGCGCAATCGGTCAATAGGGCGCCGACCCGGCGGGGCGCGCGGACACCCGGCTTGGCCTCGACCCGCCCGACTTCCAGGATTGAAACCTCGGCCCCGTCCACGCCACCTTCGCCCCCCATTCCTCCATGCTGCGCCGCTGCTTCGCTTCCCTGCCCGCTCTCGCCTCGACGTTTCTGATCTTGCTGACGTCCGCCGGCGCCGCGCCGGTCACCTTTGTCTTCACCTCCGATCTGCATTTCGGACTCACTCGCAGCTACTTTCGTGGTGCGGCCAACGTGGCGGCGACGGAAGTCAATGCGGCGCTCGCCGCTGCGATCAACCGCGTGCCGGCCGCGCGGTTTCCGGCCGACGCTGGACTGCGGGCCGCGCAATCGGTCGGCCCGCTGGACTTCGTCATGGTCACCGGCGACATTGCCAACCGGCAGGAAATGCTTCCGCTGCGCATCCAACCCGCCGCCGCTTCGTGGGCGCAGTTTGAAACGCACTTCGCGCAACGCCTCGCCGTGACCAACGCCGCCGGTGCGGCGACCCCGCTCCTGCTGGTGCCCGGCAACCACGACGCCTCCAACGCCATCGGCGCCCCCGTCCCGATGCTGCCGGCCACCGACGCCACCGCGATGGTGGCGATCTACAACCGCATGATGCGCCCCGCGGTGCCCAAGACGAATTCAGATTACCGGTACACCAGCGATCCGGTCCGCTATATCCGTGAATTCGGCGGCGTGCTGATCGTCGGCTGCACCATCTGGCCCGACAGCGCCACGCGGACCTGGCTGGAGGAAGTCCTCCGCGCCGCTCCCGCCACGCAACCCGTGCTGCTCTTTTGCCACGACCAACCCGACATCGAGGCCAAGCACCTGCGCAATCCCAACGGCGACCACGGCATCAACGCGAAGGACAAGTTCGAGAACCTCGTCGCCGACACCCTGCACGAAGGCACCAGCACCGACGCGCCGACGACCGTCGAACAACGCGCGCTCGCGAACTTCTTCAAGCAGCACCGCAACATCGTCGGCTACTTCCACGGCAACGCCAACTGGAACCAATTCTACACGTGGGAGGGTCCCGACCGCGACCTCGCCCTCGCCACCTTCCGCGCCGACTCCCCCATCAAGGGCCGCAACTCCGGCAAGGAAGAACCGCTGCTCTCATTTCAAGTGGTCACCTACGATCTGGAACTCGGGAAACTGACCGCCCGCGAATGCCGTTGGAACGCCACGCCCACCCAAGAACCGACCTTGCAGTGGGGCGAAAGCACCACGCGCAGCCTCCGGTTCAAATAGCGCGTACTCAACGCCGGCTGACACCGAGCCTCTCCCCTAGACTCTGCCGCGACGAATCCGCGGGACGGAAGCGCGCCCAGCGCCGCGACCCGTACCTTGAGGGTCCGGAATAACTTCAGTGCTTTCCGCGTTCTCGGCTTGGGGCAAAATATCAGAGAGAGCCGTGCCCGTCGCACGAAGGGGTTGGCGTTATATTCACTGAACGTCTGGTGGATTCCGCTTCCGATCCAGCGGCGGCTATTTCGTGCGCCAGGTACATGCGAGCAGTGAACGGGGAGCCACCTCCGCTCGTTCACAAATCCGCGGCGTCGGACCTCGTTCAAGCAATCAGGCCAATGACGCGAAAAACCCAAACTACAAAGCCACTGACAGCTTCGAGCCGAACTGAAATTCATCGTCCTCCGGGAGGACATTTTTGCGCCTTTTCGCGGCTGATTCTCGACCATCTGCGCGTTTTGGAAAAGCGGCCGCTTTCAATCCCCACTGGTGCTGCGTGGGCGCAGGTTTAACCGCAAACTTCGCGAAGAGGGTGAGCGCTCAAACGGGACGGCCCAAACAGTCCCAACCCGCGCTTGCCATTCGAACATTCCCGGCTGAATTACCATTTTGGCGGTTAAGCTCGCCGCTCTTCCCCCTCTGCCACCCGGGTCGTTTGTCCACTCGCGCCGTTTTCCCCACCCTTCTCTCCCGACGATGAAATACACGCTCAACCTCAACGGCCAGTCCCGTACCGTAGACGTGCCGGCCGACACCCCGATGCTCTGGGTGCTGCGCGACCACCTCGATCTCCCTGGCACCAAATTCGGCTGCGGCGTCGGCCAATGCGGCGCCTGCACGATTCACCTTAACGGCGTGCCTACCCGCGCCTGCATGACGCCCGTCTCCACCGTCGGCCGCATGAAGGTCACCACGATCGAAGGCCTCGCCGCGAGCGCCACCGCGCTGCATCCGTTGCAGCAGGCGTGGACCGAACTCGACGTCGCGCAATGCGGCTACTGCCAAGCCGGCCAGATCATGACCGCCGCCGCCCTGCTCAAGGACAACCCGAAGCCGACCGACGACGACATCGACGGCGCCATGGCCGGCAATTTGTGCCGTTGCGCCACCTACCAGCGCATCCGCGAAGGCATCAAACGCGCCGCCGTCATCGCCGGCACCAAGGAGGCCGCCAAATGAACACCCCCACGCTCTCCTCGCCCGTCAACCGCCGCGACTTCCTCAAACTCACCGGCCTCGCCGGCGGCGGGCTCGCGCTCGCGTTCTACATCCGCTCCGGCTCCGACGCCTCGGCCGCTACCGCGCCCGCCGACTTCACGCCCAACGCCTTTATCCGCATCACCCCCTCCGGCGCGGTCACGATCGTCTCGAAGCAACCCGAGATGGGTCAGGGCGTGAAAACGTCCCTGCCCATGATCATCGCCGAGCAACTCGAGGTACCGTGGGAAGGCATCACGATCGAGCAGGCCGACTTCAACGAAAAGCTGTACGGCAATCAGAGCGCGGGCGGCAGCCGCTCCACCCCGAACAACTACGACAACTTCCACCTGGTCGGCGCCACCGCGCGCACCATGCTCGTCGCCGCCGCCGCCCAAACTTGGGGTGTGCCCGCGTCCGAGTGCCGCGCCGAAAAAGCGACGGTCGTCCATACCTCCGGCAAAAAACTCGGCTACGGCCAACTCGTCGCAAAGGCCGCCTCGCTGCCCGTGCCCGCCAAAGAGTCGGTCATGCTCAAGGACCCGAAGAACTACACGCTCCTCGGCCGGCGCATCGCCCAAATCGATACGCCCAAGATCGTCACCGGCCAGCCGCTGTTCGGCATCGATATGAAGCTACCCGGCATGCTCTACGCCGTGTACGAAAAGTGTCCGGCCTTCGGCGGTAAAGTCGTCAGCGCCAACCTCGATCTCATCAAGACGCTGCCCGGCGTCAAAGACGCCTTCATCCTCGAGGGCAACGGCAAGGTGAAGGAACTCGTGCCCGGCGTCGCCATCGTCGCCGACTCCACCTGGTCTGCGCTCAGCGCCCGCAAACAACTCAAGGTCACCTGGGATGAGGGCAAGGTCGTCAACGAGAGCTGGGACACCTTCGTCGCCGAGGCCCGCGCCAAGGCCGCCCAGCCGGGCCAACGCGTGCTGCGCAAGGACGGCGACGCCGACGCCGCGCTCGCGGCCGCCGCCAAGACCGTCACCGCGGAGTACGTGTATCCCTTTATCTCCCACGCCAACCTCGAGCCGCAGAACACCACGGCGCACTGGCACGACGGCGTGATGGAGATCTGGTCGCCCACCCAAATCCCGAGCATCGGTACCGGCATGGTGAACCGCGTCCTGGGCATCGCCCCCGAAAAGATCAAACTCCAC
The DNA here is from genome assembly GCA_903820035.1 of uncultured Opitutia bacterium. Classification (GTDB taxonomy): domain Bacteria; phylum Verrucomicrobiota; class Verrucomicrobiia; order Opitutales; family Opitutaceae; genus ER46. The sequence goes on from CAIJFT010000286.1 coordinate 7,446, forward strand.
CTCAACCGCGCGGGCGGCGGCTTCGGCCGGCGCATCGGGGCCGACTACCTCATCGAGGCCGCGGCCATCGCCATGAAGGTCAACGCCCCCGTGAAGCTCACGTGGACCCGCGAGGACGACCTCAAGCACGACCAGTACCGTCCCGGCGGCCTGCACTTCCTCAAGGGCGGCGTCGACGCCGCCGGCAAGGTCGTCGCCTGGAAGAACCACTTCTTCACGTTCGGCGAAGGCGGCGCCCCCGGCAGCGGCGGCGCGCTGAGCGGCGATGAGTTCCCTGGCCGCTGGATCGCGAATTATCAGGCGGAGCAGACGATGTTTGAAACCGGCTGGCCGATGGGCCCCTGGCGCGCACCGGGCAGCTGCGTGTTCGCCTGGGTCATCCACAGCTTTATCGACGAACTCGCCCACGCGGCGGGACGCGACCCGTTGGAACTCCGGCTTGAGTTGCTTGGCACCCGCGACGAAATGCCCGCGGGCAGCAGCGGCGCAGCGAAGGGCAAACAGGGCGGCGGCTACAACGTCGCGCGCATGCGCAACGTCCTGAAGTTCACCGCGGAAAAGGCGGGTTGGGGCAAAAAGAAATTCGCCAAGGGCTCCGGTGCCGGCATCGCGTTTCACTTCAGCCACAGCGGTTACTTTGCGCAGATCGCCGAAGTCACCGTCAGCCGGGAAGGCCGGCTCAAAGTCGATCGCTTCATCACGGGCGGCGACATCGGGGCGCAGATCATCAACCCCAGCGGCGCAGAGAACCAAGTCGAAGGTTCCGTCATCGACGGCCTCGGCGTGCTCCTGACGCAGGAGTTGAACATCGAGCGCGGCCGGGTGGTGCAGAGCAACTTCAACGACTATCCGTTGATCCGTATCACCGACGCGCCGGCGAAGATCGAGACGTACTTCCTCAAGACCGACTATCCGACCACCGGCCTCGGCGAGCCTGCCCTGCCAGCCGTCGCCCCCGCGATCTGCAACGCGATCTTCGCTGCCACCGGCAAACGCGTCCGCCAGATGCCGCTGACGCGCACGGATCTCCGCTGGACCTGAGCTCCATTCCGTCTGTAGCCCTGCGCGTAAGCGCAGGGTCCAAGCCCTTCCCGACTTTAGCTGCACTCAGCCGCAGTGGTAGCTGCGCGGGCCAGAGAGTGGCAGCTGGTTGTTTTGCCCGAAGATGAGTCGCACGCGGAGCCGCGGAGATCGAGGGGGGCGCGGAGACTGGCTTGATGTTCGCCCCGCGCCCTCCGCGCCGCCGCGTGAACCCTTGCATCGTTCCGCCCGAACAATCCGCGCAGCGACAATCCCGCTTTCTGCCGCAACCAATCCCCCCGCGCTGCGTATGGCTGACGCACCCCACCTGCCATGATTTTCGTCCGCCACCTCCGTCCGCTCCTCCGCTTCGCCTTCGCCGTGCTGGCCGCCACCCTCGCCGGCGCCGCGCCGGCCCCGCGGCAGATGGAGACCCTCGGGCGCGGCGTCGTCGCCCTCAAAGCGGAAGACCACAAAATCTTCATCAGCTGGCGCGTCCTCGGCACCGACGCCCCCGCGCTCGCGTTCAACCTTTACAGCGCCGCCGACGGCTCGGCTCCGGCCAAACTCAACGCCGCCCCGATCACCGGCGCCACCCACTTCTCCGACACCACCTTCGATCCCGCCCGGGCCAACGCCTATTTCGTGCGCCCCGTCCTCGGCGGCGTCGAACAACCCGCGAGCGCCCGCTTTACCGTCGCGGCCGGCGCTCCGGTCCGCCCCTACCTCTCGATCGCGTTGCAGACGCCCCAAGGCTACACGCCGAACGATGTCTCGGTCGGCGACCTCGACGGCGACGGCGAGTACGAGATCATCCTCCACCAAACCGGCCGCGCCCGCGACAACTCCCAAGCCGGCGTCACCGACGAGCCGTTGCTCCAGGCCTACAAACTCGACGGCACGCGGCTCTGGACCATCAACCTCGGGAAAAATATCCGCGAAGGCGCGCATTACACGCAGTTCCTCGTGTACGACCTCGACGGCGACGGCCGCGCCGAAATCGTCTGCAAGACCGCCGACGGCACCGTCGACGGGACCGGCCAGGTGATCGGGAACGCCGCCGCCGACTGGCGCACCCAAGGCGATGCGCCGGTCCCTTCCGCGGACAAGACCGGCAGCCGCACCACGCCCGACGGCAAGCGCGTGGCCTCCCGCGCCGGCTACGTCCTCGCGGGCCCGGAGTACCTCACCGTCTTCGACGGCCGCACCGGCCGCGCCCTGGCCACGACCGACTACCTGCCCGCCCGCGGCGACATCAACAACTGGGGTGACGGCTACGGCAACCGCGTCGACCGCTTCCTCGCCTGCGTCGCCTACCTCGACGGCGTGCGCCCGAGCTTCGTCATGTGCCGCGGCTATTACACGCGCACGACGCTCGCCGCCTGGGATTGGCGTGACGGCAAGCTCACACCTCGCTGGTTTTTCGATAGCGATAAGTACGGTCCCGCGGATCGCTCCAACCCGTACCGCGGCCAGGGCAACCACAACCTGAGTGTCGCGGACGTCGACGGCGACGGGAAGGACGAGATCATCTATGGCGCGATGTGTATCAACAGCGATGGCACGCCCCGGTACACGACCAAGCTCGGTCACGGCGACGCGCTGCACGTTTCCGATCTCGACCCGAACCGCCCCGGCCTCGAGGTCTTCGACATCCATGAAAACCCGCGCCATCCCTTCGGCCTCGAGTTCCGCGATGCCAACACCGGCGCGCTGATCTGGGGCAAACCCGACGGCGCGGAGAACGCCCCCGACGTCGGCCGCGGTTGCGCCGTCGACCTCGACCCGCGTTATCCCGGAGCGGAGATGTGGGGCTCAGGCGGACCGCGCGTCCGCGGCCTTTACAACGTGAAGGGCGAAAAGATTTCCGAGCGCAATCCGTCCTCCTGCAACTTCGCGGTGTGGTGGGACGGCGATCTCCTGCGTGAACTGTTGAATTCAAACCGCATCGACAAGTGGAACTGGACCGACGGCACGGAGACCCGCCTGCTCACCGCCGAGGGCTGCACGTCCAACAACGGCACCAAGTCCACGCCCGCGCTCAGCGCCGATCTCTTCGGTGACTGGCGCGAGGAAGTGATCTGGCGCACGACCGACAACCAGGAACTGCGCATCTATTCCACAACGATCCCCACCGAACACCGCTTGTATACGCTGATGCACGATCCGCAGTACCGACTGGCGGTCGCCTGGCAAAACGTCGGTTACAACCAACCGCCTCACCCCGGCTTCTTCCTTGGCGACGGCATGAAGCCCGCCCCCCGACCGAACATCGTCACGGTCCCCGTCAAGGCCCCCTAGCCTTGGCGTCGCGCAGACTGATTCGCTTGGTTCACTTCAGGATAGGGTGCGTTTCGCAGTCCATTACCCACTCCGTGCAATCGGTGGTCTAATCCGGGCGACCCGTTTTAAGGCCGGATCATTTTAACCACAGCGCGCACCGAGTAGACGGAGTGGATAATACCTCGGACGGCGACGCCCATCAGTCAAAAGCCCCCCGGGCCGGAACCACGACCGCGGCCTTTGGTGTGTTTCGGGTATTTCTTGGTCCACCCTTCCGACCGGTTCCATCCGCCCTCCGACCAATCCATTTCACGCGGAGCCGCGGAGAACGCGGAGCCCAAGCCACCTGCTCCCCCGCGGTCTCCGCTCCTCCGCGCCCTCCGCGTGAACCCTTTTTACGCACTGGAGTCCCCACCCCCACTACCACGCCCCCCGCCCGGTCTTCTTCCGTGTTGTTCCGTGTGTTCCGTGGCCCCCCGGCTTGGTCCGCCGCCTGTCTCCGGCCTTTCGTGTATTTCGTGTGTTTCGCGGTTTCTCCCGGGGTGGAGAAACACCGACCGCGCCTCGCCTCAGAACCGACCGTTGATGCCGCCACTGATCGTCACGAAGTTGACGAGGGTGCGCTGGGTGCGGTCCTTCGGACCGCGGTAGAAGACTTGGGGCTCGTTGAAGATGTTCGCGGCATCGAGGCTCAGGCTCACACTCGGACGCACCTGGTAGGAGACGCCGACGTTCGTGGTCTTCATGGATTGCCGATAGAGACGCAGCGCCGGGGTGGCGTTATAGCTCGTGATGTATTCTCCCGTGAAGTTGTAGAGGATACGCGTGCTGAAATTACGATGGCGCCACGACAGCGAGGCGTTGGCCGCATGCGGGATGAATCCGGCCACATCGCGGCGAGTGAGGTAGGTCGTGCCGGTGTAGTTGCCGTGCGTGTCGATCCAGGTGTAGTTGAACGAACCGGCCAACCCCTTGAGCACGCCGGGCAAGAAGGTGAACTGCTGCCGGTAGGAAAATTCCCAGCCCTGCGCGATCGCGGAGTTGGCGTTGACGGAGCTGATTTCGGTCCAGCCCCCGTACTCGCCGTCGTAGCCGTTGCCCGGCCCGGTGCCGATGACGCCGACCTCTTGGTTACTGATAATATAGTCGCGGATTTCTTTGTGGAACCAGCCGAGCGAGATCTGACCGACGGGCTCGAAATAATACTCGAGGCCGAGGTCCCAGGTGCGGGCGGTTTGCGGTTTGAGGCCGGGGTTGGCGATGGTCACGCGGCGGTTGGCCTCGTCGGGCGTCTCGGCGGGCAGGAAGTTGCCGAGGTCGGCGCGGCCGAAGCTCGTCGAGTACGCCGCGCGGAACTTGAGGTTGGTCGTGAGATCGTGAAACGCGTGGATGCTCGGGAACGCCTTCCGGTAGTCGGCGCTGAGCTTGCGGTCGTTGTTCGCGTAATCGCGTTGGGCGGAGCCCACGGGATCGGCCACCTGTTGCGCCGCGCTGCTCAACACCCGCGCGCGGACCCAGCCCCAGCTGTCCACGGTGGTGTCCTCCACGCGGACGCCGCCGAGAAAGCCGGTGCGGCCCAGAAAGCCCTCGGTGCCGAGCCGGCCCTGGGTCATGGCGTAGGCGGCGGAGGCCGTCTCGGTCAGCCCGCGGGTGGCGGTGAATTTCTGCGTCTCGTTATAGTAGCGATCCTCCACCCAGAGCGAGGAGTTGAGGGGCCGGCGCTGGTCCATGAACGCATTGGAATACCAGCGGGGAAACACGAAGCCGGTCTCGCGGGCGTTGTAGATGCCGATCGTGGGATCCGTGGGGAGCGCGGGCCCGTTGGCGAGGTAGGACCAGCGGTGGTTGTCCTTGCCCCAGATATCGAGCACCTGCTCGCGCCAGGAGACGCCGGCCTTGAGATAGAGGGGCGTGGAGACCGGCAACTGGTAGCGGGCATTGAAACGAGCCTGCGAGAGCTGCTGGTCGTTCTGGTTGTTGCCATTGACCAGACCGTTGGCGATCGGGCGGTAGAGGCTGCCGTCGCGGATATCCGGCCCGCCGTTTTGCGTGAAGCGAGGGAACAGGTCGGAGTTGGTCCGATCGATGATCCAGCCGGCGCCGGCGAGGCGCATCGTGAGAGAGCCCGAGGTGCCGTCGCCGTTGTTGAGATGCGTGTAGCCGATACCGGCGGTGTAATCGATCTGCCAGTTGCGGTACTCGTGGTCGCCGGTAAAATCAGCCCGGCGCGTACGCACGACATAATTGCGCGGGCCGTCGATCAGGATGTCGACGTTGTTGGCGGCGACGGGCCGGATCGTGGTCACGCGATCATTGAAGGCGCCAGGCACGACGCCGGTGGTGGCGCTCGGGACGGTGGTGGCGCTGCCGGTGTAAGCGCGCGCCTCCATGCGGCGGCGGAAGCGCTCGATATTGTTGTTGCCGAGCAACGTCACCGAGAAGCGCGAGGTCGGCGACCAGCGGTAGTCGGTGCGGAGACTGAGGCTCGACTGCTTGCGGTTGTTGAAATTATCCCAGACGCGGTAGTCCCAGATATAGGCCTCGGGTGCGGGCGTATTTTGGTAGTCGAAAGTCGTGCTGGTGCCGCCGACGGCGTTTTCGCTGTAGAAGGCGTTAACCGCGACGGCGAGGTTGCGCGTGCCGCCGAAGACATCGAATAGTTCCTGGTGGGCGATGTTGGCGAGCGGATGGGAGCGGTGCTGCTCGCGGATGGGAACTTGTTCAAAGAAGGGCGGCGCCCAACGTCCGGTCAGACTGTAGGTCGTGCGGCGCTTTTCGCGCATGCTCAGGGGCGAGCGGGTCTTCAGGTTGAGCGTGGCACCCAGCGAATCGGCGCCCTGGTCGGGCCGGTGGCCCTTGGTGAGTTCAAGTGCCTCGAACATGGTGCCGGTGATGCTTTGCAGCTCGAAGGCCCGACTGGTGCCGAGGCTTGGCATCAGACCGCCGTCGACCGTCACCGTGTTCAGTCCCGGGGCCATGCCCCGCATGTTGAACTGATAGTTGAGACCCTCGTCGGTCGGGCTGCCGGCGACGCCGGGGAGGCGCATCACGACTTCGCCCGCGCTCATGTTCGGCAGGTTGCCGAACGAATCCATCGCGACCACATTCTTGAGCGTCTCCGAGTTGCGCTGGCTCGTGAGCGCGACGGCTTCGCCTTCGCGGGCGCCGGTAACCTTGAAGGCCTCCAATTTGTAGATCCCGGTCGTGAGGTCAAAGTTGCGGTCGGCGCGCGCGCCATCGGCGAGGGTCACCTGCACGCGCGCGGCGTCCAGGCCGATGTAGGACACCAACAGTTCATGCGTGCCGGCCGGCAGGCCGCTGAGCACATAACGGCCGGTCTCGTCCGCGAGCGCCGAGCGGCCGAGCGCGGGCACCTGCACGCGCGCGCCTTCCAGCAGGTTGCCGGTGGCGGCATTGCTGACGGTGCCGGCAATGACGCCGTTGTCGGCGGCGAATGCGGTCGGGCGGGCGCCCAACACCGCGCAGGCGGCGAGCAGGACGGCGAACGCGGCGGAGCGCACACGCACGGCGGGACGGGAACACAGGAAGGCACGGGGATTCATGCTTTGCACGGGGGGTTGGGGTGAAATAACCGAGCAGCCGGAGGAAAAACCAGGGGGAAGAAAAACCGGCTGAGACGCGAGGGAAGGTCCTCTGCGGGAGATGTTTCTTTCCCAAAAACTCGCAAAGCTAAACTGCGCGAACGATTCCCGCTCGGGCCGTGACGGGGTGCGCGAAGCAGAAAGCGTGGTCGGTGGGCGAACCGTTTTGACCCAAGCCGGCGTACTCACTCGATCTACTCCCAGGCCGCGTCGCTTCCCTGTATTCCGCTGAACGATCCGGCACTTGACCCTTGTCACTTGCCCCCTCGCCCCCACCCCTCTCCCCTTCCCCTTCCCCTTCACTCGCGCTTTCCCCTTCACTCGCCCTTTCCCTCCCCGTCATGTCCACCCGCATTCTCCACACCGCCGACTGGCATCTGGGTGCGCGGCTGATCGAGTGCGACCGGCACGCGGAGCATGAGGCGTTCGTCGCGTGGCTGTTGCCCCAACTCGTCGCGTTGCGGCCGGATCTGTTAATCATCGCGGGCGACATCTTCGATAGCGCCAATCCGCCACAGGAAGCCCTCACGCTTTACTACACCTTCCTCAGCGAACTCGCGCGCAAGGTGAAGTGCCGCACGCTGATCTTGGGTGGCAACCACGACTCGCCGGCCACGCTGCACGCGCCGCGCGAGATCCTGCGCGCCCTCGACGTGCACGTCGTCGCCGCGCCGCCGGCTGATCCCGCGGCGGCATTGTTGGAGTTGTCCGACGCCGTGGTCTGCGCCGTCCCCTACCTCCGCGAACGCGACGTCCGCACCGCCCAGCCCGGGCAGTCCGCCGATCTGGTCGCCGCCGCCATCCGCGAGGGCATCGGCCGGCACTACGCGGACATCCTCGCGCGCGCCCGGGCGATCGCGGGCGACCGCGTCATCGTGGGCACCGGCCATCTCACGGCGACCGGCAGCACCGCGAGCCCGAGCGAACGCACCATCCACATCGGCAACCTGGGCGCGGTCGACGCGGCGTGTTTCACCGGCTTCGCCTACACGGCGCTCGGCCACATCCACCGGCCGCAACGCGTCGGGGCCGGCAACTCCGTGCGCTACGCCGGCTCGCCGATCCCGCTGAGTTTCTCCGAGGTCGACCTGCCCAAGGAGTTTCGCGTGATCGATATCGCCGGCGGACAACTCACGCAGCACGCCGTCGCCATCCCGGAATTTCGTCCGCTCCGCCGGCTCACCGCGAGCGTGGCCACGCTCGCGGCCGAACTCGCGCGCCACCAGGGCACCGCCGGCGGTGTGCTCGAGCCATGGGTGGAATTGACGGTGACGGACGGCCGCACCTGTCCCGATCTCGACCGCCAGGTCCGCGAGGCCGCCGCCCCGCTCCGGCTGCGCGTCCTCAAGGTCCTCACCCCGGCGCCCGCCGCCGGCGCCGGCGGGGCCGACGCCGCGCCCCCCCCGCGCTCGCTCACCGAGCTCCGCCCCGAAGACGTATTTGCCGAACGCTTACGACGCGAAACGATCGATCCGGCGTCCCCCGAGAGCATCGCCCTCACGCAGACGTTTCACGAACTCCTCGGCGGATTGTACGACACCGCGCCCGCCATCCCGCCGGAGGCCGCGCCGTGAAAATTCTCCGCCTGCGCCTGACCAACCTAAACTCGTTGCGCGGCAGCAACGAGGTCGATTTCACGCAGCCACCGCTCGCGCACGCGGGACTCTTCGCGATCACTGGGCCGACCGGGGCGGGCAAGAGCACGTTGTTGGACGCGATCACGCTCGCACTCTACGGCCGCGTCGCGCGCTACGGCTCGATGCCGAGTCCCGATGCCGTGATGAGCCGGCACACCGGGGAGTGCTCCGCCGAAGTCGAGTTCGCCTGCGCGGCCGGCGAGTTCCGCAGCGTCTGGCAACTGCAGCGCGCGCGGAAGAAGGCCGATGGCAAGATCCAGCAGGCCAAGCGCCGCGTAATCGCGTTGCCCGCGGAAACCATCATCGCCGAAAGCATCAAGGAGACCGACGCCACGATCCTCGAGTTGACCGGCCTCGATTACGACCGGTTTCTCCGCTCGGTGTTGCTCGCGCAGGGCGACTTCGCGACGTTTCTCAAGGCGGGCGCCAAGGAGCGCACCGATCTCCTGCAACAGGTAACCGGCACTGTCGTTTACGAGGACATCTCCCGGGCCGCGTTCCGCCGCGCCGCCGACGCTGAACAGGCCCTCGCCACTCTGCGCCGCGAACAGGACGCGGTGACCCTCCTGGACCCCGAACAACGCCGGCAGCACGAGGCCCACCTTGCCACGCAACTTGAGCGCCTGCGGCAGTTACAGGAACTCGCCCCGACCCTCACCCGCAGGATCGACGAAGCGCGCCGGTGGCTCGACGTGGAACGCGCCACGCGACAGCTGCAGGCGGATCAAGCCGCGCACGATCAAGCCTGTCAGGACGACGCCCCGAACCTCGCACGCCTGACCCAACACGAAAAGGCCGCGCCGTTTATCGCCGACCTCACCACCCTCGATCACTTCGCCCGCGACGATGAAAAGGACGTGACCGCACGCCGCGAACTCGACGCCAACGCGCCGCAACGACTCCAGACCGTTCAAACCGCCCAAACCGCCGCGCAGGAGGCCCATGACACTCTGACGCGGGAGACGGAGCAGATGACCGGGCTCCGCGTCCTTTGGACCGAAGTCATTGAACTCGACCGGGTGCTCGCCACCGCGCGCGAGGCGCTGCGCCAAGTGGAAAGCCAACACGCGGAAGCCGGAACCCGACTCACCGCAACGTCCACGGCCCAGGCGGCGTCCGCCGCGGCCTTACAGCGTACAACCGCCGAGCACCTGACCGCGTCCGGCTGGCTCAACCAACATCCGCTCGACGCCACCCTGACCGCGCAGTTGCCGGAGATTCAGGCGGCGCACGCCCGCTGGCAGGCCGCCGAAGAGGCCGGCGTGGGTACAGACAAGAAACTCGAGCTCGGGCAGGCGGAGCTCAAACGCGTAGAAATCGCCGTCGGCCGAATCGAGGAGATCCTCGCGCCGCTGCGCACCGCGCTCGCCAAGGCTAACACGGCCGTGACGACCGCAGTCGCGGCCGTCGAGGTCGCCGGCGAGCAGCAGCCGCTCAGCGAATTGGAAACCCGGCGCGATCGCACCCGCGACCGCCGGCAGGCGCTGGATAAACTCGCGGGCGAAGCCGCGCACCTTCGCAAACAAACGGCTGAGCTGGCGACGGTTCGCCGGAACGCCGGCGTCACGACTGAACTGCTCCGTCAGGGCGCCGCCGCCATCACTCAACTCACGCAGAATCAGGACGCCGCAGCGGCTCTGCTGCAGGCCCATCGCGTGACGTTATCGTTCGCCGAGAAGGTCCAGTCGTTGGAAAGTCACCGGACCACCCTGCGCGACAACGAACCGTGCCCCCTATGCGGTGGAGTCCATCACCCGTATGTCAGCACTTCGGATACGCCGGCCCGCAGCGTGGCCGCGGTCCGCGGGCAGGTGGCAGCGGCCGAAGCGGCGTGCCTGGAAACCCGGCAGCAGCTGGGCGCCGCGGAGAATCTGCGCGCCTCGCACCTCGGAACCGAAAAGCGCCACGCGGCCGACGACGCCAAGCTCACGGCCGAAATCACCCGTCTCACGACCGACTGGAATTCAGCCGCCGAGCCCCACGGGCTTGAGGGCCAATGGCAGGACGAAGCGCGCCTGACCGCCGAAATCGCGACCGCCCGAACGGAGGAGAGCCGCCGGGACACGCAGCTCCTCGCGGTGCGCACCGCCGAGAACCTCCTCACGGCCGCGCGCCGGGAAGCCCAGAACGCACTAACCAACTTTGTGGAGCAGGACACCGAGGGCCAGAAACAGTCCACGCTGCTCAAGCACCTGCGGGAGCAGTGGCCGTCCCTTGAAGACGCCCTCGCCGAGCAACGCCGGCGCGCCGTCGCCGCCAGAGATGCGTTGGCGCAATTGACCTCCGCTTATGTCCCGTCGGAGCCAGGCGCTGCGCCCACGGCCGGACTGCTTGCCACGTTGAACGAACGGGCCACCACGTACACCCGCCACCAGCAAGCCGTCAGCGATCTGTTCGCTAAAGTTGAAAAATTACGCGCGACGTTCGACGGCTGCGCCCAGCAGTTCGAGCAGGCGCAGGCCAGCGTCGAGGCCGCGGCGCGCAAGGTCGCCGCGGCCGGGCAAGAGGTCGAGCGACAGGACCGCCAGCGTCAGGAGAAGTTTGGCCAACGCGTCGTCGCCGAGGCGCAGCGCATTGCCGACACCGCGCTGCAAAACGCCCGGAGCGCGGCTGACTCGAAACGAAAGGAGTCCGAAGCCTGTCGCCAGAAGCAAGAGTCGGCCGCCAAGGAGCAAGCCCGCCTCACGGAGGCGATCGCTGCCCGGAGCGCGCCGCGCGCGCAGATCGCGGCGCGCCTGCAAGCCGGCGCCGTCGCGGCTGGCTTCGGCGACGGGTCGGCCATCCGGTCCGCCCTACTCGATCCGACGGCGGTCACCGTACTGGGGGCCCGCCGCGCCCACTTGGATGACCGCCGCACCGTGCTCAAAACCCAAGCGGAAGGCCTCGCCACCCAGCGCCGCCAACTGCCGCCGGCCGCGGCCGCAGATGCGGGCAACCTCTCCCATCTCGCGGCGGAAAAGGCCGCCGGCGAAACCGAACTCACCGCCGTGCACGCCGCGGTCGCCGACTCGCGCGCGATCCTCAAACACGACGACGGGCTGCGCGGGCGCCACGCCCTGGTGGCGGAGCAGATCCAGGCAGCGGACCGCGAGTTTGTCCGCTGGCACCGGTTGCGGGTGCTCATTGGCTCGGCCGACGGCTCACTGTTCGCCCGGTTCGCGCAGGGCCTTACGCTCGAGCATCTGACGGTCCTGGCGAACCGGCATCTGCGGCAGCTCAATCCCCGTTACACGATTCGACGGGCTACCGACGGCGCAGCCGACGATCTCGAACTGGAGATTGTTGACCACTATCAAGCCGACGTGACCCGGCCGATGCGCAGCCTCTCCGGCGGCGAGAGTTTTCTCGTGAGTCTCGCGCTGGCGCTCGGGCTCTCGCAGTTGGCGAGCGGCCGGACGAGCATCGAGTCGCTGTTCATCGACGAAGGGTTCGGTTCGCTCGATGCGGAAACGTTGGAGGTCGCGATGTCGGCGCTCGAAAACCTCCAGGCCGGCGGCAAGGTCATCGGTGTGATCTCGCACGTGCCCGCGATGCAGGAACGGATTACCGTGCAGATCAACGTGACCAAGGAAACCGGCGGTTGCAGCCGGATCACGCTCCGGTCCTGAGGTCGCACCTTCGGTAAAGTCGCCCGGCGCGGGAACGCCGGGCGACGGAATCAATTCCCGCAGGGGTCAAAAACGCCCGCGGACCCCGATGGTCCAGACCGCGCCAAATACGGTATTGGATAGCAGAATACCCGTCTCGTTCATATAGGTGCGGATGGGGGAATTGCCGATGTTTCGACCGCTGAGCGTGAGATCATAGGTCTGGTTGATTTTGTAGCCACCGCTCAGGTCGAACATCAACCGCTCATATTGCCACACGGTCTGCGTGGCGGAAGTGGACGTCATGCGGGCGGCCGCCCAGGTCGAGCGCAATTGCAGGTTGAATCGGTGATTGCTGAAACGAATCCCGCCGTTCGCGGACTTCGGCACGACGCTGGCCGCCTGGGTGTCCGGGACGGCGCGCGAGACGGAGCCAAAGAGGCTGAGGCCGCGGGCGAAGCCCGGGAGGAAGACGAGTTGCTGGCTGTACTCGACCTCCACGCCCTTGATCTTCCGGACCCCGGAAAGGTTCGTGGGCCGCAGGAAGCGATACCCGTTGTACTCGGGCTCGTCGGCGTAGCCGGCGGCCTCGGCGGAAATTTCCGTGTTCGCGGTGCCCATGTTTTTAACTTCGAGCTGATACGCGGAGACGCTGATATTGCCGGCCGGCTCGATGTAATACTGGACGCTGGCGAAGTACTTGTTCGAGGTCTCGGGCTTGAGATCAGGATTGGGCAGGGTGACGGTCAGGTTCGTCGCATTGACGCTGATGGCGCCGGCGAGGTTGTTGTAATCCGGTCGGCTGATCGACTGGTTGCCGGCCAGCTGCAGGCTGAGGTTCTTCGTCATGGAATACCTCAGGCCACCGCTGTAGAAAAGGTTCTCGTAACCGCCGTATTTATTCCGCCGTTCGAAATTACGATACTGGTACGCGAGATACGGGATGGTGTTAGGCGTGTAGCCGGCGGCCCGCACGAGGGCATCGGGAATGAGGTCAAAGGTCCGGCCGATGGTGCGGGTACGCTCGTCGCGGATACCCAGATTCAACCGCAGGCGGTTCCAGCGGGTGTTGGCTTCGACATAGCCGGAGTCGATCTGCTCCTTGATGCCGCGTCCGGTCGTATTGAGGATGCTGTAATTGCCAAAATCGTTCGGGGCGAAATAGTCGGGATGCAAGTGATAGAGATCCAGCATCGCGGTGGCATTGGGAATCGGGATGTTGAGCGCGGGGAGATTGTCGCCCTGCTTCGGATCAAACAGCCCCGGCTCCAAGTGCGGGATCATCACCGCGCTCGGGTCGAGCTGGTTCTTGGTCGCGCCAACATAGGTCCAAGAGACGGAACCGGTCCGGTTCAGATCGTACGTCGTCAGCCGGGCCTTCCCGCCGGCCTGGATCGTCACCGGCAGCCCGAGATTGAAGGTCTTTTTCGCGTCGAGATAGCCGAGATAAACCTGGCTCTTACCCGTGCGGGCGACGCTGGTGATGTTGTTCGGATCGGCGTCGATCCGGTCGTAGTTGGCCAGGTTGTTCCACGGGGCGCCGGACAGCTGGGTCAACTGCCAGTCCGTCGAGGTCGAGCTGCTCCGGCGGGCGCTCCAGCTCATGCGGGTGAGCCGGCTGATGGTGTTGGCAAAATAGCCGGACCGCATGTCTTCGTAATGGGTCCGGCTGCGCGAGTAGCCGCCGCTGGCGGTGATGACGATGTCGTTAAGTTTGTATTCGAGCTTGGGCGTATAGGTGGCCGTGTCGTTGAACTTGTGGCTTTGGCCGATGTTCTGCTCGAGCCGGGTGTTGATATTGGCCGTAGGAAGGGCGAGCAGGTAGGTCTGCGTCGAGGAGGGATCGATCTGGGCCGTGGCCGCGCGAAAGGCCAGGGTGCGGGCATTGATCTCGTCGTTGAGGTGGGAAGCCGCGGTGCGCAGCGAAACGACCAGTTCGCGGGTGATGCGATAGTCGAAATTCAAACCCATCGCGGCACGGGTCGTGATCTTGGGGTTGTCGCGAAAGGTGAGTACATTGATGACCGGACCGCGCGCGGCGATCGTGTTGTCGATGGTCTCCGTGACGGCCGCCTGCTCGTTGAAGAGGCTGTTCGCCGAGAGGCTGAGCTGGACCCCGAACCGCCCGTTGAAGGAATCGGCATAGCTGAACATCAGGCCCGGACCGATCTTCCGGTGCGCACCGTCCCCGGGGCTCGGGGTTTTGCGGAGCGTGAACTCGTAGGGATTGGCCGTCAGGCTGGCCTGCACGATGACCTCGCGCCCCTTGCGCTCGAAGGCATTTTTGCTCCGCATGTTCACGGTGCCGGCCGGTGCGTCGGCGTCCATGCTGGCGGTGAGGGTCTTATTCACCTCGATCGACTCGATGCTGGTGATCGAAGCCTGTTCGAACTCGAACTGGCGGGTCGTGCCGCCAAAAGAAGCGGAGGCGGCGGAGGCCATGCGCATGCCGTCGACGCTCACGGCGGCATATTTCGGATCGAGGCCGCCGATGCGCACGGCGCGGGCGTCGGCATTGTTGTAGTCGATTTCAACGCCCGGGATGTACTTCATGAACTCACCGACATTACCGCCGGTAATGTCGCCGAAATTATCCGACGCGACGACCCGCTTCAGGTTCAACGCCGCGCGCTGTTCCATCAGGGCCTTCGCGTTGCCCTCGCGCTCGGATGAAACTTCGAACTTTGCGAGCTGCATGATGGAGTCCCCGGCGACCGCCGTACCCGGCCGGAACGTCGCCCCCTTGAGGTCAAAGTCCCGGGTGGCGGTCTGGCCGGCTTGCAACGTCACAGGGCTGACCGCGTGATCGTAACCCGTGTAGGTAACGGAAACCGAAACCGTACCGGCGGCGACGTTGGACAGAACGTAGGAACCGTCGTCGCCGGAGAAAACGACCAGATTGGTGCCGTCGACCATGACCTCGGCGTGACGGACAAATTCCTTCGTGGCGGGATTGAACACCCGCCCGACGATGGTGCCGGTGCCAGGCGCCTGCGCTTGGACCGGCCGGGAAAACCCGAGAATACAAATGCCAGCGAGCAGGATGCGCCCCGCGGCGAGCCGGAGTCCGGTGCCACGCGCGCCGCTCCGGCAATCCAGACGAGGTGGCGTCTTCGGCGGAATGGCAAAGTAGGATCCGGGTTCGGTGCAATAAACGGGGTTTGGCTTCATAAAAGGGGCGGAATCTCCAGCGGTGTTTAAGTCGGATACGGAACGTGGTCTCTAAAGGGGCGCCGGGGCGGGCGGGGGTGAGAACAGACGGGTTGAGAAGTAGCCTTGGAACCGCTGGGCATAAAGCCCCAAAAGGGGGAAGCGTGGACTTTATTTTTCGGCCGCTCGCCCCGTGGCTATCCGATGGCCCGCGCGGTAGTTAGCCCGGACCTCGCGTGCGCTGCGGCCTAGCCAAGACCGCGGCGACGGGCACGGGGTAGCACCAACGACGGAGGATTGCCTGACCGCGATGCGCTCACCTCCCCGGTTGGCAGCGGAGTGCCACAAGCGGCACGTTCTCGGCGATGGCCAAGTTGCGCGCAGTCTGATTTTGTTTTTAAGTGCAGCCGGCCTTAGTAGCTCGTCAGCTGTCATCGCCGCCCCACGCTCCGCACCGCACTCTCGAAGAAAAAATATGTCATCCCTCGCTCCCCTCCTCGTCCGAATCAGCTTCCTGTTTGCACTGCTCCTCAGCCCCGCTGTCACCCGGGCCGAGCTCGGAGTGATTCGGGATAACGGCGCGTTTTTCTCCGAGTCGGCCAAATCCGAAGCCAGCCGGCATATCGGAGAAATCGGGGGCCGTTTCAAAAAGGACCTCGTGGTCGACACCTTCAAGGGCATCCCCGACGACATCAAGCAGGGGGTAAACCTGCAGGACCGCGCGGCCGTGAACCGCATGTTTGAACAGTGGACGGTCCGGCTGGCGCGCCAGCAGCGGGTCAACGGCATCTACATCCTCCTGACCAAGGAACCAGCCCATCTCCAGATCGTCGTCGGCAACGAAACCCAGGTCTCCCTCTTCACTTTGAAGGATCGTGACGCACTCGTCAGCTCGATGCTGGCCCGGTTACGCAATAAACAAAATGACGAGGCCCTGCAGGACGGAGTAAACTTTGTCTCCGCCACAATGAAGGCACGGGCGGTCGCACGCAACGCCCGCCCGACTCCGGCGGCGAGCAGCGCCCCCGTTGAAGCGACCAGCCCGTGGGGCTGGGTTGTCGCCGCCTTGATCGGCTTCGTGGTGGCGTGGATCGTCGTGGGACTCATCCGTTCCATGATGCAGCGCTCCGGAAGCGCGGCGACGCCCGGAGCGGCGCCCAGTTCCGGCGGCGGATTCCTCTCCTCACTCCTCGGCGGCATGCTCGGCGCCGCCGCCGGTATGTGGCTGTATGACCAGTTCTCGGGTCATAATGACTCCGATCACAACCGGGGATCAGCGGACGACGCCGGGAACTCCCGGAGCGACACCGACTACTCGAGTTCCGGTGATAGCTTCAGCGACGACTCGAGTGGCGGCGATGCGGGCGGCGGCGGGGACTCAGGCGGCGGCGATTTTTGAGGCCCAAAAAACCGCACGGCCGCGGGTCATTCCGTTCGCAAGCCTCGCGGCCTGAGTTGAGGTAAGAACACCACGAAATCCCCTCCAGCGCGGTGAAGCGCGGCGGTGAACTGTCGTTACGGGCAGACGAAGGCGCTACGGACGGACCAGAGTCCAGCCGAGCGGATAAGCCGATATCGCGCTGCCCCGCGCGGCTCGGTTCCCAGAGAGCGACGCTGCCGCTTTGCCGTCACCGACCATCTGCGCGCACAGCCGGGACGCGCAGCCCGTCGTGAATTTGGAAATCTCCGGTAGAAAAGCCCGAAAAACACCCCCCTATTATTGGGGGGCTCATCCGTTCGATAATAGATTGAAACGCACGAACCGAGGCCGTCCATAGTCGCCGCTCCCCACGCCCTTGAACGAGTTCGATGCCAGCCAACGCCAACGGCTAGCGAGGACTCAAACGGTGATTTCCGCATGCTCGCACCCATATCATTAGCTCCCGCCGGCCAAATATTCCTCAGCGGAAAGCGCTGGTGCGAATTCCACTTCTTCGACTCGGCCGTCTCGCTAGAACAGTGGCTGGCGACCAATCACGGTGAAGACGCTTTCAGCTACGGATGGTTCGACAACGACGGAAACGCCTTCGAGGTCTGCGTGCGAAAAGTGAAGCACGGCGATCTGACACTCTACGTCAGCTCCGAAGCAACCAACACAATCGGCTCCTGGAACGACTAACGCCGCAACCGCTGCTTCACTTGGTCGGCACGCAGCATCTTCTTTGCAGCGGCGAGTTTCTCCGCCAAGAGAGCCGGCTCCCCGCCGCCCCCGAGTTCCGACCTCACGTGATCCCTCAGCACCTTGCGCACATAATCGCTGAACACCCGGTCATTGGCTTCCGCGAGCGTCCGCAGTGCATCTTTAACCTCTTGATTGATCCCGATGGTCAACGACACGACCCCCTCGGCGCGTTGATTGTGTCGCGTGCGAGCCGGTAATTTTTGTTCAGCACCCTTGAGGTCGGCCATAAATTTTCGTGTCGGTTTCTTAGGGCGAAAGATTTTCGGTAAAGTAGTCCTTGCCAACACTTTTTGTGGTATCTTATATCCTTCAGTTACTATGGTTTATCTATTATCTATCCGCTTTTGATTGAAGCGCAAACGAGTGGGCAAAAGGAACCATCCCGGTGAGCAATCGCGGCTCGGCTGCCGCCCACACCGATGGAGCGAAACGCAGGACGAAGGCGGTTGGTTCCAGCTCCCCGCGCGTCACCCGCCAGTGCCCTCCGGCCCGCGACGCCCCCGAGCAGCCACCGGTAAATATCAACATGTATAAAGACTAATGGGTAATAAACAGGCGTAAGTATGAATATTGTTAAATCTTTATACGCTCGTTCCTGCCGACGCAGGTCACTCCCATCAATCGAATGCCACTCGAGCAAGCCTACCCAGAAAATCCGGTAACGCTCGTGAAGTCGTTGCGCCACCTGCTGGATAACCTTGAGCATTCCTGCGCAATCACCGGCGCGGACGGTTTATTTATTTACGTCAATCCCGCCTTTTTTGCACTTTACCATTATAACGAAGCGAATATCATCGGAGTATCCAGCAGGATATTACTACCCGGCTCCAGCGGATCGCCCGCAACCAGCGTCGCCCAGCAGTCGACCGCTTTAAACCACAGGGCATGGGAGGGCGAAGTAACCCACGTCGACCGCGCAGGAAGGCCCCTCGCCCTGTACCTCTTCAATCTGCCGATCCTCTTCTCCCCGACGCCCCGACCCGCTTGCCTCTTGCATCTCAGCTGCCCCATCGAGGCCCGGCATCAACTCATGCGGGATTTCGCGGCGAGGCTATGTGCAGCATTGATTGAATGGCAGATTAACCTGCCACCCGAGCATCAAGTGATAAGCCCACCGCAGAGCGGGGATCGTCAGCGGCAAATCAGTAAGCTGACCCAGCTGGGTTATAGGACGAAAGAAATAGCCGCGCTGATGAGAATTTCCATCAGCACCGTTAATGTGGTGAAATGGAAAATCCGGAAGCATTCGGCTCGTCGGCTCACACCGCCGACCGCCGAAATGGATTCGGCGCAGCAAGTCGCGCAGCGTTGATCCCAGGGAGCGGGCGGCGGCATCAATCCAACTGGAGTGACCTATCCGGACCTTGGCGCTTCCCGCAGTGCCATGCGCCATCGGGTTAAGTTCCGCGATCACGAGATGGAGCACGACGGACGCCGCGACAGGCAGCCCTGAGGCACGGGGAAGCGGGCGTGGGGCGCACGATTCACACGATGCAGCGAAGCGCCCGCGCGTCCAGGTTAACGCCCAACCACCATTTTACGTACAAGGAACTCGAGCCACTCGCACCGGCAATCGGGTCCGCCAAGGGTGCAGAGGGAGAATTCGGGATCGGCTGATGGCGCTGGAATGTTCCTCGGGTATGCGCAAAGCCTTCGGTGGGACCGCTGAACCGATAGCTTGGTGAGGCAAGTCCTACGACCTTCGGATGGCTCCTCTACCTTCAATCAAGACCACCGGTTCGCTTCCGCGACCTGCCCGTGAATCGTTTGCCCGCCGCCCCGGCGGAATTGATTCCGTTCGTGACCGCACCCTCAAATGGGCCCAAAAAAGGGCACCGGTAAAGGTGCCCTTTTCAAAATGGGACGGATCCTGTGCTGCGTCAGGGTCTACGCTTTCTCTACCACCACGGAGAATCGAACTCCGATTTACTGAATGAGAATCAGTCGTCCTAACCGTTAGACGATGGCGGCAAAAGAAAATCCTTACGGAAAAACCTGCAGAAATTTAACTATCTCCTGTCCTAACCGATCCTCGCTGAGGCCGAAAATCGGGACGGCGAGCGTCGCGGTTTCCTTCCACGGGTCAAGCGTCTTTCCGCAGATCACCTTGTCCCGGGTCGGCTCCCGGCAAAAGCGACAACCTCACCGGCCGGCGGCGCATCCCCATCTCCGTCCCAGCTCCTTTCCGTAACACCGGGCACTTGGGCCAATGGCCCGCGGCTGTTTTGCCGGTGCCGTACACCCCGTTCCCCGGACCGGAAGCCCGCCCAGCGGGCGGGCCTGCAACGGTCGCGGGGGTGGCAGGGTGCCACTTACTTCTTGATCGTAAACGGCAGCGAGAACTGGGTCGCCTCCCACTGAATGTTGATCACGCCGGTCAGGCTTTGCGCCGGCGTGTTCGCGATCGAGATCGTCAACTGCTCCACGGCCTTGGGCAGCGACTCTTTCTTCAGGTCGACGCGGGCCTGGTCGGTGGCTTCATCGACGGGCACGCCCCACTTGCCGATGCTCTTCGAAAAAGCGAGCTTCGAGCCCTGCCCCTCCTGCGGGATGATATAGAGGGTGTAAACTCCGGCCGGAATCGTGGTGCCGCCAGTCTCGATCGGATGCTGCAAAATGATGCTCGTGGCCTCGTCCGCACCGAGGCGGTCGGCTTTGCCGAAAGGTACGAGGCCGCCCCATATCTTGCGCGGCTCACCGCCCTTGCGTGGGTGCACCGCCGTAGGCCTGCCGTAGCTGATGGTAACGGTGCTGCCGTCGCGGCGATTTGGTCCAATGACCGCGCTCGTGGTGGCGTGTGGCGTATTACCACCGGTGCCGGTCCCGGGCAACGGAGGCGGCGGCGGAGCCTTTTTCGCCGCGGCCGGCTGGCCTTTCTCGGCAGTTTGGGAAACGAGCGGCGCGGCACAGATCAGCGCCGCGACCACGGCAATCAGGGTTGTCTTGAGGGTATTATTCATGGGTTCGTGGGTAAAAGCCTCACCCGCACGGCAACACGATCGCCCGCGCCGGAAGGCCCTTCAGAATTGAGCCACCACACCGCGAAAAGCGAGCCTCCGAAAACTCGGCCGCGCATCTGCCTTGCGGGGCACTGGATCGCCCGCTTCATCCTACGTCGTGAAGTTCCCCCGCCTTCCCCTGACCTGCCGTTGCGTCGGCCTCTTCGCCGTCGCCAGCGCACTCACCGCCACCCTTTCCTCCGGCCTCGCCGCGGATAACCTTCCCGCCGGGATCCAGCGGGCCGTCTTCGGCCAATCGGCCGACGGTGCGACCATCGAGGCTTTCACGTTGACCAACCCGCGGGGCACGACGGCCAAGATCCTCTCGCACGGGGCGACCCTTGCCGATTTGCAAGTGATCGACGACCGCGGCCAAAAAGTCAGCGTCGTGATCCCCGTGACCACCCCGCCGGGGCCGCAGGGCGGATTTTCGACCGCCGGCTCGGTCTTTGGGCGGGTGGCCAACCGCATCGCCCGAGGCCGATTCAGCCTCGATGGCAAGGTTTACCAAATCCCCGTCAACAACGGCCTCCACTCACTCCACGGCGGACGCCGGGGTTTTAATCGCGTCACCTGGCAGGCCGAGCCCGTTGCGTCCGCGGCCGGGCCCGCCGTGAAACTGACCTACGTGAGCGCCGACGGCGAAGAAGGTTTTCCAGGCCGGCTCACCGCCACGGTCGTCTACACGCTGACCGCCAACAACGTCCTGCGGCTCGACTACACCGCGACGACCGACCGCGCCACGCCGGTCAACCTCACCAACCACGCCTACTTCAATCTCGCGGGCGGCGGCGACGTGCTGGACCACGACCTCACGATCGACGCCGCACGGTACACGGTGTTCGACGCCGATCTCATTCCGACCGGCGAGATCCGTCCGGTCACGGGCACCGCACTCGACTTCACAAAGCCCTCCGCCGTCGGCGCTCACCTTGCCCGACTCGCTCCGGCGCGGCGCTACGACCACAACTTCGTACTCGATGCCGGCGGCACCACCCTCGCCCGCGCCGCGCGGGTGACCGAGCCGCGTTCCGGTCGCGCGATGGAAGTGTGGACGACCGAGCCCGGCATGCAGGTTTACACCAGCCCGCTCTCGGCACCGACCGCCAAGGAGGCCACGCCGCGCCAAGGCTTCTATTGTTTCGAGACCCAGCATTACCCCGACTCGGTGAATCACGCGAATTTCCCGACGACCATTCTCCGCCCGGGCGAAATGTACCGCTCGACCACGGAGTTTCGGTTCACGGCGAAATAACCGGGGCCGCGCGTCCGAACGAAGGCAGCGGGGCGTCACTATCCCGCGAGCATGATTGATGTGCGACCGGCCGGCAGGATCAGTTTGTCGCACCTTTTCCGCGGGTCGGAGACACCCCGCTCCATGGTTCGGACGACAAAAAAGCGCCGCGAAAGGCGGCGCTTGAAAGCAGGGTCGAGGGCTGCAACGCGGATCAGGCGAACAACTCGTCGGGCTTGAAAAAGCGGGCGAGCTCGGCCTGACCGTTTTCCACGCTGTCGGAGGCGTGGACGATGTTCTTCATCATGTCGGTACCGAAGTCGCCGCGGATCGTGCCCTTGGCGGCCTTGCGGGAGTCGGTCGGCCCGAGCAGGTCCCGCACGCGCTTCACCACGTCGACGCCCTGCAGGCCGATCATGATGACCGAACGGGCGCTCATGAAGCCCTCGATCTCCGGATAAAACGGCTTGTCCGCCACGTGCGCGTAATGCTGGCGCAGCAGAGCCGGCGAGAGCCGGCTCATCTTGCAGGCAATCACGTCGAAACCGGCCGCCTCAAAGCGGCTGAGGACCGTGCCCACGATGCGCTGATCCATAGCGTCGGGCTTAAAGATGATGAACGTTTTCTCCATAGGTTTTGGAGAACGTAGCCCCCGCTCCGGCTTTGGAAAGCCTAGAGTTGGCGCCCCAAACCATCCGCCAGCGCCGCCGCTAATTGCGGGTGCCGGAAGCGGTAGCCGGTCGCCAGCAACGCCGCCGGCACGACCCGTGTGCTCGCCAACAGGGTCGCGTCCGCCATCTCGCCGAACACCGCGCGGAGCACGATGGCCGGCACCGGCAGCACCGCGGGCCGATGCAGGGTTCGCGCCAGCGTTTGGGTGAACTCGCTGTTCGTGACGGGCTCCGGCGCCACGACGTTCAAGGGTCCGCGACACCGGGGCTCCAACAACGCATGATAAATCGCCCCGACGACATCATCGCAACTGACCCAACTCATCCACTGCGTCCCGCGCCCCACCCGACCACCGAGTCCGGCGTTGAACAGCGGGAGTAATTTACCCAACGCGCCACCCGCCGGCGTCAGAACCACGCCAAAGCGCAGCAGCACCGGGCGCACGCCCTGGTCCGCCGCCCGTTGCGCCTCGGCCTCCCACACGCGGCACACCTCGGAGAGGAAGTCACCACCGGGCGCACCTGCCTCCGGTAAAATCGTGTCGCCGCAATCGCCGTAAATCCCGACTGCCGATGCGTTCAACAACACCGCGGGTTTCACCGCCGCACGCGCGATCGCGGCCACCAGGGTGCGGGTCGCATCGATGCGGCTGCGCAGAATCGCGTCACGGCGCGCGGCCGACCAGCGTCCGGCGGCGATACTCTCTCCCGCGAGGTTCACGACGGCGTCGATCCCATCCAGCGCAACCGGATCGATCGAGCCGGCCGACGGATTCCAAGTCCGCTCCGAGTCGCCGCGCGCCGGACGCCGGACGAGTCGCACAACGCGGTGTCCCTGCGTCTGCAGAAAAGCCTCCAGCGCACGCCCGACCAGCCCCGAACCGCCCGCGATAAGTATCCGCCTTGCTGCGACGGCGCCGTAGCGCGCGGTCGACTCCAGGTCAGCCTTCGTGGTCGCGTGACGCCAGGCAAAGAGCTGCGCCAACTTGCCCGCAACGAACCGCCCTGCCGCCCACTGGCCGAGCGGCCCGCCCGGCAGCCGATACGAAATCTCATCCGTGAGCGTGCACGCATCGGCGCCGTCCGGGGCGATGCGGTGCAGGTGTTCCCAGCGGGCGAACGGGCCGCTTACCTGGACATCGCGAAACTGCACGCCTGGGATATAATCGCGGTGTTCGACTTCCCACTGCTGCCAGAAGGGGCCGAACTTGTTGCGCACGGTCACCCGCGCGCCGTCGCGCACGCCGCCGGTGGCGGCGACGAGCTCCACGCGCTCCCAAGGCGGGCAGAGCCGCGCCAAGGCGCCGGGTCGCTCGTGCCAGGCGAAAACGTCCGGCGCGGGTCGGGCAATCCGGGTGGTGAGGGAAAAAGTTTGGACACTCACGCGTTATCAGCGGGCAAGGCCCGGAGTTCCTTCAGGGCGGCCAGTGCCGCGTTGCGCGCCCGCGTGTGGTCCACGATCGGCCGCGGATAAGTCTCGCCCAGCCGTACACCGGCGGCGGCGAGCACGTCGGGCGGCGCCTCCCACGGGGCATGGATGTGCTCGGCCGGCAGTCGCGCGAGTTCCGGTACCCAGCGGCGGACGTAGTCGCCGTTGCCGTCGAACTTCACGCCCTGGAGCACCGGCGCGAAGATCCGGAAGTACGGCGCGGCGTCCGCGCCGCAGCCGGCAGTCCACTGCCAGCCCAGCGTGTTGCTCGCGAGGTCGGCGTCGACGAGCGTGTCCCAAAACCACGCGGCCCCGTGGGTCCACGGCAGCCGGAGGTGTTTCACGAGAAACGAACCGGCCACCATGCGCACGCGGTTGTGCATCCAACCCACCTGCCAGAGTTGGCGCATGCCCGCATCGACCATCGGATAACCCGTTTGCCCCCGCTGCCAGGCGCGCAATTTCACGCCGCCCGGATCGTCCGCCCACGGAAACCGGCCGAACTCCTCCCGCAAAGGCCGCTCGGGCGTGTAGGGAAAATGATAAAGGAGGTGGTGCGCGAACTCGCGCCAGCCAACCTCGCTAAGAAAAACCCGCGCCCCGTTGTTCGGGGGAAAAACCCCCGAGGACCGGGACGCGTTCTCGACGGCGGCCCAGACCTGTCGCGGCGACAACTCTCCCGTGTGCAGCCAAGGTGAAAGCATCGACGTGCCATCGCGGTCCGGGAGATTGCGTGTGTCGGCGTAGTCCGCCATCGCGCCGGCGACGAAGGTCTTCAAGCGCCGCGCGGCGCCAGCCTCCCCCGGTTCCCACTGGGCGGCAAAACCGGCATCCCAGCGCCTGGTCGGCAGCAAGCCCAGATCGCCCAGCGCGAGCGAGCGCGGCCAGCGGTCCGGCGCCGGAAGTGCAACCGCGCCCGACTTCACCGGCGGGCTCGTCGGCAGGGTAAGGCAATGCCGCCAGAACGGCGTGAAAACCTGAAACGGTTTCCCCTGCTTGTTCGCAATCGTGTGCGGTTCGTGCAGGAGCGCGGCGTTGCTACTCTTCACCTCGAGTCCGGCGGCCGCGAACTCGGCCTTGAGCTTGGCGTCGCGCGCCATCACCGCCGGCTCGTAGCGTCGGTTCCAAAACAGGGCTCCCGCGCCCGTCGAGCGCACCAGCTCCCGCAAGACTTCCGACGCATCGCCCCGCGCGACAATCAAGCGCGAACCACGCTCGCGCAGCGCCGCATCGAGTGCGCCCAGGGAGTGGTGCAGCCACCAGCGAGCGGCGCCGCCAGCGACCCAACGCCCCTCGCCTGCATCGTCCAAAATATAAACGGGAATGACCGCGGCGCCACGCGCGACGGCGGCGAGCAAGGCGGGATTGTCCTGCAGGCGCAGGTCTTGGCGGAACCAAAGGAGGGAAGGCTTCATGAGGCGGCGAGAGCCGGCGCAAGTACTACGCCCGACGGAGCCCGGCGGATGCCAAACCGCTGGTCTTAGCCCTGCGCTTGGACGCAGGACCCATGAGAATAGAGAATTTCCCTGCGCTCACGCGCCGGACTGCAAGCCACGGCTTTCAAAAGGGATCGCACCCACGCCGACGAACCGTTTCACAGCGAATCCTGATAGAGGCTCTCGTATCCGGCAGCGGCGACCTGCCAGCTGAAGTCGCGCGCCATCGCACGTTGCTGCACGGCCGCGTAGCGCGGCTTGTCGGCGTACAGCGTCAGCGCGCGCTGCAACGCATCGCGCAAGCTCGCCGTGCTCGGGTCGCACATCAGGCCGGTGCCCAGCAGCGGGCTCTCGTCCGCGTCGATCACCGTGTCCGCCAAACCGCCGACCCGGCTTACGATCGGGAGCGTGCCATAGACCTGGGAATACATTTGATTCAAACCGCAGGGTTCAAAGACCGACGGCATGATGAAAAAATCGCCGCCGGCCTCGATGAGGTGGCTCATCGCTTCGTCCAACTGCGCGCTCAAGTAGACCCGCTGCGGCGCCATGCGTACGATCTCCCGCAGATCCTCTTCCATGCGCCGGTTACCGGAGCCGAGGACCACCAGGCGGCAGTCGTGCTCGAAGAAAAAATCGCGGTTCGCGAGGATGAAATCGATCCCCTTCTGTTCCGCGAGACGCGCGACGACGCCGAAAACCGGCCCCTTGCAGTCGGGCGCAAACCCGCAGCGCTTGAGGAGTTCCGCGCGGCAGCCGGCCTTGCCCGCGAGGTTACTCGCCGAGTAACGCGCCGGCAGCAGCGCATCGAGCGCGGGGTTCCAAACCGAGTTGTCCACGCCATTGAGCAGGCCGACAATATCATCGGCCCGCGTCTGCACCACGCCGTCGAGGCCACAGCCGAACTCGGGCGTCTGGATTTCCTGCGCGTAGCGCGGGCTCACCGTGGTCACGCGGTCGGCGAACAGGATGCCGCCCTTCATCAGATTGATCTGAGAATAGTATTCGAGCCCGTCCATGTGGAAGAGCTCGTCCGGCAGATTCGTGCGCGCGAAGGCCTTGGCCGGGAAAACGCCCTGATAAGCGATGTTGTGGATCGTGAAGATCGTCTTGAGCGCCAGCGTGACGCTGTGGCGCCGCTCGGTCTCGCGCAGCAGAATCGGCAACAACGCGGCCTGCCAGTCGTGGCAGTGCACGACGTCAGCCTGCAGGTCGCCGAGGCGCAACATTTCGACCACGGCCTTGCAGAAGAAAATGAAACGGTCCGCATTATCCTCGTAATCACGATCGCCCGTGCCGTAGGGCGCGCGCCGGTCGAAGAACTCCTCGCGGCAGATCAGGAAGACGCGGAGGTTTTTCCGCGGAGAGAACACGCGTACGTCGCCGGAGAGGAAATCGTTCGCCATGTCGACTTTGAGCCGCAGCCGGCGCTCGGCCCCGGCCGCGTCCTTGTGTTCCAGCACCGCACGATACCCCGGAAGGAACACGGCGACCTCGTGACCGTTGTCCGCCAGGGCCCCGCAAAGGGCGCCCACGGCGTCCGCCAAGCCACCGGTCTTCACATAGGGGAATAGCTCGCTCGCCACGTGGACGATTTTCATCGCCGCAAAGTAAGGTGGACTGTTTCGTCAGGCCAATCCCAAAGCGCGAGCCCCGCTTCGTGCGCCAACCCATCATGCCACTTCGAGACCGCCTGCTCGCGCTGATACGCGATCCCGCGTATGCCCCCGGTAACGAATTTGAGCTCTCGCGCCGGCTCGAACTCAAGAAAAAGGACCGCGCCAACCTCGCCCATGAGGTGCGAATGCTACTGAAGGACGGCAAGCTCACGCGGGCCCGGAACGGCCGGCTCGCCCCGCCCGCCGGCGCCGCCGGTGTCCCGCCCGCCCCGCGGGCCGCGGAATCCCGCCCGGTCTTCGTTCCGACCCGCCGCGGCCCCACGATGCCGGCCCCAAGCTCGAACGCCAGCACCCCGTTTGCCGCGGTGGCTCCGGTATCCACTCCGGCGCGTACGCCGGCCCGGGGGAAAGCGGAACGCCCCAAGCGGACCACCGCCGCGCAACCGATCCCGAAAGCCGCCCCGGCGCCCGCGGCGGCACCGGCCCGCGCGCCTCGCGAGCTCTCCCACGATCTGCGTCCCGGCGAATTGATCGGGCGCATCCAATTTCGCGCCGGCGGCTCCGCCTTTGTGGTCCGCGAGGCGGTCGAGGGTGAGCCCGCGGAGGCGGCGCTGCAGGTTTTCCCCGAGGACACCGGCGTCGCCCTGCCCGGCGACCGCGTGATCGCCCGCGAGTATCCCGGGCGTACCGGGCGCCGCGCCGGAGAAAAGGTCGGCGCCGTGGTCCGCGTACTTGAACGGGGCCGCGACACCATTGTCGGCGACCTCCGCGCCGGGCGCCGCGGCTACGTGGTCCAACCCGACGATCCGCGCTTTATCCACGAGATCCACGTCGATAATCCGGCCGACTCAGACCTGAACCCGCCACCCCGGACCGGCGACAAGGTCGTGGTCAAGCTCGGGGAATGGCGTCGCCGCGAGCAACCGCTGGGCGGGGTGATTACCTCCCGCCTCGGCCGCACGCATGAGCCGCGCGCAGAGTTGCTCAGCATTTTTCTGAAGTACGAGCTGGCGACGGAGTTCCCCGCCGACGTCGAACTCGAGGCGGCGGCGATTCCGCCCAAGGTGCAGGCGAAGGAAATCACCCACCGGCTCGATTACCGCGCGAAAGCGGTTTTCACGATTGATCCCGACGACGCCAAGGATTTCGACGACGCGCTCTCCTACGAAATCTCTGATAACGGCGATGTCCGGGTCGGTATTCACATCGCGGATGTATCGACTTATGTCCGCCCCGGCACCGCGCTTGATCGCGAGGCCCAGCGCCGCGGCAACTCCACCTACCTCGTCGGCGTGGTGATCCCGATGCTGCCCGAAAAGCTCTCGAACGGCCTCTGCTCGCTCGTCGAGGCCCAGGACCGGCTGTGCAAGGCGGTCTTCCTCGTGTTCGACAAGAAGGGCCGTCTCACCGACACCACCTACGCCAATACGGTCATCCGCAGCCGCAAGCGGCTCACCTACAAACAGGCGTACGCCTTCATGTTCGAGGACAACCTCGACCGCATTCGCGACCTGCCGTTGCCGCCGAAGCACCAGACCGGTTCGACCGGCCGCGCCCTGCGCGACCTGCCCGAGACCGAACTCCGCGACCTGCAGGGTTGGATCCGGGCCTTGTGGAAAATCGCGGCCAAACTGCGCCACGACCGCATAACCCACGGGAGCCTCGACCTCGACATGCCGGAGACGAAAATCTTCGTCGACGAAAAGGGCTACGCCGACCGCCTGGAGCGGATCGAACATGACGAGAGTCACCAGCTGATCGAGGAGTTCATGCTCGCGGCCAACGAGGCCGTCGCGCGACTGACGCGCACGCACAAGCTGCCCTCGCTCTACCGGGTGCACGACGAGCCCGACGTTGAGAAACTTCAGGAATACCGCGACCTCCTCGGCTCGTTCCACATCAAGGTCGGCGACCTCACGCGCCGCGAAGAACTGGTCCGCCTCCTGCATACGCTGCGCACCCACCCGCAGGGTTACACCCTGCGCACCCAACTGCTGCGCAGCCTGAAGAAGGCGGCGTATCGGTCCTCCGCGGACGGGCACTTCGGTCTCCACAAGAAGGACTACACCCACTTTACCTCGCCGATCCGCCGCTACTCCGACCTCGTGGTCCATCGCGTGATCGAGCACCACCTCGCGCAGCAAGGCGGGCCGAAGGCGGCCGCGCCCCGCGGCGCCGGGTACGACCTGCCGCGCGTCGAACGCCTCGGCGAACATCTGAGTCTGACCGAGATCAACAGCACCGAGGCCGAACGCGACAGCGTGAAAGTGAAGCTGCTGGAATATTTCGAACGCGAACTCGACCGGAAGCCCCGCACCCGTTTCGCCGCGGTCATCACCGATGTGCGGGCCAACGGCTTCTTCATCGAACTCGTCGAATCGATGACGTTCGGCTTCGTGCCGGCCGCGGCCCTGGGCGACGATTACTATACGCTCAACCCCGCGGGCAATGCGCTCGTCGGCAAACGTCACCGCCTGAAATACGAGCTCAACGGCCGGCTGGAGGTCACCGTCGAGTCGGTCGACCGCTACAAGCGCCTGATCGACTTCCGTCCGGTGCATTGAGGCCGAAGCGGCCGTTGAAAGCTTCGGGTGGCACGGTGAAGGACCGGAGCCGGTGGCGAGCGGTACACGGCTCCGCTCGAATTACTCCGGCGCAGTCAAGTCCGGCTCGGAATAGTTGCGGCATACCCCGAGAGCTGCGCGCATCCGCCGCCGGGGCTTGAAACCCGCGCTGACCGGGTCACACCCGCCGAGACTCGAGTATCTTTTGCGGGTGATGCCGGACGACCTGGCGGCAATGGTACCCAAAAGGAATCACTACCCGCCGGTTGCACTTTCCCTCCGCTGACCGCCCCTTCGAACCTCGCCGCACGGCCGCGGCCACGCTCAAACCCTGCTCAAACCGATGGAACCCTTCCCGCCCCTCGCCCGACTGCATCGCCTCGCACTCGCCGTCCTCCTCCCGCTCGCCCTGCTGCTCGCTCCCGGCCTTCGCGCCCAAAACGCGACCGGCACCGTCGAGGGCCGTGTGTTCAACGCCGCCACCGGCAACGCTCTGACGAACGCCCGCGTCACCTTGGAAGGGACCGCGCGCGAGGTGCTCACCGACGAGAGCGGCTCCTACCGGCTCACGGGCGTGACCGCCGGCCCGGCCCGCGTGACGGTTTCGTACCTCGGTCTTCAGCGCCAGACCGCCGAGGTCACCGTAGCCGCCAACGGCAACGTGAAGCGGGAGTTTGAACTGGTGCGCGAAGCTGCCACCGGCGAGACGGTAAAGCTCGACGCCTTCACGGTCGCGGTCGACCGCGAGATGAGCGCCCAAGCGGTCTCAATGAACGAACAGCGCGCCGCGCCAAACCTCAAAAATGTCGTCGCAATCGACGAGTTTGGCGACCGCGGGGCCGAAAACATCGGCGAATTCCTGCTCTTTCTCCCCGGCGTTTCGGTCACGACCTCCGGCTCCGAGCCAACCACCGTCGCGATGCGCGGCTTCCCCGGCAACAACACGGGTCTCACCATCGATGGCGCGGAGACCACTGCGACGTTCAACGGAAACAGCCGCGCCCTCGACCTGCGCGAAGTTCCGTTCAACAATGTTTCACGCGTCGAGATCACCAAGGTCCCCACACCCGATATGCCCGCCTCGGGTCTGGGCGGCTCAATCAATCTGATCACGCGCAACGGCTTCGAATCGCGCAAGCCGAAGCTCACGCTCAACGCCTACACCATGTTCCACAACCGCAACGGCCCGACCTTCGACGGCGGCCCGCGCAATGCTTCTGGCGTCACCTCGTCGCGTTACACCGAGCCGTCGTTTGACTTCAGCTACCTGCGGCCCGTGAACTCGAACCTAGCCGTGACCGTCGGCGGCTCGCGCACCTGGCGCGCCAAGCCGATGGAAACCGGCACCAAGGACACCGACGAGTCTCCGACCTGGGACCAGGTTCGTCTCGTACAAACCACGAGCCAGTGGAACAGTCTCGCCCAGCAGTTCAAGACGCTCCAAGGCCAGATCGGCGTCGACTGGCGCTGGCGCGAAGCCGACACGTTCTCCGTCAGCGCCCAGTACCGCAGCTACGCGCTGCCGATCACCCGCAGCGTCCTCGGCTTCGCCTACGGCGCCGGCGCGACCGGCGGCCCGACGTTCACCCAGGGCGCGGCCACCGCGGTCGGCACCGTGACCATGAACGGCAGCGGCGAAAACGTCGATATCCTCACCCAGACGAAACTCTATAATTTCAAGTATCGCCACCGCGGTGACACCTGGCGCGTCGACTTCGGCAGCTACTTCTCCACCTCGGGCAGCAACCGCGCCGATGTCGACGCAGGCTTCTTCAACACCACCCCCGCCACCATCTCGAATGTCATTTTGCGCGGCGACGGCATCCCCGCGTCGGGCGGTACGATCCCCACGCAATACTCCGCCACCAACGCGGCCGGCGCTCCCGTCGACGTCTACGACGGCGGGAACTACTCGCTCGTCAGTGGCAACACCAACCAGCCCGACTGGAATACCCAGCGCTATAACTTCAAGGTCGACCTCGCCCGCGACTTCCGCGGCGCGGTGCCGTTCGCGTTGAAGGTCGGCGGCCTCGTCGACACCCTGCAGAACGACCAGCGCCGCTACGCCAGGACGTGGACGTTCCGCCCGAACGGCGCGACCGATGCCACCTCGCGCCAGGCGAAGAATTTCGACGTCTTCGACAGCGCCTTCAACGACGACGGCCCCACCGTCTTCGGCCGGAAGGTCCGCTGGATCAGCGGGGCGAAGTACTACCAGCTGTACCAAAAGAACCCCTCCTGGTTCACCTCCGACGACGCCCAAGTCTGGCAAGACTACGTGAACAACTCCCGCGCCCTCGCCGAACAGGTGGCGGCCGCCTATCTCCGGACCGACGTGCGGTTGTTCCATAACCGCCTCTGGCTCGTGGGCGGCGTCCGCTTCGAGCGCACCCACGACAAGGGCAGCGGCCCGCTGAACGACATCAACGCGCAGTATCAGCGCAACGCCGACGGCTCTTTCGTCGACGGCAACCCGGCCCTCGCCGGGGTCCAGCGGGTGCAGCTCACGAACGACGCGCTCGCCCTGCGCAAACTCCGCTACGTGGAGCGCGGCGCCACCTCAGACCAGCACTACGGCGGCCTCTACCCCAGCCTGAACGCCAGCTTTAACCTGACGGAAAACCTGATTGTGCGCGCCGCCTATGCCCAGACGCTCGGACGGCCCAACATCAATAACATCATCCCGAGCACCTCGATTTCCGACGCCGCCGCGGCCAACCCCACGATCACCGTCAACAACTCCGGCCTCAAGCCGTGGAGCGCCCGGAGCTACGATCTCTCGATCGAGAGCTACCAGATCAAGGACGGCTTCGGCTCGATCGGCGTCTTCCAAAAAGAGATCAAAAACTTCTTCACCTCGGTCACGACCGCCGCCACCCCGGCACTGCTTGAACTCTACGGCCTCGAAAGCGACCAAGCCCTGCTCGGTTACAACGTCACCACCCTCGCCAACGGCGGTGACGCCAAAATCCAGGGCGTGGAATTCACCTACCGGCAATCACTCACCTTTCTGCCGCACTGGGCCCGCGGCCTTCAGATCTACGCCAATGCCACGAAGCTCAACCTCGGAGGCACCCGCACGTCGGACTTTTCCGGGTACAATCCCAAGTCCGTTTCGGGCGGGGTGAACTTCGTCCGCGGCCGCGTCGCGCTGAAGTGGACGATCAGTTACAGCGGCGACGTCAACACCGGCGCCGTGGCCGCCAGCGCCACCGTGGCGCCAGGCACGAGCAATTTCCAGGCGAAGCGCACCCGCATCGGCGTGAACGCGACCTACAGCCTCACCCAGCGTTACTCCCTGTACGCGTCCCTCGTCGACTGGGGCGGTTTCGTGCAGAACCTCCAACGCTACTCGGCCACGACGCCGGCCTACGCCCGCCCGACCCGCTGGCAGGAACTCGGTTACTACACGAACGTTGGCGTGCGCGCGACGTACTGAGTCGCGCCGGTGCGATCCGCCCCCCCTCGGGTCGTTGCGGTGCGACCGCCACTTCAATCCAGCGCGATGGGACGTCGGGCCCCGCCCCACTCAGGTGTTTAGGCTCGCCGGTTCCAGCCTGCCCCTGCACCGAGGCCCGGCGCTGAAGCGGTTCCGCAATCTCTGTCGCCTCGTTTGAGCCGGAGGCAAAAACGTGGGCCCGCCAGAGCACACCTTGATCGCTGCGCTCCAACGCGGATACGCTAAACCTGAAACGGTGCAGCCCGGAAAACTGCCCTACCCGCTTCAGGCAAACGTCCGCCGCAAATACTCTAGGCTCCGGGTCGCGATGGCCTCGGGGCCTTCTTCAAAGGTAAAAACCTCGACCGACACCGTGCCGTTGTAGCCGGTCTCGCGCAACGCCGCGGCGATGGGCTTGAAGTCGACGTCACCAAAACCCGGCCCCTTGAGATTCTTGTCGTTGGCGTGCACATACGCGAACTCCCCGCGGCTCTCGCGCAGAATCTGCGCCACCGGTTTCGCCTCGTGGCTCATCGCGCGCACATCGAGGATTACCTTGAAGTTCGGCGAATCGAGCCCGCGGGTGAAGCGGATGGCATCCGCCGCGGTGTTGATAAAATCCGTGTCCTCGAGCGGCAGTGGTTCGAAGCAGATCGTCACGCCGCGTTGCTCGGCCAACTTGACCGCCGGTCGGAATACCTCGGCCGCCCAGGTCCAGGCCTGTTCGAGGGTCACGCCCGGCAACAGGCTCCGCTGCTTCGGCGATCCGACGATGATGCTCTTGCCGCCCAGGTCGGCGCAGAAGTCGGCGAGGTCGCAAAAATACTGAGCCGTCCGCGCGCGCGTCGCGGCGTCGGGTGACGTCACGTACATCCCCTCGGCCTGCACCAGTACCCAGTGGATCCCGGAAATCGCGATGCCCGCCCGCGCCGCGGACTCGCGGATGCGGACACGTTCGGCGGGGGGGATGTCGGTCACGTACTTCGCGAGCGTGAACGGGGCGATTTCCACCGCATCGTAGCCGATCCGGGCGCAGTAGGAAAAGACGTCGTCGATTTTCCAGTCCTTGAAAATCTCGTTGCAGATGCCGAATTGCATGGAATCAGAGAAGGGAGGATTGCGCGCCGGCCGCAATCAAACAACCGGCGGAGTTTGGCCCACGGAACACACGGAGAACACGGAAGCGGAAGCCAACCTTCGAAAGCCGGTGGCTACGAGCGCTCGCGGGCGGCGAATGTGGCCATTCCGATCGATGCAAAGGTTCACGCGGAGCAGCGGAGGTCGCGGAGATTGATCCTGCCCTCCCTTCCTGCCCCCCCCCGCTTTTCACCTCACCCGCCGCCCTGAACAAGGGAGCCTCGGCGCACTTCCGTGTCTTCCGTGTGTTCTGTGGGCTACTGGATTGCCGGGCCCGGCACTCAGTGCGCGAAGCCCTTTTCCTCTTCCGGCAGCGGCTGTCCCTTCGTCTCGGGCGCGAACGGCAGCACCATCAACCCGAGCAGAAAAATCCCGCACATCGTCACACCGGCGTAGCGCATCGGTTCGGGCTGGTCTTTGTAGACTTCGCTGGTGAGCAAGCCAAGGACCGCCGGGCCCGAGGCGGCGGCAAAGCGGCCGACGTTGTAGCAAAAGGAAATGCCCGTGCTGCGCAGGCGCGTCGGAAACAACTCCGGAAAATACACCGCGTAGCCGCCGAACAGCGAGAGCTGGCAAAAGCCCATGATCGGAATCATCCAGAACACTTGGCTCCGGTCCTTGAAAAACAGGAATACCATCGCCGTGCTCAGCATCGCCGCCACGAAACTCAACGCGAACGTCGGGCGGCGGCCAAGGCGTTGCGAGAGGTAGCTGAAACTCGCGATGCCCGGGAAAGCGCCGACATTGATCATGATCGAGGTCACGCCGGCCCAGAAGGTCACGGCGCCCGGCACCCGCGCGGGATCCATACCCTCGGCCAGAAAGGCCTTGGTGAACACCGAGCGCATGAGATCGATCGTGAAGAACCCGATGCCCCACAGTCCGATGATACCCGAAAGCGCCAACAGCAACCCGACGACGGCGCGGCGGCGCCAGCGCGTGTCGCCTTGACCGCCGAACACACTCCACAGCCCGGCCGCGAGCGCGCCCGCCGCCAAGACGATGCCGATCTTTAGTTTCGGCAAACCGGCCCCGCCGAAGAAGGCCACGGCGACAATCGCCACGATGAAGCCCGCCGCGAGGAACGCCGGCCTCTGCCATTTATCGTTGCCGAAGAGTTCGGCGTACGAGCCGAGGCTCGCGCCCTTCTTCGCCGGCGCCGCCGCGGCCGCCTTCCAGCGGTCGGGCTCCTGCAGCCGCGAACGAATCAACAGGGCCAAGAACGCCGGCAGCGCACCAATCACAAACATCCAGCGCCACGCCGAGCCCACCGCGCCCGATTCCTCGAGCCGGCCGAGCCCCATGCTGATGAGCGCCGCCGACACATTGCCCACGACAGAAAGCGCCTGCAGGAGGCCGAGCGCGTGCGGCCGGGCGCGGTCCGGCATGACTTCCGCCACAAGCGAGACGCCGACCGCAAACTCACCGCCGACGCCCAGGCCCGTGAGGAAACGAAAGAACGCGAAATCCCAAAACCCGGAGGACAGCGCGCTCAGGCCGGTGCAAACGGAGTAGATGAGAATCGTCCACATCATCGTCTTTGCCCGACCGATCCGATCGCCCAGCACCCCGAACGTCAGGCCGCCCGTGGCCCAGCCGAGGAGAAAAATGGCGGTCGCGTAACCGCTGTAGAGCGCAACGTCGTCGCCGGGCTTGAGCAACGCCTTCATCGCCGGCACGCGGGCCAGGTTGAAGAGCTGCTGGTCCATCGTGTCGAAGAGCCAGCCGAGGGCGGCCACCACGAGAACGAACCAGTGGTAACGGTTCAATTCAGTCCACCACGCGCCGGTGACGCGGGTCGGTTGGGAGGATGTCATGTGGGAAGGGGATAGTCAGTTTCAGGTGGAGCCCGATGAGATCTTCGGGCTTGCCAGCCGGTTGAAAGTCATCCGTTGAAAGTTGAAAGGCACGGACGGCAGAAGCCCCGGCTTTAAACGTTCAACCATCAACGTTCAACCGCCCGGCCCGACCGGGCCGGGCTTACAGCAGACCCTGATAGGCGAGCCAGAGCGCCCGGAAATATTTCATCAGCCGCACCGGATCTTTGCTCTCGGGAATTTCGGCGAACGTGTAGCCCTTGAACCCGCTCGCGCTCAGACTCGTCAGCAGTTTCCGGAAAGGATACTCCTCGAGGTAGAGATCCCGCAGGTGGACCGTGAAAATCTTGCCCTTGAGGGCGGCGAAATTGCGATCCCAGCCGTCGCCCTGCAGGTCGGTCTGGTTCGAATTCCAGCACGCACCCACGTTCGGGTGGTTGGCGAAGTCGAGAATCTGCTTCGCGTTGCTCACGAGCTGCGTGCCGTTGCCGTGTACCTCCATCCGAATCTGCTGACCGTGGCTTGCGCCAAACTCGCCCAGTTCCCGCAACGAACGGCCGATTTGCTCGAGGGTTTTCTCCACGGGCACGCCGTTCGGCAGGCCGTTCGGGCGCACCTTTACGCCCGTTGACCCGACGTCCTGCGCAAGCACGATGTACTCCTTCGTCAGCTCGATGTCCTGCCGGAGCTTTGCCTGATCGGTCGTATGATAGTCGAACGCGCTGCCCATGCTCGCTAGTTCCACCGGGGAATCGGCAAAACGTTTCTTCACCTCGGCCCGCTCGGCCTTGCTGAGCGTGACCTCGACGCCGTGCTTGTGCGAGGTGCGCAGCTCGACGCCGTCAAACTTCGCCTCCGCACAATTCTTGATGATCGTCGCGATGTCCCAATCCATTGCGATATTGTACGTCACCGTGCCAAGCTTCATCGGCGACTTGCCGGCGAAGCTCGGTTGCGGCGCGGACGGCGCCTTGGCCTTGTCTTTTTTGTCCGCGGCGAAAGCCGCGGTGGATAGGGCGCCAAGCGCGCCGAGGCTGACAGACGCGGTCCTGAGGAACTGACGACGGGATGAGTTCATACGGGGTAAAGCCAACAACGCCGGCGCCGTGCCGGTGAAAGGAAAACCTCACGCGCCGCGGCGAGGCTGTCGAGGGTGGAAAGCGAAAGTCTCGCTCCCCTGCACGTCCTCCGACCCCGGCGGCGCCAACGGTGTCCCGGTCAGCCAGCGCCCCGGCTGGCGCGCACCAGCACAAAGCGGAGAAACGGGCCGTCCGGGGCGAATCCGGTCGCACTTGAAACGGCGGCGCCCCTGCCCTCGTCTCTCCTGACGCCATGGCCCTCCCCGCCCCCTGTTGGATTCTCGCCGGTCTGTTCCTCGCTTCCGCCGCGCGCCTGTTGGCCGCCGAACCGCTCCTCGACTGGTCCGATTGGGAGAAATACCGCGGGACCGTGCAGCACCCGAGCGGCGCCTTCAAGGCCGCCGACTTTGAACGGGCCAAGGAAAACATCGTGCGCTACCCGTGGGCGAAGTCCTACGCCGCCGCCATCGAGCGCAATGCCAAGGCGGCCGCGGCCAAGATCACCCCGGGCTACCTCGCGGCCATGATCCCCGAGACGACGCCCGGCGACAGTAAGTTTACCCCTTGCCCGGCCTGCCGCGATCAGGGCCAACCCGTCCACCCGCACGGCCTCTGGTCGTGGCGCGAGAGCCGGCCGGAGGAGCTCACCTGCGACATGTGCCGCACGGTTTTCCCCAACGCGAAGTATCCCGAGTCAGTCGTGCTGCAGACCACTTGGGGTAAACCACAACAGCTGACCTACTGCGGCGGCGAGCCCTTCGTGATCTTTGGCTACAAGACGGGGCGGCCGAGTTTTTCCGCCAACCTCCGCGCGCGCAAAGTCGGACACCTCTCGTCGCTCGCACGCACCCTCGGGGAAGCCTGGGCGCTCACGGGCAACGTCGAGTACGCCCGCGCCGCGCGCGCGATTCTGCTGCGGTTCGCGGCCGTGTATCCGAATTATTTGGTACACGTCGGCTACGGCGAGTTCGCCGACATGGATCCGCGCGTCGCCGCCCAGGCGATCCAAAGCCTCCCCGCACCGGAACTCTGCCCGCCGCCGAACCGGCCCGACCGCAAACTGCACACGGGCTACTGGACCGCGGGCCGCGCGAGCGGCGTCGGTCAGGAATCCGGCTTCGTCCGCCACGTGGTCGAAGCGTACGACTTCACCTGCACGGCCCGCGAGGCCGGCGGTCGGCCGGTCTACTCCGACGCCGACCGCCGGCTCATCGAACGCGACTTGCTGCTCGAAAGCACCCTCCTCCTCGTCTGTGACAAGGGCATCAACAACAAGTCCGTCGGCAACCGCACCGCCGCCGCTCTCGTCGGTCTCGCCGTCGGCCATCCCGGGCTCGTCCGCTTCGGCTGGGAAGGCTTCGAGCAGACCGTCGCCGACTGGTTTCTGCCGGACGGCACGACATCGGAATCACCCGCCTACGCGACAATGACCTTGGGCAACACGTGGGACATGCCGCAGGCTTTGCGCGGTTATTCGGATCCGGAGAGTTACCGCGACGTCGCGGGCCAACGCCGCACGGCCGTCGACCTGTATCATGGCACCGCGTACGGCAAGGTATGGGAGAACATGTACCGCGGACTGCAGGGCAACCTCCTCTATCCGGCGTATGCCGACTCCTACCGCACGTCCGGCCTCGGCAGCAATTTTGTCGAGCTCATGGTCGCGAACTACCCGGAACGCCCCGAGTACCTCGCCCTGTTGAAGGAACAAATCGGCCCGGAGCTCGACCATGGCTACGCGCCGCTCGCCCTTTATTACCGCGAGCCCGGTCTGGAAAAAAAGCCCGCGCCGACGATCACACTGCCCGATTGGGTGTCGGCTGATCTGCGCATCGGCCACCTCCGCTCCGGTCGCGACGGCCGGGAAAGTTTACTGCTGCTCAGTGCGAGCCATTGGGGCGGGCATCATCATCAGGACAGCCTGAACCTCACGTACTGGAAGCAGGGCGCCGAGGTGCTGTCGGACCTGGGCTACCTCTGGGATCACCCGCGGAAGCACGAGACTTTGCGCACGCTGGCACACAACACCGTGCTCCTCGACGAACAGGAGCAGCTCACGAAAGAACGCGGCGGGGACGTGCAATTCTTCCGGGCCACGCCGCACGTCAAGGTGATGCAGGCGTCGTCGCGGGCCTACGCCGCGGCGAAGACCTATCGCCGCACCTCGGCCGTGGTCGATCATGGCGACGGCAAGACCTACGTCGTGGATTTCTTCCGCGTACAGGGCGGACGCCAACAGGACTACGTTTTCCACGCGTCGGCGCCGACGGTCGCGGTGACCGAAGCGACGACCACGCCGGCGGCGGCGAAGCTCTATGATTTCACCAACGTCCGCGCCATCACCAGCCACGCCGCCTGGCGCGCCACCTGGCGCAACAGCGACCAGACCTGCGTCGCGTGGAATTTGCCGCAATCCGGCGAAACGGCGTTCGTTGGCGACGGCTGGGGCCAGCGCGATTGGAAAAATTCCGACGTCGGCGCGACCCTTCCGTACCTCGTACGCCGCACCACCGGCGACGGGGAGAAAGTATTTGTCACGGTCTTCGCGAGCCACCCCGGCGACACGGCCTACGTGCGCGGCGTGCGCGCAGTCGACGCCGCGGGGATCATTGCGATCGAGACGGTCGACGGGACGGATTTCGTACTCTCGGCGGCGGACACGGGTAACTTGCGGGCGCCGGGCGCACCTACGCTCACCGGGCGTTTCGGCGTGACCTCCGTACAGCAGGGCAAGCTCGCGTGGAGCTTCGTCGAACCGGAAAAACCCTGATGGTCGGCCGTGTCTGGTTTTAGCCCGATGTCCCATCGGGCTAAAACCGCACCCCTTACCGAACAAAGGCCGATGGGGGCAGCGGGCCCCACGGCTCACGAGCCGGGCTTGGGTGCCGTCGACTTCTCCGCGCCGTAGGTCTTCACCAGGTAATCGACGATCGGAGCAATCGCCTCGTCGGGCACGGGCGCAGCGAAGGTCTTCTGCATCTTTGTGACCGTTGCCTGCCAGTACGCGCGCGCCGACGTCGGCTGCATTTTGAAATAATCCACCGAGTGGCAGGTGTAACACATTCCCGTCGCCAGCGCGTAGCCGGGCAACGGCGATTCGATCAGCCGCGCCGTCTCGGCCGGCAACTGGATCTCCAAGGCCGTGACGCGCACGACGGCGCCGAGGGCAGCAACCAACGCGATAAATTCCCCCTTCCTCATACGGCCTCCACGTGGACGGTTTCGACGACGTTGCGGAGATAGCCCGCGGGATTCCACAGCGGCTCGAGCGGCTGCGATTCGCCGATGCGGTTCAGCGCGCGCGCCATCAACGTGTGCGACCCGCGCTGCGTCGGCGTGAAGGCGATCTTCCACTCGCGAAACGAATATCGCCCGAGGTCCTCGCCGAGATTCGCCGCGCGCCAGGTACGCCCCCCGTCGCTGGAGAACGCGACCTCCCGGATGCCCTGCCCGCTATCGAAGGCGATGCCGCGCACGACGGTCTCACGGCCGACCGTGACGGTCGCCTGGTCCGTCAGGCTCGTGATGAACGACCGGATCGTGAACCGCTGGATCGGCTCGGTCTTCTTCGCCGTCGTGCCGGGCGCCACGCTCCGGCCGGGTGTGTCGGGCGTGCGGTAGGCCGCGCTCATCCAGAAACCGGTGAAGACGCTGTCGAGCACCTCGATGTCGTCGACATGCTTGACCCAATACGTGCCGTAGTAGCCCGGCACCACCAGCCGCAGCGGGTAGCCGTTCAGCATCGGCAGGTCCTCGCCGTTCATCGCCCACGCGAGCATCACTTCGCCGTCGAGCGCGTGGTCGACATCGAGCGCTTTCACGAAGTCCGGCGTGCCCGGCAACGGCGGCTTGTCGAGGCCGTTGAACGCCACCTGCCGCGCCTCCTTGGCGAGGCCGGCCTTTTCGAGAATCGTCTTCACGGCCACGCCGGTCCACCGCGCATTGCCCATCGCGCCGTGACCGAGTTGTCCGCCATTCACGCGCGGCTTGAAGAAACCACGACTGTTGCCCGAGCACTGGTTGACCGCCACGACCTCGACGGGCGGGGCGAGTTTCTTGATGTCGTCGAGCGAGAGCGTGAGCGGTGTCGCGACCTTCCCGTGGATCTTGAGTCGGAACGCGCCCGGATCAACCGACGTCGGGATGTCGGACAAATGGTACCGCACGAAGAACGCATCGTTCGGCGTGAGCAGGCCCTCGTTGAAAACGGCGAACGGCGTCTCGAGCTGCGGCGGCCGCGCGGTCATGCGGATGAGTGGACGCTTCTGCGGGTACGCCACGAGGTCGCGTTCGCCATTCTCAAACGGCATCAGCACGGTATCCGCGGCGCCGAGGAGGCGCGAGAGCGGACCCCCGAGGGCGGCACCGGTGGCGAGCATCGCGCTAGTTTGGAGAAAGCGACGGCGGTCAGGGGCGGACTTCATCGACGGCCAACGCTGCCGACGATAGCGCGGAGCGCAACGATGTTTGAGTGGTGGGCGGGACCGTGGTCCGCGTCCGTCCGGTTGTAGGCCAGCGCGCTTGCGCGCGCCCCACGGAGCGGCGCTTTCCGAAGCGGCGCTTCACGTAAAGCCGGCGGTTGGGAAACCGCCGCTCCGACCGGCAATCCGCGCTCGCGAGCGAGCTGACCTACGCCACGCCGCGCGGGGCGGTTTCGATTGCCAACGTCCGCGCTGTAACCACAGGGTTACCTCGCCCCTTCTTATCTTATCTCCATGCAATCGCCCTCCCCTGCCACCCGTCGCACGTTCCTGAAAACCCTCGGCGCCGCTGGCGTCGCCGCCCCGTTCATCGCCCGCAGCCTCCGCGCCGCGGCACCAAGCGGCGTCCTGCGCCACGTCAGCTTCGGCTCGGCCGGCATGGCCTGGGCCGACCTGCAGGCGATCACCAGCAATCCATTTGTGAAGCTCGTCGCGGTCGCCGACGTCGATCTCAACCGCACGAAGCAGGTGAAGGAGGCGTTCCCCGATGTGAAGGTCTATCAGGACTGGCGCCAGTTGCTCGACAAGGAGAAGAACAACTTCGACTCCGCCAACGTTTCCACCCCGGACCACATGCACGCCGCCATTGCGATGTCCGCGATGCAACTCGGCAAGCACGTCTACTGTCAGAAGCCGCTCGCACACGACATCTACGAGACGCGCATGCTCACCAACTACGCCCGCGAGAAGAAGCTCGTGACGCAGATGGGCATCCAGATTCATTCTTACAAGGTGTACCGTCAGGCCGTCGCCCTCGTGCAGAGCGGCGTCATCGGCAAGGTCAAGGAAGTCCACACCTGGAGTAACAAGAAATGGGGCGACCTCGGCGCACCCGTGGTCAAATACGACCCGGTACCGTCGAATCTCGACTGGGATATTTGGCTCGGCGGCGCGGCGGCGCGGCCGTTTGTCGGCGGCGGTTATTATCACCCGAGCAACTGGCGCAAGCGGCTCGACTTCGGCACCGGCACGTTCGGTGACATGGGCTGCCACATTTTTGATCCGGTGTTCGAGGCGCTGGCATTGACGTCGCCACTGTCCCTCCGCTCCGAGGGTCCGGCACCGGACCAGTGGAATTGGGCGGTCAACGCGAAGATTCACTACGTCTTCCCGGGCACGAAATTCACCGAGGACAAAACGGTGCCGATCACCTGGTACGACGGCGACGAGCGTCCGCCGGCGGAGATCCGCGCGCTGATCGAAACCCCGGCCGCCGAGGCCGCGGCCAAGTCGGGCAAACGCAAAGGCGGCGAAGCCGACAATCAGGGTTCGATCATCATCGGCACGCAGGGCGTGTTGCACATCCCGCACGTCGCGGCGCCGAAGCTGTTCCCGATCGCCAAGTTTAAGGACTACAAGCTCCCCGAGTGCGAACAGGGGCACCATTGGACCGAGTGGGCCGAGGCGTGCATGAAGGGTGGCAAGCCCGGCGCGAACTTCGATTACTCGGGCCCGCTCACCGAAGCGGTGCTGCTCGGCAGCGTCGCGGTGCGCTTCCCGAAGACGAAGCTCGAGTGGAACGGCGCGAAGCTGCAATTCGACAACGAACGCGGCGCGAACCAGTTCCTCCGCCGCACTTACCGCAAGGGTTGGGAAGTCGCAGGCTTGTAAGCCCGGAGCTTCAGCGTCGGGCGCGGGTTCAGTCCCGGCCCGACAGCGTCGGCGCGATTCAGCATCGCGTCTTTCTGCTCGCCGCACCTTCCCTGCCCGCGGCACGCTTCGCCTGAGCATGAAGAACGGACTCCACCCCGGCCAGACCGGAGATCTGCTTTGGGTCGTCGATCCAACGATGACAATCACCCTCGGCGGACTCCCGGCCGCGACCGTGTTTTCAACGCCGTTCATGATCATGCTCATGGAACGGGCGGCCCGGGAGGCCCTGCGGCCGTTTCTCGAGGACAGCGAGGAATCGGTCGGCGTCGAAGTTCAAGTGGAGCACCTGGGGCCCGCCGCCCTCGGCGACACCGTCCGGGGCTTAGCCCGCGTCACCGCCGTGGACGGACGCCGCGTGCATTTCGCCGTGCAGGCCTTCGCCGGTGACCGCGAAATTGGCCGCGGCACCCATCGTCGGGCCGTCGTGAATCTCAATCGGATCGTCGAAAACGTGGAAAAACTCTGTGGCGATCAGGGTCGGGCTCTCGCGCTTGAACCCAATCCTGGCAACCTGCCGCCCCTCGAAACGCTGCGCGTGGCGACCAAGGACCGGGTGACCACGGTGACGTTTCGCCGGCCGGATGCACTCAACGCGGTCAACGTACGGATGACCGGTGAATGGGAACAGGTCATGAGTTGGCTGGCCGGTCATCCCGAGGAGGTCCGCGTGGCCATCCTGACCGGTGCCGGTAGCGCCTTTTGCGCTGGCGACGACGTGAAGGAACTGGCGTCGCTTTCGCTCGACGAGGCGCGCCGCCTCAGCCTGCGGCAGGCGAACCTTTGGCTGGCGGCCGAACGGTTGCCGCAGCCCGTCATCGCGGCAGTCAACGGCCCGGCCCTTGGCGCCGGCTGCGTGGCCGCCTACTCCTGCGATTTCCGCGTCGCCGCGCATGCCGCAA
This sequence comes from uncultured Opitutia bacterium, assembly GCA_903820035.1. GTDB lineage: Bacteria > Verrucomicrobiota > Verrucomicrobiia > Opitutales > Opitutaceae > ER46. Next base: position 51,364 of record CAIJFT010000286.1, read on the forward strand.
CCTTCGGGATGCCCGAAATCAAGCTCGGCTGGCCGCCGGGTTACGGCGTGGCGCAACTGACCGCGATCGTGGGTAAGGCCCGCGCGTTGGAACTCTGCCTGCTTGGCGAATCCATCCCGGCGACGAAGGCGCTGGAGTGGGGTCTCGTGCACGAGGTTGTGCCCGGCGCGATGCTGCTCACCCGCGCGCAACACCTTGCCGACCGCCTGCTCGCGTTGCCCGCCGAAGCCCTGCGTGCCACCAAACGGCTCGTGCATGCGGACGAAGGTCAACTACCCAAGATCACGCATCGCGCCGACACCGAGGCGTACATCCGTTGCCTCGCCCTACCCGATGCGCAGGAAGGGATCGCCGCTTTCGCCGCGAAACGAAAACCACAGTTCCGCGGAAAGTAGGCGGAAGTCGCCTGTAGTCCTGCGCGTGAGCGCAGGGAATCCGTCGCCTTCCGCTCATAGTCGACCCGGCCGCCTGGCGGGCGCCCGCCACGGGGCGGGCCTATTTCGGAAAATCCGGACCGCACGTCCGAGCCACATGCGCCCTGCGCTCACCCGCAGGGCGACGTGCAGCCGGCGCCCTCACTTCTTCATGATCGCGTACACGCTCGCGAAGTCATCCGTCCAAAGCACGCCGGGTTTCTTACTGGTCTCGGGGCCTTCCGCGATCTCGCGAATGCGCTCCTTCTCAAGCAACGCCTTGTTCTTCGTCACGAGCATCCACGAGGTCGCATAGATCCACCAATCGGGCTCGTTGTCGTCCGACATGTGCACGACCTCGAGACCGAAGTGCGAGGCGAGCTTTTCCACGACCGGGCGCAGATCGAGATAACGGTTGGAAATATGCACCGCGAGCACCCCGTCCGGCTTCAGCTGACGCAGGTAGATTTCAAACGCCTCCTTGGTCAACAAGTGCACCGGAATCGCATCGCTGCTGAACGCGTCGAGTGCCAGCAGGTCGAATTGCTGCGACTGTTTCTCCTGCAGTTCGCGTTCCATCATCAGGCGCGCATCACCCATCACGACATCGAGCTTGGCTTGGCAGTACTCGAGGTACTTGAAGTGCGTGCGCGCGAGTTCCTGCACGACGGGGTTGATCTCGTAAATGCGCAGGTAGTCGCCCTTGCGGCCGTAAGTCGCGAGCGTACCGGTGCCGAGACCGACGAGACCGAGGCGGCGCGGCGCCTCCGGCAGTGAACTGATCGCACGACCGACGCCGCTGGTGTCGCAATAATAGGTCGTTGGGGTCATCGCCTTCTCCGGCTTCACAAACTGGATGCCGTGGGTGGTCGCACCGTGCAGCAGGAGGTGGTAGTTATCCTCGGCATCGTCGGGGTAGTAGTTGAAGACCTTCAGCGTGCCGTAGAAGTTACGCGTCGAGCTGAGCGTCGGGACACTACTGCGCTCACCCCACTGCATCACGAAGACCGCACCGACACCGACGCAGAGGATCATGACAAAGAGGCCCGCGCGCGGCAGCCACTCGCGGCTCAGCGCCCGACGGCGGAGGTCGAACAGACATCCGATAATCAGCACCAGGCCCGCGACGATGTAGGGTGCGCGGTCGCGAAAAAAGGCCGTGCCCTCCGCGAGCAGACCGGGGCTGTCCTCAAAATTCGAGCGCAGCCACGGTAAGCCGACCGTCGTGAGCAGCGCGCCCACCGCGGCGGCCAGCGCCAGCTCGCGGCTCCGATGGCGGAAACACAGGACGCCGAGCGCGTAGCTGAGCAACCAGAGCCCGAGCTGAAGTTCGCGGTAGTCGCGGAACAGTGCCGGGGCCACGATGGCGACGAGGAAACCGCCCAGCGCCCCGCCGGCGGAGATAAAGAGGAAGTACGAGGTCAGTTGCTGGGGCGGCGGCTTCAGCCGGTAGAGTTCACCGTGACAAACCATGCAGGCCACAAAGAGGGTCGCGGTGTAAGCGATGATCTGCAGGCGCATCGGCGCGTCGTTACCGACGGGCAGCAACTGGCAAACGAACGCGGTGCCGATAAAAAACAACGCCGTGAAAATCCCGCGGTGGTACCAGCGCGCGTGGTCAAAGCAGACAATGAAGGTGACCAGATACAGGCTGAGCGGGAGCACCCAAAGGAAGGGAATGACGGCGACCTCCTGACAGAGCTTATTGGTCGTGGCCAGCAGCAGCACCGAGGCGATGGCCGGCAGCGCGACCCAAAGCAGTTTATCCACGGCTTGCGGCGACTCTCCGGCCGGCGCGGCCGCGGGCGGAGTGGCGGTCGCAGCGGAAGCGATCGGCACCGTTCCATCACCCTTGCGCCAGACCAGAACGGCGCAGTAACCGCAGACCAAGACAAAGAAGCCCAACCCCACCGACCACATCGTCGCCTGGGTCTGCCGGGGGAAATTCACCTCGAAGAACAACGGATAGCTGAGCAGGGCGAGCAGCGAACCGACATTGGATAACGCGTACAAGCGGTACGGTGACACCCCCGGATTCGTCCGGCTGAACCATTGCTGCATCAGCGGGCCGGTCGACGACAACACGAAGTACGGGAGGCCGATCGTGGCCAGCAAAAGAAGGAGGATCTGCAGGTTCGGGTCGCCCGATACCTGCACGTGCCAGCCGGCCGACGGCGTGATCGGCAGCATCGCCAGCGACAGGGCCATCAGAATGAAGTGCACGATCACCTGCCGCTTCGGCGTGAGCCGCGTCGACGAAAAGTGCGCGTACGCATAGCCCCCGAGCAGCACCATCTGAAAGAACAGGAGGCAGGTGGTCCATACGCCCGGGCCGCCACCGAACCAGGGCAAAATATATTTACCAATCAAGGGTTGGACCTGAAACAGCAGGAAAGCTCCCGTGAAAATCGTGAGCGCGAAGGGCAACATGGTGATGCGGGCTGGGATGGGATGGGGGAAGTCTGGACGAATCCGGAAACCGTGCATGACGGACGACATCGGGAATCGATGCAATGCTGCGCGTGGGCGGCGCGACCGTTGGCCGAGGATTCGTCCCGCGTTTGCCGGTTCACCCGACGAGGCAGACGGGAGTCGCTTGCAGAACGCCCGGTCGACGGCAGGCCGACCGGACAATTTCACCCCGCGGCCCCGAATCGCGGAACCCACCCGATTCGGCGTGAGTCCGACGGGCTCGTGCTGCAACCTCCGCCCATGCTTCCCGGTTTACGCCTCTGGTTGGCGTTTTGCCTACTTTGGACCTGCGCGTCCGGGGGCGACGCCGTCGAACCACGTTTCTCCCAGATCCTCGGCAAGGCTGACCGTGAGGCGGCGGGAATCGTGCGGCTGAACTCCGATGAAGTCGCCGTGATCGACGCCCTCGTCCGCCGCGACACCGTGGCGCGCCTCAACGCTAACGCCGCTTCAAAGCTGGCCGAGCAGTTCTCCCAACGCCTGACCCCAGGCGAACGCCAAACCTCCGGCATCGGCAAACTCAGCCCCACGGAACTCACGCAACTCGACGGTCTGGTGGACCGCCATCAAAACGCCCGCCTCGCCCGTACGCTCCTTGCGCCGCCCGCGTACCTTTCCCGCAGCGGTCCGGTGCGAACCACTGAAACGAAACGGGAACGGGAAATCCACGGCACCTTCTCCCTCAGCTACGGGATCGGCAGCGGCGGCTACAGCGAGAAGTCGGGCTCCACCACCCTCACCCTCGAGGATCCCGCGAAGGGTTACTCCGTGACGCTCGGCTACAGTGAGACGCACACAAAGGGCGGGCCGGTTTACCGCGACCCGAGATACGATTACTCCCGCGGGATGCCGCTGGACCTCGCCGCCACCCCGCGTCCTTGATCGACCGTGGTTATCGGATGGCGCAGGCTGGAGACCAACCCACGTGCCAGCCTCCCGACAGGAGTAATGCCGTTGAAGGTTTCAGGTAGAGCGTTGAAAGCCCCGGTCCAGGGGCGCAGTTGGCCCAAGTTCCAACCGAGGCGCCCATTTCCCCGAGCCGGCCACGTGGGGCAGAAAGAGAACCCGCCCCCGCGTCAGTCGGTTTGCCTGCCACCGCAACCAAGCTCCTTAAAACCGCCTGAGCCGGCTTAGCTCAGCTGCTGAATGATGCTCACCAGCGGGAGGAACAGTGCGATAACGATCGTACCGACCATCACCGCCATGAACACGATCATGATCGGCTCGATGATCGACGTGAGGCCGGCGACGGCGTTGTCGACCTCTTCGTCGTAGGTGTCCGCGATGCGGGTCAACATGTCGGGCAAGGCACCCGTTTCCTCGCCGACCTCGATCATACTGGTGACCATGCCGGGGAAGATGTGCGTAGACTCGAGCGGCTTTGCGACATTGTCGCCCTCCTTCACGCGGTCGTGCACAACGTTGATCGCATCCGCGACGTGTACGTTGCCGCTCGTATCGCGGGTGATAATCAGCGCCTGCAAAATGGGCACGCCCGACGACAGCAACGTACCGAAGGTACGGGTGAAGCGAGCGATCGCGCCCTTGAGAAACAAATCGCCCAAGATCGGCATGTGGATCATGAGCCAGTCGTAGATCCGGCGACCGACCTTCGTCTTGCCGAAGAGATTGAAACCCACGTAGGCCCCGATGGCGCCGGCGGTCGCAAGCAGGTAGTGGTCCTTGACGAAATTACTGACGTCCATGAGCCCCTGCGTCAGCGCCGGCAACGGCTTACCCTTGAGCAGACCGGAGAAGATGTCCTGGAACTTCGGGACGACGACCACCATCAGGACGGATACAATCGCCATCGCGACGCACACGATGATGACCGGGTAGATCATCGCGGACTTCACCTTGCCGGTGAGCTTTTGGGCCTTTTCGGAAAACACGGCGATGCGCTCCAAGACGACCTGGAGCACGCCGCCGGCCTCGCCGGCTTTCACCATGTTGACATAGAGCCGGTCGAAGACCTTGTCATGCGCCGCGAGTCCGTCCGAAAAATTGCCGCCGGAGCGGATGGTGTCGGCGACATCTTCAATCACCTGCTTGAACTTCGGTCGCTTCTCCTGGCGGGCCAGCACCTCGAGGCAGCGGAGGATGGGCATGCCCGCCTTGGTCAGCACGGCAAGCTGGCGGGTGAATACGGCGAGCCCCTTGCCGTTGATGGCCCGACCGAAGGAGCGGCGGCGTTTGCGGGCGGCGGAATCGCCCATCGCAAACGTAGTGGCCGCCGCCTTGCCGACCGCCTTGGCGGTGAAGGTACCGGGCGTTGGAGCGGTCGCTGGGGCAGCGGGGCGAACGGAGAGCTTGGCCATATTAGATGGAAGATTTCAGGAGCCGGATTCCAAGGGGCAAGGACGAGCCAGAGGTTATCGGCGGCGCGTTGGTTACTCGGGGCTTGTCCCTGATTGCGTGAGCCGGCGGGTCGACCTCAGGTGTACTTGACGACCTCTTCAATGGACGTATTGCCGTCGAAGATCGCGCGCAAGCCGTCGTCGCGCAGCGTGCGCATGCCCTGCTCGATCGCCTTCTGGCGGATCGCCAGTGTCGGGGCCCGCTCGGTCACGAGATCTCGGATCGCCTCGCTCATCCGCAGCCACTCGTAGATTCCGAGCCGGCCCTTGTAGCCCGACTGGCTACAAGTCGGACAACCCTTGCCGTAGAAGAACTCGCGGCTCCCGATGCTTTCCTTGGCAATATTCAGCTGCGACAACAAGTCCGAGTTCGGAATGTAGGACGTTTTGCACTGGGTGCAGACCCGGCGCACCAAGCGCTGCGCGAGCACCGCCTCGAGCGAGGAAGCGATGAGGAACGGCTCGACCCCCATATCGACAAGACGCGTGACCGCGCCGGCCGAATCATTGGTGTGCAAGGTCGAGAGCACCAAGTGACCGGTCAGCGACGCCTGAATGGATATCTGCGCCGTCTCGAGGTCGCGGATTTCTCCGAGCATGATCACGTCGGGGTCCTGCCGGAGGAAGGAACGCAGCGCCGCGGCGAACGTGAGCCCGACGAGCGGATTCACCGGCACCTGCATGATACCCTCGATCTCGTACTCGACCGGATCCTCGGCGGTGAGGATTTTGAGGTCGACGGTGTTCACGATGCGCAGGCCGCTGTAGAGGGTCGTCGTTTTCCCGGAACCGGTCGGGCCGGTGACGATGAAAATGCCGTTGGGCCGGCGGACGATATCCTGGATGCCGTTCAACACGTCGTCGGGCATACCCAACTGGGTGATATCGAGCCGCACCGCCGACTGGTCGAGCACGCGAAGCACGATGCTCTCGCCGAACTGGGTCGGCAGCGTGGACACGCGCAAGTCGACGGCCCGACCGGCGATGTTAATCTTGATGCGGCCGTCCTGCGGGACGCGCCGTTCCGCGATGTTGAGCCCGGCGAGCACCTTGACGCGCGAGAGGATGGGTAGCGCCAGCTGCTTCGGTGGGGGCGCCATCTCGTACAGCGAACCGTCGATGCGGTAGCGAATCTTGAACTCGTGTTCGAACGGCTCGAAGTGGATGTCGCTCGCCTTGTCGCGCACCGCCTGACCGATGACCAAATTAACAAATTTGATGATCGGCGTCTGCTCGGCCATCGACTCGATGTCGCGTTCCGAGAGTTCGCGATTGCCCGGATCGGCCGCAACCTTGTTGCCCGTGCTGATCTCCTGCAACAGGTCATCGATACTCTCCTCATCCTCGCCGTAGTGCTGCTTGATCTGGATATCGACTTTGTCGGGATCGGCAAAATAGAGCCGGACATTACGGTCGAGCGCGAAGGTCAGGTCATCGACGGCGTGCGTGTTGAACGGGTCGGCGACGACGAGGTCGATATTCTGATCATCGGCCTGCAGCGGCATGACCCCGTAATCGCGCGCCAGCTTACCGGTGAGCGCGGCGATCGCCTCCCCGGGAAACTGCACCGGCAGTTCCGCGAGATAGTCGTAACCGAGGTGCTCGGCGATGCGCTTGAGCAACTCCTCCTTCTCCACAATGCCTAGATCCACGACGACATCGGCCAACGGCTTGCCCGTGGCCTTGTGCTCCTCGTTGAGCTCGTCGAGCTGCGCGGGGTCGACCAGCCGCTGCTCTTTGAGGAATTCGTAGATCGCGGGGCTGTGACTGGGGAACATCGGGCGAAGATTAGCGGGACGATGGAGCGGGGCGGGCTGGAATCAAAGATCGCGCAGCTTGACGCCGAGCGCGTGGAATTTTTCCCGCATGACGTTCGGGTCCTGCGCCTTTTCCAGCGCCTCGTCGGCGGACACAAGCTCGCGGTTGACCAGACTCATGAGGTGGGTGTCGAGCGTGATCATGCCCAGGTTCGCCCCGGTCTGGATGTCGGAGGCGATGCGGAAGGTCTTATTCTCGCGGATGAGCGCGCCGATCGACGTCGTGTTGACCATGATCTCGTAGGCGGCGATGCGCCCGCCGCCGGTCTTCTTGCAGAGCACCTGCGAAATGACCGCCACCAGCGACGACGCCAGCTGGGTGCGGATCATGTCTTTCATATTCGCCGGAAAGGCGTCGACGATCCGGTCGATGGTCTTCGCCGCGCCGTTGGTGTGCAGCGTGCCGAACACGAGGTGACCGGTCTCGGCGGCGCTGATCGCCGCCTCGATCGTCTCGAGGTCGCGCATTTCACCGACCATGATGACGTCGGGGTCCTGCCGGAGCGCCCGCCGGATGGCCTCCGAGAAATTCGGCACATCGACGTGCACCTCGCGCTGGGTCACCACGCACCGCTTGTGGTCGTGGTAGTACTCAATCGGGTCCTCGATCGTGATGATGTGACCGTCGCGCGACTCGTTGATGTAATTCACCATCGCGGCCAGCGTGGTCGATTTGCCGGAGCCCGTCGGACCCGTCACCAAAATCAGCCCCCGCGGCCGGAAGAGTAATTCGCGGATTTTATCGGGCAGGCCGATATCGCGCAGCCCGAACATTTTGCTCGGAATCAAGCGGAGAACCAAACCGTAGTTGGTCTTGGCGCGGAGCACCGAGACCCGGAAGCGGGCCTTCTCGCCGAAGGAGAAGCCAAAGTCGGCACCGCCGTTCAACTTCACGTTGCTCACGTGACCATCGGGCGTAACGGCGAGCATCAGCCGCTCGGTGTCTTCCGGCTTCAGCGCCGGTCCGTCGATGGGCAACATACTGCCACTGACGCGCAGGGTCGGAGGCTGCCCCACCTGCAGATGCAGGTCCGACGCCCCCTGCTCGACCATTAATTCCAAAAGATCGTTCATTTCGTAGCTCATGGGCAGGTGGGTTGAGGTTGGAGAACGAAAGACTTAAACGGCGTCGCCGACGGTGATTGAGACCACCTCGTCGATGGTGGTGAGGCCGGCGACGACCTTGCGGGCGCCGTCTTCGCGCATCGTCCGCATGCCGAGGGCGCGGGCGCGCTCCCGGAGCTTCGCGGTGCCGACATGCTCGTAGATCAGCTTCTGAATTTCCTCGTTCACGACGAAGATCTCGAAAATGCCCATCCGCCCGCGATAACCCGTGGCGTTGCAGTCCGCACAACCCTCGCCCTTGGCAAAGGTGGCGCTGGCGGCCTGCGACGGGTTGATATTCAGCGAGCGCACCTCGTTCGCATCGGCATTATACGGGCGCTTACAGTGCTTGCAGATCTTGCGCACGAGCCGTTGCGCCATAATCGCACGCAGTGACGTCGACACGAGGAACGGCTTCACGCCGATGTCGATGAGACGCGTCACTGCGCCCGGCGCGTCGTTGGTGTGCAGCGTAGAGAACACCATGTGACCGGTCAGCGAGGCGTTGATGGCAATCTCCGCGGTTTCCAAATCGCGAATTTCACCCACCATTACAATATTGGGCGCCTGGCGGAGCATGGCGCGCAGGGCCTTGGCAAACGTCATACCAACGTCGTGCCGCACCGGCACCTGATTGATCCCGTTGAGCTGGTACTCGACCGGATCCTCGACCGTGATGATCTTGCGGTCCGGCTTGTTGATGAAGTGGAGACAGCCGTAGAGGGTCGTGGTCTTGCCGGAGCCCGTCGGGCCGGTGACGAGGAGAATGCCGTCGGGTAAAGAAATCAGTTTCTCAAACGTCGCGGCGTCGTCGCTGAGAAAACCGAGCTCGGGCAGACCGAGCGTGAGGCCTTCCTTGTCGAGAATACGCATCACGATGCTCTCGCCGTGAGCCGTCGGCAGCGACGACACACGCAGGTCGAGCTGCTTCGCCCCCGCCGTAATCTGAATGCGACCGTCCTGCGGGATGCGCTTCTCGGCGATGCTGATATTCGCCATGATCTTCAACCGCGACAGGATCGACAGCTGCAGCCGCTTCGGCGGGTTCTCAACCTCGATCAGTACGCCGTCGATGCGGTAGCGGACGCGAAACCGTTTTTCGAGGGGCTCGATATGGATGTCGGACGCGCGCCGCGCGATGGCCTCGAGGATAATCTGGTGGACGAGCTTGACGATCGGGGCGTCCGCCTCGGTGTTCTGCGGATCAACCGCGGCTCCGGGCTCGGTCGTGACTTCCGCGGCCTCGCCACCGGCGCCGCCACCCGAGAGGTTATTCAGCAGGTCGTCGATCGAGTTGGCATCCTTGCCGTAAAAGCGATCGATCGCCGTAGTGATCTCCTCCGGTGTCGCCACCATCGGCTCGACCGGCATCTTCACAATGTATACCAGGGCGTCGATGCCCTCCGTGTCCAACGGATCGGCAATGGCCACGCGCAACTTGTTTCCGTCGCGCACCAGCGGCAACAACCGGTAACGCGCTGCAATCGCTCGCGGCACGAGTTCCAGAATGTCTCCGGGGATGCGCAGGTTCACGAGATCCGGCGCCATCGGCATCCCGAATTCCGTGGCGAGTAATTCGGCCACCTGCTGGCTCTGGATGATCCCCTGCTGCACCAGCAGTTCCGCCACCCGCGGCACCGGGGTCGACGGATCCGTGTGCCTCGCCGCCATGGCCCGAGCCGCATCCACCTGCGCCGGGTGCAACAGGCCGCGCTCCAACGCGAGCTGGAGAATGAAGTCGTCCGCGGCGGTCGAAGGCAGTTGGGGGGAAGTCGGGGTCATCGCGAAAGCAGGACGGGGGCGGTTCAGGCGAGGTGATCGGGGGTCATTTCGGCGCCAAGCTCATCAGGAACTCGGCGTTCGACTTGGTCTTCTTGAGCCGCGTGATGAGCATCTCCATCGACTCAATCGGGCCCAGGCCCTGCATCGCGCGCCGCAGGCCGTAAATGCGCTGCAACTCGTCGGGATGGTAGATCAGCTCTTCCTTGCGCGTGCCGGAGCGGTCGATGTTGATCGCCGGGAAAATGCGGCGCTCGACGAGCCCGCGGTCGAGGTGCAGCTCGGAGTTACCCGTGCCCTTGAATTCCTCGAAGATGATTTCGTCCATCCGGCTGCCGGTGTCGATCAGCGCACTGGCGATGATCGTGAGGCTGCCGCCGCCTTCGATGTTGCGCGCGGAACCGAAGAAACGCTTCGGCTTTTGCAACGCGTTCGACTCAAGGCCGCCCGACATCGTCTTGCCGCCGTTACCGGCGAGCGCGTTGTAGGCGCGAGCGAGGCGGGTGATGGAATCCAGCAGGATCACAACATGCTCGCCCTGCTCGATGCGCCGACGCGCAATTTCGATCACCATCTCCGCGCAATGCACATGACTCTCGGGGGTCTCGTCAAAGGTCGACGACACCACTTCTCCCTTCGTGTGACGCTTGAAATCCGTCACTTCCTCGGGACGCTCGTCGATGAGCAGCAAAATCAACTTCACGTCCGGGCTGTTCGCACTGATCGAGTTCGCAATATTCTGCAGCAGGACGGTCTTGCCGGTGCGCGGCGGCGCGACGATCAGGCCGCGTTGGCCGAAACCGATCGGGGTGAGAATGTCGACGGCGCGCATGGAGACGTCCTTCACGACGTCCGCATCCTCGAGCAGGATGCGCTTCAACGGATAGTACGGCACCAACTCCTCGAACGGGGTGACCTTCGAGATCTCGTCCGGCGCCATGCCCATCACCGTATCGATGCGGATAACCGACGGGCAACGCTCGCCCTCCAAAGGAGGCTGCAGCGTCACCTCCAAAAGGTGACCGCGCTTGAGCCCGTAGCGTTTCACGAGGGAATCGGGGAGGAAGCCGTCCTCGGGATAGAGGCGATAGTTCACGTGCGTGTGCACGAGGAACGAGCCACGGTCGTTCTGGTCGATGTAACCGCGATCGCGTAGCGCGCGCTTGCTCTCGGTGGCGAACTTGAAGATCTCGCCGAGCAATTGCCGCCGGTTGGGCGCACCCTCGAACTTGATGCCGAGGCCGCGGACAAACCCCGTCAGTTCAAACAGGGTCTTGGCGTAGATCTCGTGCAACCAGAGCGGCTCACCGCCGGTCGCAGCCAGACCCGTCGCCAAGGTATCGAGCGCCGCCAGGTCGTTGAAACGGCTCGGGTTTGGCAGATCGCCAAAGACCGGCGCGTTGCTCGGCGGCGGGGGCTGCGGGGGATGCTGTTCGCGTCCGGCCGGTTGACCACCACCACCTCCTCCTCCACCAGGGCCGCCTCCACCGCCGCCACTCGGCTGCCAGTGCCCACCACCACCACCGCCACCGCCACCACCGTGGCGGCCGCGCTTGCGCTTGCCGTGTTTCCAGAAACCGCGGTCCTGGCCACCACCCTGAAATCCACCACCGCCACCGCCGCCGTGGCCGCCCTGCTGCCCCTGCCAGTCGCCACGACCGCCGCCACCCCCTTGAGGTTGGCCGCCTGGGTTTGAGCCGGACTGGACGGTCCGATCACCTTCGGCTCCCCGATCCCGCTCGGGTTCCTGGCCCGATGGGCGCTGGTCCGACTCACGGGTCGGCGCTTCAGCTCCGGCGGACTTGTCGCTAACGTGACCACCGCGATCGTGGTCCGAAGACTGGGCGCGCGGAACATCCGCCACCGCCGCAGGGGCCGGGGCGGGCGCCGGCCGCTCTTCGCGGGGCGCGGGAGTCGGGGCGGGTTCAAAACGAAACTCGGGTTCGCGCACGACCGTAGCCGCGGGCGGCGCCGAACGCTCTTCGCGCGGAGCCGAGGCGCGGGGCGCGGGCGCAGTCTCACTCGCCGCAACCTTGGCCGTCGGCTTGCGCGTGCGACTCTTGGTCGCCTTTTCGGCAACGGGCTTGGCCCCGCGCGCGGTCAGGCGCGGGCGGCGGGTTTTCTTTTCGCCGGCAGAGGCGGACGTGTCGTCGTCGGATTTGGGAGGAAGGGCCATGTCAGGATTATCGGAAAAAGAGGACGGCGGGCACGCTCTGCGTCTGACGCGGCGGCTCCCGCGAAGTTTCAGGCCACCGCGAGGGCGTCGGCCAAGCGATCGACCTGAGCCTCGAGAAACGCGGGTGTTCCCTCGTTCCACAAGACAAAGTCGGATAGCTCGATCTTTCGCGCCAGCGGCAGTTGCTTGGAGATTCGCTGCCCGGCGAGCACGCGCGGAAGGCCGCGTTGCTCCAGTCGGACGAGTTGCTGGTCCGGAGCACACGCGACGCACACGGTGAAATCAAACCAATTCTCCAAACCTTTCTCGAAGAGGAGCGGCACCTCCACCACCCAACGCGCGGTCGGATCCGTCGCGAGTATCTCCTGCCACAAAGCGAAGACGCGCGGGTGCGTGAGATCCTCCAGCCAAAGCCGCTCCGCATCGTCGCCGAAGACCCGCTTGGCCAACGCCGGCCGGTTCACGCCAACGTCTCCCGCCGGGCCCATCGCCAGCACCTCATCCCCGAAACGGGCACGCAACGCCGCGAGCACCGCAGGATCGGTAAGGACGCGCTCGCGCACCAACTGATCGGAATCGATGCGCTTGAACCCCCGCATTTCGAGGGCCCGTGCGACCGTTGACTTTCCACACCCCACACCTCCCGTAATTCCGGCAATCATGGATGACTTGGCGACCCACCTTAGCCGCAGCCGCACCGCCGGCAATGGCTTATTCCAGCCACCGCCGGCCATCCCCTGCCCGGACGTCCGCCGCCCCGACGTACCGCCACCCCCGCCTACCCGCGGTTCGGTTCAATGACTGGGAGATCACTCCCCCCCACCCCCATCCGCCCCCTAACCCCATTCGTTCCGCCGTGCTCGCCACCATCAC
>CAIJFT010000287.1 GCA_903820035.1 uncultured Opitutia bacterium
CGCATGCCGAGCGCGATATTCTTGTCGAGTCCGGCGATCTTTTCGACGCGCACGCCCGGGGCCGGAACGACCTCGTAGCGCGTGATGACGGGCCCCACGTGGATTTCACCGAGCGATACTTCTACCCCGAACTCGCTGAGAATGCGGAGGAGATTCTCCGCGTTTTGCCGGTGTTCCTCTTCGCTGTTGCCGCTGGCCGGCCGCGATTGCTCCTTGAGCAGATTGAGCGGCGGAAACTGATAGTTGGCGTCGTCGCTTTGCGGGAGAGAAATCTTCGTCGGTTTCTTGGGCTCTTCCGGTTTGACGATGTTGAGTTCGACCTTGCCCGCCGCGCTCACGGCGAGTTGGCGGGTATCGGTTGCGGTGCCCATGGGCGGCACGGTGGAGCGTGAGACGGTGCTCTTGGGTGCCGCCGGCGGCTTGGGCTCGATTTTGGCTCCGGTTTCCGTGCCTGGTGTGACCGGCTCGGCCGGCGTTGGGCGTGGCGGCGGGCCCTTGGCCAGCGGCTCCTCCGCCGCTTTCGGTACAAATGACTTCTTCCCCGTCGGACCAACTGGCATCGGGGCGCGTGAACCGCCGCCGCCGGCGGAGAGGGGCGGCCCGGGCGCGGCCCGCTGTTTGAGTTGAGCGTCACGCGCCGCGCCGCGCTGCGCCGACAACGCGGATTTGTATTCGGCGCGGCGGGCCCGCCACGCGCTGAAATTGGCGAAGATCTTTTCGAACTCGGCACCGATATCGCGGATGAAGACCAGCAGCAGCGAGCCGCCGTAGATCGAACACAGGATCAGCCCGGAGCCGAACGGTCCCAGGGCATCCGCCAGCACGCGGTGATAAAGGATCCGGCCGATGTAACCGCCGTAGCCATACGGAAAGTAGTCGCTTGCCCAATTCTGCTCGCAAAACATCGCCGCGAGGGCGGCAAAAGAAACGCACGCGACGACCATCGCGCCCGAGCGGGAGCCGGTAAGGTGTTTGGAATTCCGCACCGACACGTACAGCATCCAGGCGAAAAAGACCGGTAATAGCCAAGTGCTGACGCCGAGTGAGAACAGGAGCACCCACACGCTATCGGCGCCGATCCACCCCATGAGGTTGCGCGCGGTGGCCGCGGTCGCCCGGAAGGGCAGGCCCACCTGAAGCGGCGTGTAGTCCAGCAATGACACCCCTACAAATGCCGCCGCCACCAGACAGATGAAGGCGGCCGCCCAGTTTGGACGATACCTCGGCGCCTGGAAGGACGGACCGGCGTTTGGGTTTGAAGTCTCGGACTTGGGCATTTGTGTGGTCGGCCTGGCGACTCGGGGCGGTTCTCATGGTATCCGCGCGGTCGGTCAAATGTAAATCCCCCTCTCCTTTTTCACCCAACTCTCGTGAGGATTTGATATGCGCGAATTGCTCCGATTTCAGCCCCTGTATCAGGAACGTGTCTGGGGCGGTCGCGCGTTGGAGTCCGCGCTGGGGCGTCGGCTCCCCGCGCATTCGGCCATCGGGGAAAGTTGGGAATTGGTCGATCGCCCCGAGGCGCAGTCGGTGGTTGAGCAAGGGCCGCTGGCCGGACAGTCGCTGCGGGCCGTTCTGGCCAAGCACTCCGCCGACATCATGGGGCCCGGTTGGCCGGCGGGCGCGCCGTTTCCGATTTTGGTGAAGTGGTTGGATTGTCGCGAGCGTCTCAGCCTCCAAGTCCATCCGCCGGCCGCCTTGGCGGCCGAGTTGCACGGCGAACCCAAGACTGAGAACTGGTACATAGCGCATTCTGCCCCGGCGGCGGAGCTCATTGTCGGCCTCAGGCGGGGTGTTACCCAGGCGCAGTTCGAGCGGGCGATTACCGATCATTCGCTGGAACAATGTGTGCACCACTTTCCGGTTGCGGCCGGCGATTCGATTTTGGTGCACAGCGGTCAGGTGCACGCCATCGACGCAGGGAGCCTGATCCTCGAGATCCAGCAGAACTCCGACACGACCTACCGCGTCTACGACTGGGGGCGGGTGGGTCTGGACGGGCTCCCCCGCCAGTTGCACGTTGCGCAGTCGCTTCGTTCGATCGATTGGACCGATTTTGAACCTTCGCCCCTGCGTGCCGCGCCGACGTCGGGTGTCATCGCCGATTGCGGGGAGTTCCGCATCCGCCGCTTGGTGCTTGGCGCCGGAGAGCGGGTCCACCTGCGCGCCGGCGAGCAACCGCGGATACTCAGCGTGGTCAGCGGGGCGGTGCGGGCCGCCAGTGAAAACTCTCCGGGCACGCGTGCCCCGCAGGGTAGCCGACTCGGGCGGGGTGAAAACGTGCTTCTTCCTTACGCGGGGGCGTTCACGCTTGCTGCGGAATCGACCACGATCCTATTGCTGACCGAAAATTTCTCGGCCGCGCCGACCCCCTAGTACTCGCCGCGCTTCTGGCGGGTCAGACCGCACTTGAAGAAACCGAGGATTCGTAATTACGTGGTGCTTCTTTTGCACGATGACTGAGCCTGAAACAATCGATCCTGTGACCAACCCGACTTCCGCGCACGGCGCTGTGCCGGCCGAAAACGCGCCGGCTGGTGCCGCCCAAACTGCCGCCGCGCCGGAGGTTGCGCTTGCCGCGCAACTCGAGGCAGCCAAAGCCGAGGCGGTGGGCAACTATGACAAATTCATGCGCGCGGCGGCCGATTTGGAGAACTTTCGCCGGCGGGCCGTGCGTGAAAAAGACGAACTTCGGACCGCAGCGACCGGCCGGGTACTCGAGGACATTTTCCCAGTCATCGATACGCTCGCCCTGGCGATTGACGCCGCCCGGCAGCCGAATGCCGATTTGAAAGGGCTGATCAGTGGCGTCGACATGGTCCTTTCGCAGCTGAAGTCAGCCTTGGCTAAGCACGGCCTCAAGGAGATCAACCCGGCCGGTCAGGCGTTCGATCCGCACCAGCACGAGTCGATTTCCCATCAGCCCAGTAAGGACATTAAAGAGGAACATGTCCTGACCGTCGTCCGTACTGGCTATTCGCTCAACGGTCGACTCCTTCGCCCGGCCTCGGTGGTGGTCTCCAGCGGTCCGCAAGCGGAGGGCAAACACTGACGACGGCTTTCGCCTTGCCGGCTCAGACTGGCGTGGCGTCCGCATTCAGCTGTAACTGACCATGGCAAGAGACGATTATTACGAACTACTCGGGGTCGACAAGGGTGTGACCGCCGATGATCTGAAGAAGGCCTACCGCAAGAAGGCGGTGCAGTACCATCCCGACAAGAACCCCGGCAACAAGGAGGCCGAGGAGATGTTCAAGAAGGTTTCGCACGCTTACGAGGTACTGAGCGATGCCGACAAGCGTGCCGCTTACGATCGGTATGGACCGGCTGCGTTTGAGGGTGGTGGCGGCGGGGCCCCTCCACGGGGCGCCGCCGGGGCGGGGGGCGGCGGGTTCCACGATCCGTTCGACATTTTCCGCGAGGTCTTTGGCCAGCAGGGAGGCGGTGGCGGGGGGATTTTCGAGGAGATGTTTGGTGGCGGCGGGGGACGGCGTGATGGCAGCAGAGACGGCGCCGACTTGCGTTACGACCTGGAGATCACCCTCGAAGAGGCGGCCCGCGGTTTTGAGAAAGAGGTTTCTTTCCGCAAGAATGTCACCTGCGAGCGTTGCGATGGAGCCGGTGCCGAACCGGGCTCGAAGAAAGTATCATGTCCGACCTGCCGCGGCGCCGGCCAGATTCGGCGTTCGGGTGGCATCATCACGTTTACGCAGACTTGTCCGACCTGCGCCGGCGCGGGCTCCAAGGTTGAGAAACCGTGCTCTGCGTGCCGTGGCGAAGGTCGCGTGCCGAAAAACACAAACCTCAATGTTCGCATTCCTCCCGGCGTCGACACCGGTTCCCGCCTGCGTTCGTCCGGTAATGGCGAAGCCGGCATGGCCGGGGGAAGTCCCGGCGATCTCTACATCGTTCTGACGGTCAAGGAGCACGAGCTCTTCGAGCGGCAGGGGGAGGATCTTTTCTGCGAGATCCCGATCAAATTCACCCTCGCAACGCTCGGTGGAAACATCGACGTCCCGACCCTTTCCGGCCGCGCTTCACTCAAGATCCCCGCGGCGACTCAAAGCGGGACGACCTTCCGGCTTCGGAGTAAAGGCATGCCCAACCTGCGGGGAGGGCACCAGGGCGACCAGCTGATACGGGTGCACGTGGAGGTGCCGCAATCACTCACCGCGGACCAACGGCGGATTCTGGATGAGTTTGCCAAGGTGAGCGGCGACGCTTCCGAGCCCTTGGCGAAGAAATTCGCGGAGAAGGCCCGCAAGTTCTTCTGACATCGCGTTGCGCGGGCGCCGTTTACTTGCGCCCCAGCCGCACATCCAGCCACACCGCGAGCGCGAGGACCGCGCCGCGGGCGATGAATTTGATTTCTGGAGACACGGCAAGCAGCGTCATGCCGTTAAGCAGGGTGGTCATGATCAGGGCGCCGAAAATCACGCCGCCCACGGTGCCGCGTCCACCGCGTAACGCCGTGCCGCCGATGACGCAGGCGGCGATCGCATCCAACTCCATGAGATCCCCCACCGTGGTCGTCGAGGCCCCGGAATACGCCGTCGTCATCAAGCCGGTGAGGGCGACGGTTACACCCATGAGCAGGTAGGCCCCGACCAGGACGCGATTCACGCTGATGCCGGAGAGTGCGGCGGCCTCTTCGTTGCCGCCGATGGCGTAGAGATATCGGCCGAACGGTGTATGTCGGGTTAGGAAATAGACGGTGCCCGCGGTGGTCGTCAGGATCAGCAGCGAGAGAGGAACCCCGCGAAACTGGTTGCACACCAGGACGAGTCCGAAAACGCCCGCCAAGGTCGCAACCGCTCGCCCGAACGACTCTGCCCGAGTTGCCACCGGCATGCCGTGGGCCTGTCGCGCCCTCCGTCCGCGCCAAGCCACGAGCGCAAGCACCGCGAGCACGGCGGCAGCGAGTCCGATCCCCGCGCTCGGCGGCAGGTAATACGTGGTGAG
>CAIJFT010000288.1 GCA_903820035.1 uncultured Opitutia bacterium
GCAAACGTGGTTCCTTCGCATGAGCAACGCCGTCAAAATCTACGACACGACCCTCCGTGATGGCACGCAGGGTGAAGGGATCAGCTTCTCGGTTACGGACAAGCTGCTCATTGCCGAGAAGCTGGATAACTTCGGCGTCGACTACATCGAGGGCGGCTTCCCCGGCTCGAACCCGCGCGACATCACGTTTTTCCAGGAGGCGAAGAGCCTGAAGTTAAAGCACGCGCGGCTGGCGGCGTTCGGCTCGACTCGTCGCGCCGGCGCCAAGGCGAACGAAGACCTCCAGCTCAAGACCCTGCTCGATAGCGGCATGCCGGTCATGACGATTGTCGGCAAAACGTGGACGCTCCACGTGACCGAGATTCTGCGCACCACCCTCGAGGAGAATCTGGCGATGATCGAGGATTCGACGCGCTATCTCGTGAGCCAGGGGCGCGAGGTCATCTACGACGCGGAGCACTTTTTCGACGGCTACAAATCCGACCCTGAATACGCGCTGAAGACGCTGGCGGCCGCACTCCGCGGCGGGGCGAGCAATCTCTCGTTGTGTGACACGAACGGCGGGACACTGGTCGATGATTTCAAGTCGATCGTCGCGCGTGCGGTGCAGGAGTTCGGCGGCGACAAGGTGGGGGTGCACTGCCACAACGACAGCGGGCTCGGCGTCGCATTGACGCTGGCCGGCGTTACGGCCGGCGCGACCCTGGTCCAGGGCACGGCCAACGGCTACGGTGAACGGGTCGGCAACGCCAATATCACCACCGTGCTGCCCAACCTCTTCCTCAAGATGGGGCGCACCGCCCGCTGCGCCGCGAATTTGGCGCAGTTGCGTGACCTTTCCCTTTTCTTCGATGAGCTCGCCAACCTGCGGCCCGACCCGAAGGCGCCGTTCGTGGGCCAGTCGGCCTTTGCCCACAAGGGCGGACTGCACGCCAACGCCGCGCAGAAGGTCGCGCGCAGTTACGAGCACATCGATCCGGCCCTCGTGGGCAACCGCACCCGCGTGCTCGTTTCCGACATGGCCGGCCGCAGCAGCCTGGTGCTGAAGGCGAAGGAGCTCGGACTCGAACTCGATGAAAAGCGGCCCGAGATGAAGGGGCTGATCGAGGAGCTGAAGGAACGCGAATTCCGCGGCTACGAGTATGAGGCGGCCGACGCCTCGTTCCGGCTCCTGGTGGCGAAAAATCTGGGACAGACCACGTCGTTCTTCGAGGTTGAGAACTACCGCGTGATCATCGAACGCCATGGCGCCGAGCTGTGGGCCGAGGCCACGGTGAAGCTGAAGATCAACGGCGAACGCGTCCACACGGTCGCCGAGGAGAGCGGCCCGATCGGCGCGCTCGACAAGGCGTTGCGTCTCGCGCTCGAGAAGACTTATCCGCAGCTGAGCACCATGAATCTCCGCGACTACAAGGTGCGCATTCTCGACGGCAACACCGGCGCCGGTTCACGCACGCGCGTACTGATCGAGAGTGGCGACGGCACCCGTATCTGGGGCACGGTCGGCGTCAGCGAAAATATCGTCGACGCGAGTTGGGAAGCCCTGCGCGAGTCGGTCGAGTACAAGCTGTCGCTTGGTTGAGTCGGGTGCCTCGGTGGGGCCCGATTTCGGGATCGGGCCTGGTCGGGATACGTTCCGGAATGCCATCGCCCGATGGGGCGGCCTCGGGCGGTGCCGAGGGATATCGGGGCCCACCGGTGTGACCCGCCGTTAGCGCCGTCGTGGCGGGTCTTGGTCAGCTCTTTCGCGCGGCCATCGCGGCCACCAGCATGCGCAGAAACGCCTTGTCGCCGGGCAGCGATTCGAGCGCGTTAAGCGCGGAGGCCGTGCGGGCAGCGGCGAACCGGTGCGAGGCCTCAAGGCCGTGTAGCTTCACGTAGGTCGTCTTGCCCGCCTGCGCATCCTTGCCGGCCGTCTTGCCGAGCGTCGCACTGTCGGCGGTTGCATCGAGAATATCGTCGATGATTTGAAACGCCAACCCGAGGTCGCGTCCTGCGCGGCGCAATGCCCCCAGCCCGGCTTCCTCTGCGCCGCCGACCAGGCCGCCCATCACCAGCGACGCTTCGATCATTGCCGCGGTTTTGTTGAGATGGATGAACTCCAACTCGTCCGACGTGGCATCGGGCTTTTTTTCCGCGAGCAGATCTTCCATCTGTCCGCCGACGAGCCGCCGGCTCCCCGCGGCGTCGGCGAGTTCGCGAACCAGGTTTTGAACGAGGGCCGGCTGGGGGGCGTAGGCGGTGGCCAGAAGCAGAAAAGCATGCGTCAACAACGCGTCGCCGGCTAACAGAGCGGTCGCTTCGTCGAACGCCTTGTGGGCCGTGGGCCGCCCGCGGCGCAGGTCATCGTTGTCCATGCACGGCAGGTCGTCGTGGATCAGCGAGTACGTGTGGATGCACTCGACGGCGACTGCGGCGGGCAGGGCCGCCTCGCCGGGGGCGCCGCTCAGGTCGGCCGCGGCGAGCACCAGAACGGGTCGGAGCCGTTTGCCGCCGGCCTCGAGGCTGTAGCGCATCGCGGTGTGGAGACGGGCTGGACGCGTGTCGCCACGCGGTACGTGGAGGTCCAGACCACGTTCGACGCGGGCGATCTGGCGCTTGAGTTCGGCGGGGAAATCCATCGGGGACGCCGAGTAGCACCGTGTTCGGTGCGGTCATCAAAGAAAAAAGTGCGAAGATTTCGGCCGCCGAATCCGCTCTCGCCAACTCTGGGGGTGCCACCCATAAACGGCCCGCTTCCCGCTATGCCAACCTACGAGTACGCCTGCCCCAAATGTGGTTATCAATTCGAGCAGTTCCAGTCGATGCGCGACGAACCACTCAAAAAGTGCCTCAAGTGTAAGAAGACCGGCGTCAAACGCCTGGTGGGCGGCGGTGCGGGGCTGATTTTCAAGGGCACCGGATTCTACATCACCGATTACAAGAAAAAGAGCGGGGTGGATCCTGCCGCGAAGACTGAGAGCAAGCCGGCCAGTTCCGGTACAAAGGCGCCTGAACCCGCCAAGAAATAACGTAGCCCATGATCCGCCGATTCGACACGTCCGTCTACGAACCGAGTTGGTTTGAAGTGATCTTCGGCGCCATTCTCAGCGTTGTTATTGGCGTGGCGTTGGGGGCCGTTTTACTCGCCGCCCGGCCGGTCGTCGCCGTGAAAGTGCTGCCCAAGCTGGAGGAACGTGATCCCCGCGCCGTGTATTTCATCGAGGGCGGCAAGGACACGGCCAAGGCCAAGGAAATGGCGGCCAAGCGCCGGGCGTTTAGCGAAGGGCAGTCGGTTTCACTCGCGGAGGAACATCTCAATTCGCTGATGCCGGTGAATTCGCCGGTGAAATTTCCGGTGCCCGCTCCGCTGCTGGCTTCGAATCAGACCCAACGTCCGGACCAGTCGAAATCCAAGACTTCGGAAAAGCCCAAATCCGCCGAGAAGTCCGGCAAAGAACCGGCGGCCTCCGCCGAGACCGTGGTCATCGGCTCGCCGAATTTTCGCATTGCCGACAATGTGCTGCAGGTCGCGGTGCCCCTCGAGTTTCACCTCGTCGGTCTGAGTTTTACCGCGGTCGCGCAGGCGCGTGGCGGCATCGTCAAGGGCGACTCCGGGTTTGTTTTTGATCCCTCCGAGCTGTTGCTGGGTTCGTTGCCGCTGCATCGTTTGCCGTTCCTGGCGAGCTGGGCCCGGGGAAAAATTCCGCCTCCGCCGGTCCCGGATGAACTGCGGGCTGCCTGGGAAAAGTTGGCGGCGGTGACAATCGAGGGGAAGACGCTCAAGCTGACCGTGCCGTGATGGGGAGGGCGCAGTTTGGCGCGGCCGGTTGGCGGTTCGCCGTAGGGGCGACCGTCGGGGTGCTTGCCCAGTACCCGGATTTGCGCGCAGCGGAGGCGGTGCCGGTGATCGCCCACAGCGTGGCAGGTCGCTTCGAGATTGCCGCAACGGACTCGGCTCAAGGTCACGCCATCGCGGCATTGGCCGAGGAAGGGTGGCGGATTTTGGCCGGTCCGCTCGATTTGCCGGCGCAATTTGCAACGCCGGTTTTTGTCCGGGTCGTGCCGTCGGCCTCCGCCGGCTTCGCCGCGCCGTTGCAGGTTGTCGCCGAATCGGGTGGGGTGGTGTCCGTGCGCGTGCGGGCGGAAGTCGCCTCGCCGGGGGTGGTCCGCCGAGCCTTGGTGCGAGGGTTGCTACTCCGGCAGGCCGTGGCGCAGCAGGGCGTGAAAGATTCGGTGCGGGTGCCGCGGTGGCTTGAGGAAGCCTGTGTCGGATGGTGGCAGTCGCGGGCGAATGCGGCGCAACTCGATGCGGCGCGTCAGGAGTCGCTGCGGCGAACCCCGCCGGCGCTCGCCGACGTTTTGGCGTGGCAGTCGGGCCCGGTAGCATCGCCCGGCTTTGCCGTGGCGTCGCTTTGGTTGATGACTTACCTGCAAACTGAATCACGGCGGGGCACCGAGTGGTCGGCGTTGGTCCGTGCGGTGTTGGCGGGCGACGACCCCGATCTTGCTTTGACCGCGGCGTTCCCGGGACGTTTTGCGAACGAGGTGGAGCGGGAGCTATGGTGGCAGACCGGATGGCATCACGTGGCCCGGGCACGCACCCTGCCGGCGCTGGAGGCCGCGGATTCACGCGCGCAGTTGCAGGGATTGGTCCGTTTTGTTTTTTCCGATGCCGGCGGGGAAAGGGACCATCTCCTGTCGCTGGCCGAGGTGTTGGCGCGGGCCGAGGAGCCGATTGTCGCGGCGGAGTTGACGCGCCGCGCCGCCGAGGTGAACCGGCTCGTGCCGGTGCTCCATCCGTTTTACCGCAATGCCGGGCTCGCGCTCGGCGAGGCGCTGGCGGCGCGGACGGCGGCGGCGGAGAAGCAGGGGGAACGAGTCGCGGCTTTCGAAGCGGATTGGCGGGAGGCGCGGGAACTTGAAACGGCGACGACGGCGGCGCTGGATGCGTTGGAAGGTCGGTTGAACGAGAAGTGAGGGGAGGGCGGCCTGAGTTTCTCTTGGCGGCGGTACTTGACGTCCCCTGTTATGCCGCACCGGAAACGAATCGCATCGGCCCGGTGGCGAGCGGGCTTGCTAACCGCGGCGGGGCGTCGCGAAGCTTTGCACCGTGTCGAAGAGCCTTCAGAACATCAGCGTGGTCGCGGCGGCGACGATGGTGTCGCGCTTTCTCGGCCTCGGCCGCGACATGTTGGTGACGGCGGTGTTCGGCTTGTCCGGGCTGGCGGATGCCTTCTACACGGCGTTCACGCTGCCGAACCTCTTCCGCCGCTTGCTCGGGGAAGGCGCGCTCACGGCCGCCTTTGTGCCGACGTTGAACGATGAATTGCAGGCGCGGCAGCGCGCCGGGGCGTTTGCGTTGGTCAACACGGTGACGAGTTGGCTCTGCCTCGTGTGCGGCTCGATCGTGTTGGTCGCGATGGCGGCCCTGGTGGTCGCGTCGCGGCTGGCCTCGGCGTCGGGTGGATGGGGCATTAATGCGGCGACGGTGCAGCGCTGGCTCGCGGCGGCCGACCTGGCGGTGATCCTGTTTCCGTATCTTGTGTTCGTGTGTCTCGCGGCGGTGTTCAGCGCCGCGTTGCAGACGTTGCAACGTTTCCTCGAGCCGGCGCTTTCCCCGATCTGGCTGAACATCGCGATGATCGGCCTTCTCGGTGGTGCGGCTTACGGCGGCTGGGCGAACTCAGGGGAGGCGCGGATGCTGTGGCTGTGCGGCGGCGCGTTGCTCGGCGGATTTTTGCAGATGGCGGTGCCGGCGGGGGCCTTGATGCGTGAGGGGTGGCGGCCGCGTTTCGATCTCACGATCAACGACCCGTTGCGCCAGATCGTGGTACTGATGGGCCCGACGATTTTCGGCTCGGCGATCTACCTCATCAACATGGCCGTTTCGCGCTTCATCGGCCTGTCGCTCGCGGAGTCCGCGGTGACGGTTTTGAATCTCGCGACGCGGCTGATGGAACTGCCGATCGGGGTTTTTGCCGTGGCGGTTTCGACGGTGATTTTTCCGCTCATCGCGAAGCATGCGGCGGCCGGCGACTGGGCCAGTCTCGCCTCGGACTATCGCAAGGGTATGCGCCTGATCCTCGTCATCAACGTGCCCGCGGCGGTCGGGCTCATGATCCTGGCCGAACCGATTATCCGGTTGCTGTTTCAGCGCGGAGCGTTCGCCGCCGGCGATACCGCGCTCATGACTCCGGTCCTGATCGTGTTCGCCCTCGGGCTGCCTTGGTTTTCGTTCGTGAACATCGTACTCCGGGCTTTCTACGCGCAGAAGGACACCCGCACTCCGGTGCACGCCGCCTTGATTAGCTTTGGCGTCAATCTGGTCCTGAGCCTGGGGCTGATGGGCCCGCTCGGGACCATCGGACTCGCCGTGGCGAGCAACGTCGCCGTGGTGGCGCAGGCGGTTTATCTGCAGACGCGCCTGGCGCGGATGCGGCCGGGCCTGGAGTTTCATCCGATCCTCGGTGATCTGCGCAAAGTCTTTCTCGGCGCGGCGATGATGGGCGTGGTGGTCGCCGCCGGTTGGTGGGTCCGCACCGCGGTGTTCAGCGCCTCGCGTTGGACGGATGCGGTGGCGCTCGCGGGGGTGATCGGCGCCGGAATCACGGTGTACGTCGCGGTGCTGTGGCGGTTAAGGATCGAGGGGCGGGATGACTTGAGCGCGCTCGGCCGGCGGTTGCGGGCGAAACTGGGTTGAACGATGAAATTTAAAATCGACTGGTTTCTCACGGCGATGGTGTTGGTCACGATTCTGGCGTGGGCGTTTCCCGCGCCCGGCGCGACGGGCGGGTGGATGCACCCCGAAATCGTTACCAAGGCGGGCGTGGCGCTGATCTTTTTTTTGCACGGGCTCACGCTTTCTTTCGCGGCGTTGCGTGCGGGGGTTTTGAACTGGCGCCTGCATGTTTTCGTGCAGGCGAGCACCTACGTCCTCTTTCCTCTGCTCGGGCTCGGTTTAAATGCGTTGCTTGGCCCGCGGGTGAGCCCGGAGTTGGCGCTCGGCCTGTTCTTCCTATGTGCGCTGCCCTCCACGGTGTCATCATCGGTGGCAATGACGGCGGTCGCCCGCGGCAACGTGGCGGGTGCGGTATTTAATGCGACGTTGTCCAGTCTGGTTGGCATCGTGCTGACGCCGCTGTGGATCACGTGGGTCATGCGTACGACCGGGGCGGCGCCCGACATTGGTCCGGTGATGCTTGATCTGCTCAAGTGGCTCGTACTCCCGCTCGTGGTCGGGCAGGGCCTGCGTCCCTGGCTCGGCGCGCGGGTGCAGGCGCACAAGGCGAGGATCGGGCTGGTGGATCGCGGCACAATTCTGCTCCTCGTTTATACGTCGTTCTGTGACTCGTTTCAGCAGGGCGTCTGGACCGGACACGGGGTGGGGCAGGTCGTGCTGATGGCCGTCGTGTGCACCGTTCTTTTTGCGGTGGTGATGGGGTTTACGGCGTTCGTATCGCGGGCGCTGGGCTTTGGTCGTGCGGACCAGATCGCCGCGATTTTTTGCGGCTCAAAGAAGACCCTCGCGTCGGGTGTGCCGATGGCGAAGTTGATTTTCGGGACGCACCCCGGACTCGGACTGATTCTCCTGCCGATCATGATCTACCATCCGCTGCAATTGATTGTGTGCGGTGTGTTGGCCCAGCGATGGGGGCGCCGGGTCGAGTAACCGGCTTGCCATCCGGTTAGCCCCGCGGATTTTCCCGGCATGAAGCCTTCTGTGGTTCACGGTGAAGTGCGGCACAATGCCGCCGAGCGGCGGTTTGAAATCGAAACCGAAGGGAGGTGGTCCGTCGTGGATTACGAACTCACGGATGGCCGAATCATCCTGACGCACACCTTTGTCCCGCCGGAGTTGCGGGGGCGCGGACTCGCGGAGAAACTCGTGCGGGCGGCGTTGCGCTTTGCGCAGGCGGAGCGCCTGACCGTGGTTCCGGCCTGCTCCTATGTCGCGGCGTACCTTGATCGGCATCCGGAATTCTGTTTGTCGAGGGGATAGTCCTTAGCGCGTTTCCAGAA
>CAIJFT010000289.1 GCA_903820035.1 uncultured Opitutia bacterium
ATCACCGCCCCCGACGCAGCGGAGGCGGTGATGGTTTACCGACTACTTGACCGCGGCAACCGGGCCGAACTCCACCTTGCCGTTGGCGAGGAGGTAGTTCGCACCGACCACCATCACGGACCCCTTGGCCACCTGCTCCTGCAGGATGGGCTTCGACTGCTTGAGCGCCTCGACCGCGAGGCGGACGTTGGCCTGCGCGGTATCCGCCAGCCCCTTACCGCGGGTCGCTTCAACCGCCGGACGGATGGCTTCCAGGATCGACTGGATATGCCCCGGCGCCTTGGAGCCGGCCGCCACGGTCTCGCGCGCCGCCGTCACCGCGCCGCAGTTTTCGTGCCCGAGCACGACCACGAGCCGCGAACCCAAGTTCGCGACCGCGTACTCAATACTTCCGATGATCTGATCGTTGAGCACGTTGCCCGCGACGCGGATCACAAACAAATCACCCAAGCCCTCGTCAAAGACGAGTTCCGGGGGAATGCGGGAGTCGGCGCACGACACCACAATGGCATAGGGAGCCTGCCCGCCGATCAACTCGCCGCGGCGCGTCACCGAACGATGGGGATTTTCGGCGCGTTCGGCGACGAAGCGCGCGTTGCCGGCCTTGAGGCGCGCCAAGCTATCGGCGGCCGAAACAACGGCCGAGGCGTCGGGAGCGGAAGCTGCCGAGGCCATGGCCGTGAAAGCGCTCAGCACGAGCGCGAGCCCGCAAAGACGGGCAGTTAGTGAACTGGTTTTGGTCTGGTTATGTTGGGACATAAAAATCATCGGACAGGGTCAAGGCACGGGTTCGTACGCGGAGGGCTCAGGCGGCTATCGCATCCGCCCGCAGGTCGAGGCTGTACGTCCGGGACAGGGTAATTCCGGCGTTCTGGTCGTACTTTACCCTCAGGGTGATTCCCCCCAGCGCGTCCGCGACTTCGCTCGCCGCCTCACCCACCCCTTCGAGAACGACACCGGCGGCGGCACTATTGACCGCGGCCACCGCGACATCAGCCAGCCGCTCGGCTGCGCCACCGGCCCCTCGGGCCAACCCCTGCAAGACGCTGGGAGCCTGAGTTTGGGCCTGAGCAACTGATTCCGCGAACGCTTGCCGGCGTTCCGCCACCGCTTCCCGGGCCCCGGCGGCGCTTTCCGCCAGCCCGGCGGCCGACGTCGCGACATCGTCCGAGCCACGACTGGACGCAGCGGCGTTGGTCTGCCCGGGGACGGTGAATTCGATGGCCGAGAGTTCATAACTCGCGTCGGCCGTGAGCAACGGCTCCACCGGCCGGCCCGCGACCCGCTCAGCCGCAATCGCGTGGACCGCCGCCTGGGTCAGGTTGTAGCGGAGCGCGATGGCGGTGGGCCGCTGATTGCGCATGGTATCCAGATTTCCCTGCAGTCTGGCGGAAATCAACGGCGCGGCCCCCAAACGATTCAACATGCGATCAAAATTAGCCCTGGCGTTGTCGTCGTCGTAGTTGATGCCGGTTTCGATTTGGACCGTCTGGCGGCGAAGGGTATCGCCCACCACCACGCCGGAGCGGGTGACAACGGAACGTTCGTCGGTCTGCCGCAGCCTGAACGTCGCCTCCACCAGGGCGGTGCCCCTGCTGGGGTTGGAGGCCGGCGGCGTCGCCGCCGCACCGCCGAGTACCGTGCGTTTGAAACCGGCCGCCTTGGTCCTGGCCGCCAACGCCTGGTCACGCACCTCCGACAACTGCGTCGGTTCATTCTCCTCTTCCGGCGCGGCCGCATCCGGCGACGCTACTTCGGCAGCATCGGCAGTCGCATCGACCTCATCATTCCCATGGTCGGCAAAGGGGTTGAGCGCGCGGAGCGCCTCGGTCTCCACTCCGACATTGAACTCAGCCTCCGCCGCCACCTCCCAAGACTTCGCTGTCGTCCGGCGGCACTCGAAGGCGTTGGCCTCGGTGCGGGTACGGATATCCGCCCCGACGGCCGCGGAGAGCCCCACTTCAAGGCTCACAAACTCAAGATCGCCGGGCAGCTTGGCGTTCAGGCTGACGCTGGCTTCGACTCCGATGAACGCCCCGGCCTCATCCACCGTCCGGATCCGATCGGCCCCGATACGGTTCACGGCGCCCAGCGCATCCAACCGGGTCCGGCCGGAGAAAATGGCGCTGATTGCCGCCGAGACCCGGGTCGCCGGCGCCGAGCCCTCGGGCCCGTCGGTCCGCGGCACGAATTCCAAAACAAACCCCGCCGCCTTGCTGCCCCCGGCATTGAGCGCCGCCGACAGCCGGTCGCCGAGCACACTGAGGCCCACGCTGCCGGAGCCATGGTGGGCGGTCTTCCCCACGACGACATACGTGTCGCCCTCTTTGGTGATGCGCATGGTGTTGGCCCGCGTGGCGGAGATTCCGCCCGTCGCGCTGACCCCCGCGGCCACCGGCGCCTTCACGCGCATGCTCCCCGTGGTGCTGATTTCAATTTCAAGCATTTCGCCCGAGTTCAGACCGTTGACGGCCTGGGTGAGCAGCGACGCCTCCGCCGAGTAGCCCAGGAGATGGGCGTGCAGCGCACCACTCGTCTTCTTGCTGACGTCCGCCACCTCGGGCAATCCGTCCTTCAGGGCCGCCAGATACTTGTCCGCCGAGCCATGAACGAACAGGCTGAGTTTGATCAGGCTGAGCGCTTGGCTTTGGGTCGAACCCGCGGCGTTGCCGATATTATTCAGCGCGAGCCCCGCCAAGTGCTGGTCAAGGCCCGCCCCCAACGCGGTGGTGACGGCAGGATCCGCCAGGCTGCCGTCCGGTCGGACCACCCCCAGGAGGTCGGCGCGAAACACCGCGAGGTCGGTGTACGACGATTCACTGAAGTAATCCAACATCGCCCCACCGGCGAGGCGCCACAGATCCGGGGCATCGCGCCGGACTTTTTCGAGTTCTTTTAGGCCGGCGCCCCGCATTTGCGCGACGGCCGGCGCATTGTCGGGCGGGGGCGGAAACCCGGCGAGCCAGCCGGTGTGGTTCGTACCTTGGAGGGGAATGGCCTGCAGGATCTTGCCGCTGAGATCCGGTTGGAGGTTATACAACCCCGCCGTTTTTTGAGCCTGATAGATGGCGTGAGCCCCGGCACCGAGGTCGACCAGAGCCGAAAGTCGATCCACGGCCGCGCCGCGCTGAACCGGCGTCCCCGAGGCAACCGCGGTTTTGAGCTCCTCCAGCAGGCGGCCGAAGTGCCCTTTCATCGGCTGCTCATCGGGCAGGCCCGCTTGAAGTACCATGATGGAGGCGGCGATCTCACCGCGGACTACCGCAACGTTGCTCCCGGACGAATCCAACGTGGCGACGAGGGTGGCGAGGTTAGCGAGCCTCACGCGGAGGGGCTCAGCCACCAACAGATTCTTGAGGCTGTTGAGGGCCGCCTCGCGCGACTCGAGGTTGGTCGCCGCCGCCATGGCATCCGCCAGTCGCCGGATCTCCGCCTGCTTCAGCGCATCGTTGGGGATCGATCCCTTTAACGTCGTAATTTGAGTTACCAGCTGAGCCATCAAGTCGCTCTGGCGCGCAGCCCCTTGGTTTTCGTGGTGCGCCAAACTCGCCATTGTGGCGGAGAGCGCGTTCGCCGCCGTCAGGAGCGGCGCGGAGTGCAGGGATATGCCCTGGCCGACGTACTCCCCCAGTTTCCGGACGTTCGCGAGGTCAACCTTACCCGGGTCCAACGTCGGGGCCGGATTGGTCCGGAACCCCTCGGACTTAACGCCCAGGTAAGTCTGAAACACACTCCGCCCGGCCTCTCCCGTCGCGGTATTGACCACCGAGGACACGGCCGCCGCCATCCGCCCCCCTAAGCTGGTAGCCGCCGGATTATGCATTCCCTTGATCGCCAACTTTGCGGCCACCCCTTGCAGAAAAGCTACGTCCGGCGGCCGATTGTTCACGAGGTTGCCGATCCGCTCCATGCGATTCTGCAACTTGACGCGCGGTGCCGTCCCCAAAGTCACCGTGGCCGCGATCCAACCATCGGCGTAAAGTTTGGCCGTGGGGTTCGCCTCGAATTGCGCTCCGCCGACGGCCTGGGCCCGTTGCAGGGTATGGGCCGAAATGCGGTCCACCACGAGCGCCGCATCGGGCCGGCCGTCACCCTGGTCTGCCCGATACTCCGCCAACGCCTTGAGCAACGGCCCCGATTTGGCGGCGGTCATTTTTTGCGCGAATTCGCCGAAGGCCGCGGCGAGCTGCTCCAGCTCCCGGGTCGACTTGAACGAGGCGCCGAACTTGGCGAGGGCCAGCACCTCGTCGTCGGTCTTGCCCTGCGCCATCGCCCCGCCCACGAGCGTCCTCACCAGGCCCGCCAAGGCGGTTTTTTCCTCCGGCGTGAGGGTGCGATTTTCCCGCTGCAGCGTCGCCTCCTGCTCCTGGACCGCCAATTGCGCGATCAACAAATTACATCCCGCGATGGCATTGAGCGGCGGTTGCAAGCTCACTTTTTTCAGGCTTGCGACGGTGCGCTGATCAAAGGCCAGCGCCTGAAATCCGCCGGGCGCAAACTTGGCCGGGTTGGCGTTGATCTGCTCCGCGGTCTTGGCCGAGGGGCGCCAGCCGTCCTGCGCCCGCAGCGTCAGCTCAAGGGCCCGCTTCGCCCCATGCAGCTGATGTTCCAGCTCCACCGTCGCAAGCGCCCGGGCAATCCGCTCGTTCGCTTCGGCGCGCTCCTCGGCGGTTGCCCCGGCCGGCGCCATGGCCCGCTGCAATGCGCCCTCCCGTTTGAGGCTCAGAGCGAGGTCATCCCACTCCGGCCCGTTCAGAAACGCGTTGAGGGCGGCGGCGTTGCCGGCGGCCAGCCCCTGCACGAACGAAAGCACCCTCGCCCCATCGGCTTGAGTGAGCCCCGAGAAGAGACCTTCCAGTTTTTCGACGAAGCGGGCGTTGCCCAACGCACCCGCACGGTAGAGCACGCGGAGGCTGTCTTCATTCGGATCAACTGGGACCGGACCCGTTCCGGCAATTAATCCCAAATTATCCGCATTATTGAGCAGCTGACCCCGGAAATCTGGTCCGACGAGCGCCTTGGCCGCGCCCCACTGGAGCTCCGGCAAGCTATCCCGCACCGCCTGCAGCTTCGTTACGTGGCCCTCTGGCGCAGCCTCTCCAGCCGGCCAAGCCTGGCGGCCGAACGCTTCGCACGCTTGCAGGGTACGCTCCAGCCGGCGCAGGCCCACCGTCAACTCCACGTTGCGCTGCGCGCTGTCGGCAGCCGCCGGAATGGTCTCGGACTTCGTGCGCAACGCGTCGCGCTGCTGCTCAAGCGCGGTCACCGTCCGGCCCGCCAAGTCATCCCGCAGCGCCTTCGCTTCACGCGCCAGCACGCCGGCATGGGCGGTCAGGGCGATGCTGCGGCCCATGAGTTCCAAGAGCTTCGCCGCCTGCTCGCCTGGATCCGTAACGAGAACCGCGACGGCAAGGTTCGTGGTCAACTCGTCCAACGCCTCCTGCACCGTCGCCGTCGCCACGCCGTCGAGCTCGGTTCTGACCCGGTTGCGCTGCGCGACCACCGCCGGCGCGCCGGTCTCAGGCAGGTCGGTCGTCAAAGCGGTCAGGGCGTGGAAACGCGCCAGGGGAGTGAGCGCCGTGCCGTCCGCTTCGGTCGTACGCGCGAGGGCCGCATTCACGCCCTCCGTAAGTTTAGCCGCCAATTTCGTCTGACCCTCCCGAAGAGCAGCGAGGTCACCCCCGACCGCGGCGTCATTGCGGTTCACATACCGCTCCATCTTCCCGAGCAACCCCGCCACGAGGGGAAGCTGCGCCGTCGTCAGGGTTTCGGGCGTAAGATAGGGTCCGGCTTCGTCGATCAGCGCCCGCATCGCCGTCCGAACCTCCGCCCGCGTGGCCGCCAAATTCAAGTCCACCGCCGCCAACCCGTCGGTGACGCGGCCAAGCGCCGCCGCCAGGCGCGCCTTGACCTCCGGCGCGATGAGCCCGGAAGGATCCGTCGCTACTTTGTCCTGCAGCGCTTCCAGCTTGGCCTTCCCTGCAGCCAAACTCGGCTGGGACGAACGGTTCAAGCTGTTTTCAATGGCCGTGATCTCCCCTTCCAGCAGCCCGCTGAATTTCGTGCTCAGGTCCGCTTGTGCACCCTCCAAGTTTGCCTGGGGGGCCGCCAGCCGACCCGCCGCCTCCGACTCCAGCTGCTTGGTCATTCCAGCCACCACCACCTCGGTCAGCCCCGCCACTGCGTTCAAAGCCGCCGCGCCCGCCTGATGCTTCGCCAAGCCGTCGGCAATCTGCGACCAATCACCACTCGCCACCAGGTCACGCCCGTCCGTCGTCGCCGTCGCCAGGGTGGGTAAA
>CAIJFT010000290.1 GCA_903820035.1 uncultured Opitutia bacterium
ACGCAGCGGAGCAGCCCAAGCGCTGCTCCGCTGCGTTCCCTTCTGCGTGGGGGTGACCGACACGTCCTGATCGGTAACCGACCGACACGTGGTGATAGGTGGCCCGTGAGCGCAGGGACCGGAAAGCACTTCCTTGTGGATCTCACCCCACGGGCTAAGCAGCCGCCCGCGCTCCGTGCTCGACGAACCGGCGCCGGAGCCGCGATAACGTCCCCGCCCGCGTGAATCCCTCCGTTCGCATCCTCGTCATCCGCCGCCGCTACCTCGGCGACATCGTCCTCCTCGGCAGCGTGCTGCGCAACCTGCGGCTGCACTGGCCGCAGGCACACGTGACCGTGCTGACCGAGGCCGCGTTTGCCGGCGTGCTGGGCCTCAACCCCGACATCAACGGCGCCCTCACCTTTCCCCGCAAACTCGGCGAGTGGTTTGGCTTCATCCGGGCCCTACGGCGCGCGCGCTTCACGCATGTGTTGGATTTCGACAACACCGACAAGACGGCGCTCGTCACCCGGCTCACCAGCTCACCGGTCCGCGCGACCTTCAACCGTGAACTGATCCCGTTCCGCTACCCCCGGGTCTACACGCACCAAGCGAACGTCACCAATGCGTTCTACGACTCGCATCACATCACCGACACCTACCTGGCCCTGCCTGCCGCCATCGGCGTGCCGATCGTTTCCCGGGAGGTAAAACTGGTGCCGCACCGCGAAGATCTCTCGGACGCGCGCCGCCTCGTCTACCCCGGCGGCCGCAAGGTCCTGATCCATCCCGGCAGTCGCAGCACCCATCGCGTCTGGCCTGCTGACCGCTTCGCGGCCGTCAGCGACCGCCTGCAGGATGAGTTGGGCGCGCAGGTCTTCGTCACCGCCGGACCACGGGAAAAATCCCTCGCCGAAGCGATCCGCGGCCGCGCCGTTTCGCACATCGTGACCGCCTACGAGACGAAGACCGTCGGCGGCCTCGCCGCACTGCTCGCCCAGTTCGATCTCTTCATTTGCCACGACAGCGGGCCGATGCACATCGCCGCCGCGGTGAATACGCCGGTTGTCGCTTTATTCGGCTCGCAGAATGCCACGATCTGGCGGCCCCTCGGCGATCACCACAGTGTGCTGCAAACGCCGCTCCCCTGCGCGTGCATCGGGGCCGACGCGCCCATGCCCTGCGTGCGTGAAGACTCGTACCGGAGTTACTGCGTGAGGATGCTTTCAACCGACGAGGTCTTCGACGCCGCGGCGTCGCGGCTGCAGGCGAGCTCCGAACGTTATTGAATTCGTCCCATCCGGTCGGGTCCGATGTCGCCATCGGGCCGCTTCGATCAGGCCCGCCGGGGACCTCGGGCTACACCTGAAATCGCACCGTACCCCCGATGGTCGCGGGGTGACCCCGCTCCCAGCTCCGACCCGCATCACATCCGGAACGCGATGATCGTCCCAGCCACGCCGACGATTGCTTCGAAGCGACCGGCCTTGGTCGCCTCGAAAATCGCGCGCGTCACACCATCGGCGCGGCTACCGAAATCGTGGAAAGCGATCACGCCGCCTTTTTTCACCAAGGGTGCCCAAGCCGCAATGTCGGCCTTGCACGCCTCATACGAGTGATCGCCGTCGATAAAGATGAAGTCGATCGTACCGCGCTTCCCCGCCAAGGATTGGGCGGCGGCGAGTGAATCGCTGACCACCGGTTCGCTGCGCGGCGTGAAGCCGAGGTCGGCGAAATTCTTCCGGAAGATTTCAAGCGTACTGTTGGCGCCGAGTTGCTGAAAGTGGCGGCTGTACCACGCCGCGTCTTCGCCACACGTCGACAGCCCCTGGAAGTTGTCGACGGCGAAAATCTTCGCCTTCGCCCCCTTGAGACCGCCGGCAATGAAACAGGTGGAGGCCCCCATCCAGGAGCCGACCTCGATCACCTGCGCGTCAGCCGGGGCATCGCTCGCGAGTTGGAAAAGGTAACCCCGCTCGGGGAAGCTGCCCATGTCGTCCTGTTTAAAGTGCCGGGCGATGCGGTGGAACTCGTCCCAATTGAGGTCGGGCCGGCGCTTGCGGGCCCCACGCAGGTAGCGTCCGCCCTTCTGGGCGAAGCGGACATCGCGGACAATCGGCCAATGCTTGAACGCCATGCGGCGAGAGAACGCGGCTCGACGCGACGCGGGAAGCTTTTTTTGCGGCCGGCGTAGGTCAGCCCGCTCGCGGGCGCCCGGTCAATCGTTCGGACCAACGAGGCGCCCGCGAGCGGGCTGGCGTACGGGGCCCGGTGCCTCCGCTTCGGAATTGCGGGCCGCACGCCCGCGCTCCCACCATGCCGCGAGCTATGGGCGCCACCGTTCAAGTCACCGTCGCGATTCCGACTTATAATCGGGCGGACTTCCTGCGCCAAACGCTGGCGGGGCTCGTCGCGCAGGAGTTTCCCCGCGACCACTTCGAGGTGCTGGTGATCGACAATAATTCGACCGATCACACCCGCGCGGTCGTGGCGGAATTTGCCAACGCCGCACCGGCGCCACGCTACCTGCTCGAGACGCAGCAGGGTCTCGATTACGCCCGCAACCGCGCGGTCACCGCGGCCCGCGGCGATATTCTGTTGTTCGGTGACGACGACATTCTGGTGCAACCGGACTGGCTCGCGCAAATGGCGGCGCCGTTGCTGGCAGATGCGCCCACCCGGCGCATCGGGGCGATCGGCGGCGAAGTGATTCCCGTGTTTCCCGACGGTTTGCCCGCGTGGGTAAAGGAGTGGCACGCGCCACTGGCCTTTCGGGCAGGCACCGGGCCACTCGACGCGCGGCACTCGCCGATGGGCGCGAACCTCGCGTTTCCCAGGTGGGTTTTCCCGCAGGTTGGCGTTTTCCACACCGCACTCGACCGGGCGGCAGGGAATTATTTCTCCGGCGGCGACAGCGAGATGGTCCGACGTATCCGGGCCGCGGGATTGGAGGTGTGGTTTTCCCCCGCCGCTGCGGTGCAGCACCAAATGCCGGCAAGCCGGACGACGTTTCGCTACGCGCGCCGCCACGCCTTCGACTCGGCCCGCTCCCGCGTGATCGACCGGGCGGGCCAACCCGGAGCACTCGGTTACCTCGGCGGTCGTTTTCTCGCCAATGGGTTGAAGGCCTCCGGCTTCGCGGCGCTCGCGGTGCTCAACGCCCTCGTCTTCCGGGGAGGCGGCGCCAAACAGGCGCTGGTCCGCGCCTGGCGTTCCTGCGGCTATCTTTACCAGATTCCGCGTTCGCTCTGCGGCAAAGTCTGACCAGGTGGGACCCGTTGTCCTCATCGGGTCGTTCATTCGGAACTCCCTCACCTCGGCGTCCGATCGGGACATCGGGACCATCCTAAACGCGTACGGATCGAGGTGTGGCTTTACGCGGACCCAAGACTCGCCACAACAGTACGGGATCAACGCCAACGCACAGTCCACCTCCGTCCCGCTGCCCGTCGCGGTTGCGATCATCGCAAAGAACGAGGCGCACAACCTGCCGCGCTGCCTCGCCAGCGTGCGCGGCTGGGTGTCCGAGATCGTCGTGGTCCTGAACGATACGACCGACGCCAGTGAGGCGATCGCGCGCGAAGCCGGCGCCGCCGTACACCACCGGCCGTGGCAGGGTTACCGCGACACCAAGAACGCGGCGGTCGACCTCACCCACCAACCGTGGGTCCTGGCGCTCGATGCGGACGAAGAAGTGTCGGTGGCATTGCGCGCGGCGATCGCAGATTTTATGCGCCGGCCCGACCTCGACTCGTTTGGCGGCGCGCGTTTTCGACGGAAAGTCTGGTTCATCGACCGCTGGATTACGCACGGGGACTGGTATCCGGACCTCAACCTCCGGCTGTTTCACCGCGACCGCGCACGCTGGGGCGGCGACGACTTTGTGCACGAGAAAATCGAGTGCCGCGGCGGCGTCGCCCAGCTGCGCGGCGACCTGCACCATTATTCTTTTCCGACCCTCGCAGCCCACGTCGCGAAGATCAACCCGTTCGCCGAGCTGTTCGTGCGTGCGCAACAGGCCCGGGGCAAACGCTTCTCGGTGGTGGCGGCCGTGACGCGACCGGCGTGGCGTTTCTTCCGCGCCTACGTTGTGCGCCGCGGTTTTCTCGACGGGTTCCCCGGCTTATACATCGCGTGGGCGACGGCCTTCGGGGCATTTGTGCGCTACAGCCGGTTGTACGAGGCCGAGCAACGCCAGGAACCGCCGCACTGACCCGCGGGATCAACACCATGGCCGAAAAAGCGCCCTACACTTTCAGCAAGATAGCCGAAGAACTGGTCTGCGATCTTCGCGGCGTGTCGTTCGACGAGCCGAAGCGCTCGAAAAAGCGGCCGACGCAACCGCTGGCCGACCTCTTGGAGAAGATTCTGCAGGAGAACCGGATCGGCCGGGAGTCGCCGGAGCAATTTATTCGCGATCACTGGCGTGAGATCGTCGGCCCGGCCAACGCCTCTTATTCACATCCCGCCCGGCTTGAGCGCAACATGCTGACCGTGCTCGCCGCCCACGCGGTGGTGCGCAACGAACTATTCCATCACCGCGCGGAAATCGTCGAGCGGATCCGCAAGTTGCCCGGCTGTGAAAACGTGAAGGCGCTCAGCCTGCGTTCGGGTTAAGCCGGGCGGCGCGTTCAGGCGGCGCCGCCTCGACTCAGGGCCGGTTTTTGCTCCGCGCTTGGGCGAGCATCCAAGTGAAGAGCTCGTCCGTGCCGTAGGCGTTATCCCAGCAGTTGTGGGGGACTCCCGGATACTCGGTGTAGCGGGCCACGGCGCCCGCCTTTTCCAGCGCCTGCCCCATGGCGCGGTTGGCCGCAACGGTGGCCGGTTGGTCCTGGTCACCGCAAAAATTCCAGATCGGGAGTTTGGCCGCGGCAAAGGCGGATGCCGTCGTAGCGTCGGGGCGGGCACACATCGGCACGATCGCCGCCCAAGCCGAGGGATCCTTGGCCGCGAGACCCCACGTGCCTGCGCCGCCCATCGAGATACCCGTCAACACCACGCGGTCCGGATCTGTCCCAAACTCCTGCTGAATCTGGCGCAACATGCCGAGCGCCCATTGCGCGTCCGGTCCATCCGCCTGCCAGCTTGCCCCCGCACGGCACTGGGGCAGCACGACCACAAACGGCAGCTTCGCCTTGCGCTTCCAAATCGCCGGACCGATCCCCGCCATCATCTGATCGAGGTTATTCGCTCCACGCTCACCGGAACCATGCAGGAAGAGCATGACCGGCGGCTTGGTGCCGGCCGGATTCGCGGCTACGGCGGGCACGAAAACGATAAACGGATGCGCAACGCCCTCGGCGTCCTTGAAGACCCGGGGCTGAAACCCGCGGGTGATCGAATCAGCCGCCCGAACGATCGGGGCGATGGCAACAGCGAGACCGAAAACTAGAGCGCACCAGCGGAGCGGGGATTTCATGGGAGACGGGGTTGAAGGATGATCAAGGCAACGGCAGTAAGAAAAGACGCCGGCCAGATCGCCGGGTCGCGGCGAATTGGGCAAAAAAGAGCCCGCCGTGTACCCCTACACGGCGGGCATTACTTTCTTTGTTACCCCTGTCCACCGCTAAGCGGAGGACATGCCATCAGGGTTCGGCCGCTCGCCGGGTTTCTCAAATCATTTCATGGCTTTGCGGCGCAGCAGTAGCTGGAACAAGGTCCGGCATTAGCGGAAGCGGTGGTGCTGAGCGCACCGGCCCTTTATTTTTGAGCACCAGCCCGCCGCCAACGGACAGGCTTGCCGCTGCCCCAACCAAAACGCGGTACGAACGCGCGGATCAGCTGGAGTAGACTAAAACCATGGGGGGGGATCCCTGCGATTTCGGACCCAAATTTGCGCTTGCGCGGGCGAAAGGTACTTCAGAGTCTATTTCCTTGCGTCAGTGGATGCCCGCCGGTTGCGGGCGCCCACCATGGCTGGTCCCGCCTCCGCGGGATTGGAACGGTGACGCCGGCTCAACCCGATTTCCAGTCGGGCGGGGCGGGCAGCACGGAGCCCGAGAGGGTTCCCTACAGTCGTGAACCTAAACACATAACCATGTCCACCACAGTCGTTAAACCAGAAATCATCAAAGAATATAAGATCCACGATAAGGATACCGGCTCGTCCGAAGTCCAAGTC
>CAIJFT010000291.1 GCA_903820035.1 uncultured Opitutia bacterium
CAACGCCAGCTGCGGCCGTTGCTCCAGCAGCCGGAGAAAGACCGCGAGGGGCAGGAAGAGGGCCGTGGTTTCGACCTCCGCCGTCGCGCTGGCGGAGCGTGGTGCCGTATCGAGCACGGACATTTCTCCGAACGATTCACCTGGTTCCACGGTGGCCAGCAGACGGGATTCACTTTCCGCCACCTTGGCGCAGATCCGTACCCGGCCGGTTTGGACGATGTACAACCCATCGCCGGGGTCGCCGGCCGAAAAAATTACGGCGCCGGCGGCGTAGGTCCTGGTTTCACCCTGGGCGGCAAAGGCCTCCCATTCTTCACCGATGACGTTCACGAGCCGCTGTCCGGAATGGGTCATCGCTGGGCACTGTGGTCTCCGGCCGCCGTCACGTAAAGCGTGGAGTCCGCCGGCCGCAGGGGGCTGAGCATTGAACGTTGCAGCTCGAGGGCCTCGGCCTGGCGCGGTGATGTTCCGCCGGGAGCCGGGCTGACGCTTACGGCGCGGCGGCCGCCGGCGGATTTTTGCAGGACTGCCAGGCGAGGAAACGCCACCGGCCGTTCTCTTCGCGCCAAACGGCGAGGAAGTTGAGGTCGTTGTTCTGCCGGACGCCGGCGCTCGTCGATTGGATCAACACGCGCCCCGTCATCAGCACGATGCCTGGGCCGGCCGGCCGGAAGCCCCGCGTTTGGTAGTCGTACTGCTCGTAAACCGTCGCGCGTTGCACGAGCGATTCGATGTACGAGGCCTGGGTATCGATCTTGCCGTTGGAGTGCGCGTAATGGAGGTCTTTGGCGTAGATGCTCTCGAGTCGCACGCGATCGCCGGCCTGGGTTGCGGCGACGCGTTCATTGTCCGCTGCGCGGACGGCCGCAAGCAGCGCGTCGTCGGCGGCTCGTGCGGGGAGTAAAACGAGGCCGAACAGAAACAGAAACCGGGATAGGATTTTCATCGGATATGGGGCAGGAGTGAAGGAGGGTGGTGGGGGCGGTCAGCGCCGATCGTAACGCAGAAGGGTGCGACTGCTTTCAGAAGCGACAAAGATATGCCGGCCGTCGGGCGAGAAACAAACCGCTTCAGCCTGCGGCAGCCCGTGCTCGGCCAACCGGACCGGTACGCGTTGCAGCGCCGCGGTCCACGATTCGTTGGGTTGCCGGGGGAATAGCAGCACGTCGCCGTAGGTGAGTATGACCGCGGCGTAACCATCGGATGCGAAATCCATCGCGCAGGGTTCGGCGCGGTGCTTGCCGAGGTGGCCCTTGAGCGCGGCCTGGGCAACGGTGGGCCCGGGCAGATGCGTCACCAGGCCCAAGAACCGCGCCTTAAGGTCGGCGTTCCCGAGCGGCGCGGGCATATCCACGCGGTATAACCGCGGTGGTAGGTCGCGTTTGGAGAGCAGATAGACTGAGCGCTCGGCTGCGT
Organism: uncultured Opitutia bacterium; assembly: GCA_903820035.1. Classification (GTDB taxonomy): domain Bacteria; phylum Verrucomicrobiota; class Verrucomicrobiia; order Opitutales; family Opitutaceae; genus ER46. Next base: position 1,417 of record CAIJFT010000291.1, read on the forward strand.
CGATGGCCACCGACTCACAGTCGCGCGGGCCGTCTTCGTAGGTGATGCGGAGGGTCGCGGCGGCTGGAGTCGCTTCGAATTGGTGCGGCGCCGGCTCGGGGACCAAGAGGAGAGAAACGTGGCTTCGCCGTGCGAGGTTGTCGCCGGTGTTGGCGATCAAAAGCCAGGCCCGTCCGTCGAACTCCGCGGCGGCGAGGTCCTCCCAGTCGTCGTTCTTCGCGCTGCGAATGGGTAGCCGGCCGCGCAAGGCGCCGTCTAGCCCGACGCCGAACAAGGCGGCTTGTCCCCCGCTGTCGTCGTGAATCCAGAGTAGATCCGGGGTGCGTCGTGAGGCGGCCAGGCCGCTGGCCTCGTTGCGCGGCGGGGCGCCGAGCTCGCCGGCTCGGAATGGCCCGGCAAAGACCGGTGCTGTTTGCGCCGGTGCCCCGCCAACACGGAAAACGGCCGTGCAACCGATCAGGCAACCGAGGGCGAGGTAGCGAAGGGGATTCACGCGACGGGCGCGAGTGTTCCGGTCGCGGTTGGCGCGGCGAGAATTATTCGCGGGCCGCCGCAAAACGCGTCCCGTGCGCCGCCGCTCGCCGCGCCCTTCGCCGGCGGCGGCGGAGCGCAAACGTCCGGAGTTTTCGTTTGTTTTCAGCGCCTCGGCGCCGATAGTCCCCGCCATGCCTGTGAAGTCTCCGCCTCCCGCCCTGCGGCGGTTGTTTGATGAAGTTGGTACCGTGGATAGCGTGGGGGTCGAGGAACGCGTGGCCAAATACGGCACGCGCTCGATCAAGAAGGCCGCCAAGGTGTGGGGCCTGAAGACCGCCGTTTCGATGGTCGACCTCACCACGCTCGAGGGCAAAGACACGCCGGCTAAGGTGGCCTCGCTTTGCCAAAAGGGCGTTCGCCCGCACGACGATGACGCCATCCCGCCGGTCGCGGCGGTCTGTGTTTATCCATCGATGGTCCGGCATGCGCGCCGCGCACTCGGCAGCGCGGCGAAGGTCCGTATCGCGTCGGTCGCCACCGCTTTTCCCAGCGGTCAGGCCCCGTTGAAGACGCGGTTGGCCGAGGTCCGTGCGGCGGTGGCCGACGGTGCCGACGAAATCGACATGGTGATCAACCGCGGGGCGTTTCTCGCCGGTGAATTCGGCGTCGTGCAGGACGAAATTTCCGCCGTGGTCGAAGCCTGCGGCCCGCTGACCCTCAAGGTGATTCTCGAGGTGAGCGAGCTCGAGACCTTCGACAACATCCGCGCTGCGTCCTTTCTCGCCATGCGCGTGATCCGCCCGGGAGATTTCATCAAGACCAGCACGGGCAAGACCTCGCTCAACGCCACGCTCGGCAACAACCAGGTGATGCTCGAGGCGATCCGCGACTTCTATCTCGATACCGGCGTTGCGATCGCGATGAAACCCGCCGGCGGTATCCGCACAGCCAAGCAGGCCCTGCAGTTCCTCACCGCGGTGAAGGAAACCCTCGGTGACGCGTGGCTGAACAACACCCGCTACCGCTTCGGCGCCAGCGCCCTCCTCAACGACCTCGTCCGCCAACTCGCCAAGGAGAAATCGGGGGCCTATCAGGCGCCCTTTTATTTCAGCGAGTCCGCCGAGAGTTACTAAGCCCCTTTTGCCCGACATGCCTACGTCCGCTTCCGCCCGCAAAACCGCCCGCAGGGGCCGTCCCGCCCCCGAGCTGATCTTCGGTGATCTCTGGGCCTTCGATCCCGCGCCCGAAACCGCCGACCCGAAGCTCAAGCCGCGTTACGACCTCTTCATCGGTGGTCGCTTTGTTGCGCCGGCGGGCGGCCGCTACTTCGACACGATCAACCCGGCGAACGAGCAAAAGCTCACCGAGATCGCGCTCGCGGGGTCCGTGGATGTCGACGCCGCGTACGCCGCGGCGCAGCGCGCATTCACCACGACTTGGGGCCGCATGCCTGGCCGCGAGCGGGCGAAATACCTCTTTCGCATCGCCCGCCTGCTGCAGGACCGGGCGCGCGAGTTTGCCGTCGCCGAGACGCTCGACGGCGGCAAGCCGATCAAGGAGTCGCGCGACTTCGACGTGCCGATGGCCGCGGCGCATTTTTTCTATCACGCAGGCTGGGCCGACAAACTCGAGTACATCGCCCCCGGCCGCGGCGTGGCGCCGCTCGGGGTCGTGGGTCAGGTGATTCCCTGGAATTTCCCGTTGCTGATGCTCGCGTGGAAAATCGCCCCCGCGCTCGCCCTCGGCAACACCGTCGTCCTGAAACCCGCGGAAACAACGAGCATCACGTGCCTCAAGTTTGCCGAGATTCTGCAGGACGCGGGGCTGCCGCCGGGTGTGGTTAATTTCGTCACCGGGGCCGGGGAAGTCGGCGCCGCGGTCATGACGCATCCGACGGCGGCCAAAGTTGCGTTCACCGGCTCGACCGAAGTGGGCAAGCGCATCCTGCGCTCACTCGCAGGCACGGAGAAGAAGCTTACGCTCGAACTCGGTGGCAAGGCGGCGAACATCGTATTCGACGACGCCCCGCTCGATCAAGCGGTCGAGGGCATCGTCAACGGGATCTTCTTCAACCAGGGCCACGTCTGCTGCGCGGGCTCACGCCTGCTGGTGCACGAGCCCGTCGCTGAACGGGTGCTGGCGAAATTGAAAAACCGCCTCCGCGTGCTGCGCGTCGGGGATCCGATGGACAAGAACACCGACATCGGGGCAATCAATTCGAAGCCGCAGCTCGATAAGATCCGGTCGCTCGTGGCGAGCGGCGTCAAGGAAGGGGCGGAGATGTACCAGCCGCCGTGCGTGCTGCCGTCGAAGGGTTTTTATTTCCGTCCGACAGTTTTCAGCGGCGTGAGCATGAGCCACCGTATTGCGCGCGAGGAGATCTTCGGCCCGGTCCTAAGCATCCTGACGTTCCGCACCGTCGACGAAGCGGTCGAGAAGGCGAACAACACGGCCTACGGGCTCAGCGCCGGCGTTTGGACCGACAAGGGCTCGCGCATCCTGAAACTCAGTACAGAACTGAAGGCCGGCGTCGTCTGGGCGAACACGTACAACAAGTTCGACCCCGCGTCGCCATTCGGCGGCTACAAGGAGAGCGGCTTCGGCCGCGAGGGCGGCCGCCAGGGCTTGCTCGATTACGCCAAGCTCGTCTGAAGCGGCGCCAGTACGAAACCGCGCAACCCATTCTGTCCATGACCCGACTGCCTATCACCAAGACGCCCAAGCCGTACGTCGGCGGCGCATTCATCCGCTCGGAAAGCGGCCGGACCTATTCGTTGCCGGACGCGGCGGGAAATTTCTTTGCGAACGTCCCGCAGTGTACGCGCAAGGACCTGCGCAACGCGGTTGAAGCCGCCGCGAAGGCCGGGCCCGGCTGGGCGAAGCGCACCGCGTACAACCGCGGGCAGATCCTGTATCGCCTCGGGGAGATGATCGAGGCGCGCCGCGCCGAACTGATCGATACATTGGTCCGATTCGGCGCGGGCCGCGGCGCCGCCGGGCGCGAGGTGGACGCCACAACCGACCGGCTGGTTTATTACGCCGGTTGGGCCGACAAGTACGAGCAGGTGCTCGGCAATGTGAACCCGGTGGCCTCGCCGCATTTCAACTTCACCGTCACCGAGCCGATGGGCGTCGTCGGTGTGATCGCCCCCGACGCGCCGGCGCTACTGGGCCTGGTGTCGTTGTTTGCGCCCGTGATCGTGAGCGGCAACACTGTGGTCGCCGTGGCGTCCGAACGCACGCCGTACCCGGCGATTCTCCTCGGTGAAATGTTGGCGACCAGCGATCTCCCCGGCGGAGTGGTCAACGTGCTCACCGGTTTCCGCAAGGAGCTCGTGCCGACCTTTGCAACCCACACCCACCTGCGGGCGGTCAGCGCGGCGGTCGATGTGGCCGACCGCAAGACGCTGCGCCTGGGTGGCGCCGAGAGCATTAAGCGCGTGTATTTTTCCGCGGCGGCGACGGAGCGCGACTGGTTCGACGAGCGCACGCAGAGCGTTTACGCGATCCGCGACTTCCTTGAGTTCAAGACGATCTGGCACCCGATCGGCGCCTGATCGGTCGCGCGTTTCGCCTTAGCGACGGACCCTCTCGCCTGCGCACTTGAGGTCCGCCCTCGCCGCCGGCAATTTGAGCGGATGCGAATATTTTCCCTGCGCCCGGCTGTGATCGGAGTTGTGCTCGTGTCCGCACTCGCGGCGGCCGGGGCGCGGGCGGCCGCGCCCGCCTCGAATGCTTTGGCGCAAGAAGTTGTATCCGATCCGCGGTTTCGGGCCGCAGTCGGGGTCTATGAGCGCGATTTCGACCGCTTTGTAGCCGAGTTGATCAAGCTGACGGAAATTTCGGCGCCGCCGTTCGGCGAGGGTCCGCGGGGCCAGGTATACGCCGCGATGCTCAAGGAGGCCGGGCTGGAAAAAGTCGAGACGGACGCGGAAGGCAATGTCATGGGGCTTTGGCGCGGCACGTCCGGTGCGAGCGCGCCGCTGCTTGCGGTGGCCGCGCACCTCGACACGGTCTTTCCGGCGGAAACGGATGTGAAGGTAAAGCGCTCCGGCACGCGCCTGATCGCGCCCGGCATTGGCGACGACACACGCGGCCTCGCGTATTTGTTGGCGATGATCCGGGCGTTGCGCGAAGCCAAGGTTCAGACCGTCTCCGATATTCTTTTCATCGGCAACGTGGGTGAAGAGGGGCCGGGGGACCTGCGCGGCGTGAGATATATTTTCACGCAGGGAAAATGGAAGGATCGCATCAAGCGCTTTATCACGGTCGACGGGGCGAACCTCGACGTGATCGCCAACTCCGGTCTCGGCAGCCTGCGCTACAAGGTCACATTCAAGGGGCCGGGCGGCCACAGTTGGGGCGCGTTCGGTGCGGTAAGCCCGGCGTTTGCGATGGGAGAAGCGATCGCGCGGTTGGGGCGCCTGCAGGTGCCGAAGAAACCGAAGGTTTCCTACAACGTGGGGATCGTCTCGGGCGGCACTTCGGTGAATTCGATCCCTTTCGAGACCTCGATGGAGATCGATATGCGCGCCGTTGAGCCTGCGGCGCTCAAGGACATCGACGCCCGTTTCAAACAGATCGTGGCGGAAGCCGTCGACGCCGAGAATGACGCGCGTTCGACGGCGAACGGCAAGATTACGGCCGAGATCAAGCTTATCGGAGACCGGCCGTCGGGGACAACGTCGCCCGAGACCATCGTCCTGCGCCAAGTCGCGGCCACCATGGGCGCCTTCGACAAGGTGCCGGTCTGGGAGACGAGCAGCACAGATGCGAACATGCCGATCAGCCTCGGCATCCCGGCCTTTGCGCTGGCGCGGAACGCCGCCAGCCGCAGCGGTCGCGGCCACTCGTTGGACGAATGGGTCGACGTCGAAAAAAGCCAGGCCGTGAAGGATTTCGAACTCGCGACCGCCGTCATCCTCAGCGTCGCCAACTTGCCGTAATTTTTCCGGAGGGCCGGCCACCGGGCCGGCGATTTCACCGTCCCGCGGTTGACTCGGCCTTAGTCGCGGCCCCTCTTCCCTTGCTTTGCTTCCGCCACGTCCATGATCGAGGTCCGGCACCTTACCAAAACCTTCCGCGACCGGAAACGCGGCCCGATCCATGCCGTGGAGGATGTGTCGTTTGCCGTGGCGCCCGGCCAAATCTACGGCCTGCTCGGGGCGAACGGGGCGGGCAAGACCACGACCCTGCGTTTATTGGCGACGCTGCTGCAGCCCACCTCGGGTACCGCCACGGTTGCCGGGTACGATGTGGTGACGGCGGGGGAGCAGGTGCGCGCCCGGGTCGGATTCCTCGCGGCCAGCACCGCGTTATACAGCCGGTTAACCGCGCGGGAGACCCTGCAATATTTTGGCCGACTGAACGGCCTTGCTGATTCAGAGATTGCGGCCCGAACCCAACGTCTCGCCGACGAACTCGACATGCACGATTTCCTGGATCGTCGCTGCGAGAAGTTCTCCACTGGCATGAAGCAGAAGACTTCGATTGCCCGGACGTTGATCCACGATCCCGACGTGATGATCTTCGACGAGCCGACCCTCGGCCTCGATATCATGGCGGCGCGGACCATCGTGCGTTTTGTCCGCGAGTGCCGCGACCGCGGCAAAACGGTCGTGTACTCCACGCACATCATGAGCGAGGTGGAGAAGCTGTGTGACGTGGTCGGGATTATTCACGACGGCCGGTTGTTAGCGGCGGGCACGCTGCCCGAGCTGCGCGAGCGCTACCATGAACGGGAGATGGAGGAGATTTTTGTCCGGTGCGTCGGCGCCGAACCGCCCCGACTGCGCCCGGCCTAAGCCGGTGTTAAGGAAGCCACGATGAACTGGTCGAATATTTTCACGGTCTACGCGAAGGAACTGCGGGATATGCTGCGGGACCGGCGCACGCTGATCTCGATGATCGTGATTCCGACGCTCGTGATGCCGGGGTTGCTTGCCGTGGTGACCTTTATCACGGTGCAGGTGGCGAAAGACGCCGCGGCGGCTATTCCGACGATTATGATTCTCGGGGGCGAGGACTCACCGAAGGTAAATGCCGCGTTGCGGAGCGGCACCAAGGTGAAGTTCGTGCCGCCGGCCGCGGATTGGAAGAAGCAGATTGCGGATAAACAACTGCGGGCGGTGGTGGATATTTCTTCCGGCTTCGACCGCGCGCTTGAACGCGGGGAGCCCGCCTCCGTGCGGATCTACAACTATTCAGGCGAGCTGCGTTCGGGCTTTGCCGTCAATGAGGTCCGCCGATTCTTCAGCGACTACGGTGAGAAGCAGGTTGTCGCGCGGTTGGCGGAGCGCGGGCTGCCCCCGTCCACGCTGAAGCCGTTCGACCTCGCCACCGAAAATGTGGCGCCGCCGGAGAAAGTGGGGGGAAACATCATCGGCGGCTTCATTCCCTATTTCTTTTTACTACTTTGCTTCACCGGTGCCATGTACCCGGCGATGGATCTCACGGCCGGAGAGAAAGAGCGTGGTACCATGGAAACCATCTTGTGCAGCCCTGTCGCGCGCCTGGACCTGGTTCTCGGCAAGTTTCTCACGATCCTCACCGCCTCGCTCGGGACCGTAGCGTGTTCGTTGGTATCGATGGGGCTCACGTTTGCCGTGGGCGGCCCGTTGCTGGCCAGCCGGATTGCGGGCGCGGGCACGGTGGCGGCGCGGCGTGGCGCCGAGCAGATCACTGCGATGACGACACTGGATCCGCTCGGACTCGTGGCGGTGCTCGGCATGGTGCTCCCGATGGCCGTGCTGTTCGCCGCCGTCTTGTTTGTGATTTCGCTTTTCGCCAAGAGCTTCAAGGAGGCGCAAAGCTATGTCTCGCCCCTCATCATCGTAATAATCCTGCCGGCGATCATCGGGGCGCTCCCCGGCGTGGATCTCAACGCCCGCCTCGCGCTCGTGCCGGTTTTGAATGTTTCGCTGGTAAGCAAGCAACTCGTCTCCGGCATATGGCAGTGGGACTACCTTGCCCTGATTTTCGGCTCCACCTGTGTTTACGCCGCGGCGGCCCTCGCCTTGGCCGTGCGGATGTTCAATCGCGAGGACGTGATCTTTCGCACGTAAAAAACGTGCTTACCTTCCCGTTGGGAAGCGGCCCCGGGTAAACACCCGGTAAAAGCCGGCGTGACCCATAGCATCCGAGACGAGAAAACGGTAAGGTGGTCGAAGAGAAACAGCACCGCCGCCGTCTTTGTCATGGACACCTTCGCCTCATTTTCCTCGTCCGCGCCCGCCCCCAAGGCGGCGAATCCATCCGCGGAAGCGTGGGCGGTGACGATCAATGAGGAGAGGCTGCGCCTCCAGGAGGATCAGGATGCGCTCCGTGAGCGGGAGGAAAATCTGCGGGAATACGAGGCGCGACTTCGTTCATTGCAGGCCGAGATCGAGGCGGATCGGGTGCCTTCGGCTGCACCCTTGCCGATGGTCTCTCGCTCGACCCCGTCGCTTTTCCAACGCCCGTCCAGTCGTGAGCCGTTCACGGATGGGGCCAACCTGTATTCTGCTTGGGAGAAGTTGCATCGTGCCCGCGAGATCCTGGAGGCGGAACAAAAGAATCTTCGCGACGACCGCATCACCCTCCGGGAGCACGAGGCCATGATCAAACATCGCGAGGCGGTCCTGACCGACCGTGAGGCGCAGCTGACCGAGCGTGAGGCTTTGCTGATTAACGCCGCCCCGTTGATCGCCGCTCCGGTCGACGAAGAGATCGAGCAGTCCGCCGTCAGCCGGCTCTCGCGGATGCCTTTCCAGGTTGCGCGTTCCGTTTTTGGGGGGCGCAAAGCGGGTTGAAATTTTTGCACGGCGAGGGGCCGTGCAAGTTGGGGAACGGGAGCGGCGGTCTTAGGACCGCCGCTTTTGTTTTCACGGCTTTTATCGCGCCGTAGTCTTCGCGAGTAAGCGGCTTCGGACGACTGCGGCTGGGCCTCCCTTTCACAGGTCCGGGCGCGCCACGGTTGGATTGCTGGCATGGAAAGCGCGATACGGAGCAGAAAGATGACCTCCTGCAGCCGGCACGGACGCTAAGTGATGTGCGGCGCGCGCGACGCACCCGCATACGGATTTGCCCGCGGTCCGTCCGCCTGAAACACTGGCCGCATGTTTCCCCAGCACGTTATTGCCCGCAAACGGGACGGGCACGCGCTCACCCGGGAAGAAATTGATGCCTTTGTGCGCGGCGCAACCGACGGTTCCTGGGCGGACTACCAACTCAGCGCGTTGCTGATGGCGATTTTCTGGCGCGGGATGACGTCGCAGGAGACCCTCGATTACACCGAAGCGATGATGCGCTCGGGGGTCGTGGCGGATCTCTCGGCGGTGCCCGGCATCAAGGTGGACAAACACTCCACTGGCGGCGTCGGAGATAAAGTTTCGTTACCGCTCGCGGCCATGGTCGCTGCCTGCGGCGTTCCGGTGCCGATGATCAGCGGTCGCGGGTTGGGGCACTCCGGTGGAACGCTCGACAAGCTCGAATCAATCCCGGGCTTTCGCACCGATCTTTCCCTCGACGCCTATCGCGCGCAGGTGGCGAAGATCGGGTGCGCATTGATCGGGCAGACCAAGGATCTCGCACCGTCGGACAAGAAGCTTTACGCGCTACGGGATGTGACGGCGACCGTGGAATGCATTCCACTTATTTGCGGTTCAATTCTCTCCAAGAAACTGGCCGAGGGCATCGATGCGCTCGTGCTCGACGTGAAGTACGGTCGCGGTGCCTTTATGAAGACTCAGGCCGATGCGCGCCGGTTGGCCGATGCGCTGGTCAAGGTCGGTCGGGCCGGCGGCAAGCGGGTGCGGGCGCTCATCACGGCCGTACATGAGCCGTTGGGTCGTTCGGTGGGTAACGCGCTCGAAGTCGCCGAGTCGCTGGCCTGTCTGCGGGGAGAGGGGCCCGCAGATCTCATGACGGTTACGAATGAGCTCGGCGCGCACATGTTGATCTTGGGCGGAGTCGCTTCTGATATGACATCCGCCCGACAGCAGTTGCAGCGGAGTCTTTCGAGTGGCGCCGCCGAGCGAAAATTCCGCGAAGTCATCGTGGCGCAGGGTGGTGACGGACGGGTGATTGATGAGCCCGGGCGGTTGCCGCAGGCGCGCCTCACCTTCATCTTGACGGCGCCGCGGGCGGGTTTCGTGGCCGACGTGGATGCGATGGGGGTGGCCTTGGCCGCGTTGCGGCTTGGGGCCGGGCGGGCGAAAGCGGAGGATCGGATCGATCCGGCGGTCGGGGTTTCCGCTTTGGTTAAGATCGGGGAACGCGTGACCGCGGGCGCGCCTTTGGCGGTCATCCACGCGAACGACGAGGCGGCCTTGGCCGAAGTTCGGGTGATGCTGGCGGCCGCGATCTGCATCGGCGATCAACCGGGCGTTGTTCCCGCGTTGATCGCCGAAACGATCGTCTGAGCTGACTTATTGCTCCATGCCCGCGAGTTTGGTCGCGGCACTTTCCCACTCGGCGGTTGCGGACGCGATCTGATCGACCACGGTGCTGAGTTCACGGTTCAAGTGGTGAAACTTGCCCTTGTCGGCGTAGGTCTCGGGTGCTTCGAGCTCGGCCGTGATTTCAGCCTGCTTGGTCTCCAGTTCGACGACCTTCTTTTCGAGCAGGCCCACGTGTTCGCGGAATTTACGGACGTCGCTCGGACTGGCTTTTTTCCCGGGCGCGACCGGGGCGACGGGCGCAACCTTGACCGCGGCCTTCTGTTGGACGGGGCGCGCATCGGTGAAGCCGGCGGTCAGCGCGGCGCGTGCATCCGAAGCCTTCGATTTCTCGAGATAGTAATCGTAGTTGCCGGCGTAGGGCGTGAGTCGACCGCTGTGGACGTGCAGCACGCTTTCCGCGAGGGCGCGGATGAAGTGCACGTCGTGGCTGATGAACACCAGGGTGCCCTCGTAGTTTTTCAGCGCCATGATGAGGGAATCGATCGACGCGATATCCAGATGCGTGGTCGGCTCGTCCATCAGCAGCAGGTTCGGCGGCTTCACGAGTATCCGGGCCAGGGCGAGGCGGGATTTTTCTCCGCCGGAGAGGACGGTCACGGGCTTGTGCACGTCATCCTTGCGGAAAAGAAATGCCCCGAGGATCGCGCGGGCCTGTTGCTCGGTGAGTTGGTTCTCGGCCGTGCGAAGCTCCATCACGTTCTCGAAAACCGTGGCGCTGGCCTTGAGGTTATCGAGGCGGTTTTGGGCGAAGTAGCCGACGACGACATTGCTGCCGAGTTCGCGTTTTCCGCCTTGGGTGGAGATATTGTCGGCGAGGATCTTGAGCAGCGTCGACTTGCCCGCGCCGTTCGGGCCGACGAGCACGATACGCTGGCCGCGCTCGGCGGTGAAGTTGAGATCTCGGTAGACGACGTGTTGGCCGTACGCCTGCTGGATGTGTTCCAGTTCGATGACTTTCAGGCCGGAGCGCGGCGGCTGCGGAAACTTGAAGTTGATCCGCCTCAGCTCTTCCTGCGGCTCCTCGACGGCGACATCCTGCAGGCGCTCGATTTGTTTCTCCTTCGACTTCGCCCGCGAGGCCATCGAGGCCTTGGCGCCGAAGCGATCGACGAATTTCTGGAGATGAGCGATTTCACGCTGTTGGTTCTTGAACAGCGCCGCCTGCTGCGATTTCCGCGCGTCCTTCTCCTGGAGGTAATTGTCGTAGTTGCCGTGGTAGTAGTTAAGGGTGCCCCCGCGCAGCTCGAGCATGCCGGTGCAGAGCGCGTTCAGGAACGCCCGGTCGTGCGAGATCACCACGAGGCCGCCCGGGTAACGCGACAGGTATTCCTGAAACCAAAGCAGGGCCTCTAGATCGAGATGGTTCGTCGGCTCGTCGAGCAGGAGCAGCGCGGGCTCGGCCACGAGCAGCCGGGCGAGGTGGGCGCGCATCACCCAGCCGCCGGAAAAGGTCTTCGCGAGTTTCTCGGCGTCGCCTTCCTTGAAGCCGAGTCCGGCGAGGATTTTCTTCGCACGCGGCTCCAACGTGTAGTCGATGTCGTAGTCGTCGTCGTCGGGCACCAGTTTTTTCCCGCTGGTGGCGATGTGCAAAATCGTTTCGTCACCGGCCGGGGCACTTTCCTGCGGGAGGAAGCCGAAGTCCGCGCCGCGCTCCCACTCGATCGTTCCGCTGTCGGGCTTCTCCTCGCCGAGGATGAGGTTGAAGAGCGTGGACTTGCCCGCGCCGTTCGGGCCAATCAGGCCGAGCCGGTCCGTGCGCGCGATGAAGAGCGACACGTCGGCGAAGAGTTCGCGGGTGCCGTAGGACTTGGAGATGTCGGCGATGGTGAGCATCGGAACCGGCCAACAGACTGAACTATCCCCTTGGCGTCAACCGCAGGCTTCCCCGCGTTTAGCGGGCCCCCGTCAGCGCGATGCAGCCGGCGACCGCCAGAATCCCGCCGACAATCGCCCGGCGGGGCGGGCGGTCACCCTCCAACCAAAGCGCAATCGGAATCGAAAGCAGCGGGGCGGTGGCTGCGATCGGCAGCACAATCCCGCTGGGCGTGGTGGCGAGTGCCCATTGGTAGCAGCCGACCCCCAGGACCGGACCCGCAAGGCCGTTGGCGATCATCCAACCCCACGTGTGGCCGCGCCACTCCGGGGCGGCGCGGCCGGGGTTCAGGCCGCGGCCCAGCCGGTGCAGCAGCGCGAACCATAGGATAATGAAAACGAATCCCGCGAGAATGCGGTGATAAGCGGCCGTGAGCCCGAACGTGGCATTTTGGACGTTTTCCCCCGCCGCGAGGGCAATGTTGACGCCTTTCCGGCTCACCAAGGCGCCAAAGCCTTGGCCACAGGCAGCCAGTAACCCGAAAAGGAAACCGATCGGCTGTATTTTGACCTTCGGCGGACTCGACTTGCTCGGAGTGATGGCGATCGCCACGCCGGCGAGGATCAGCAGCCCCCACGCAATCTGCGCCCCCGTCAGTCGCGTATCTAGCCATAGCCATTCCCCCAAGGCAGCCAACGGGGCGGCCAGGCATTGGGTCATGAGCACCGTAATCCGCGAGCCGAGCAGCGGCAGCGCGCCATAGACGCCGAGGTCGCCCAGTCCCATGCCGATCAGACCGCTCAAAAAAAACCACGGCACGCTTGAGCTGGTGAAACCGCCGCCCAGCGTGTGGGCGAAGAGGCCCAACACCACCGCTGCCACCGCCAACCGGCCGAGATTTGCCCGCAACGGCCCCACGGAGCGCACGCTGTGGCTTGCGCAGGTGGCGTTCAGCGCGAAAAATAGAGCCGCTAAAAACGATGCAAACATTTGGCCTAGAAATTATTGGCTGCGTAATTGGGCCGTGGTGCAAGCCGGTTTCCGCCGGCAAATAACGTCGTAACCTGCAATGTCCAATATTTGGGCTTTTTTCCCCCGCACCGGCCCGTCACCCTCTCTTCTCCCATGAAAGCGAAAAGCCCGACCCGTCGCCCCGAGGACATCCATGCCGCGCTTGCGGCCAAGAAGGGCCCGGTTTCCCGTTTTCTGGCGAAAAACTACCGCCACTTCAACGCCGCCGCGCTGCTCGACTCCGCCAAGGGTTACGAGGCCCACCTCACCGCCGGCGGCAAGATGCTCGTGACGATCGCCGGTGCCATGTCGACGGCCGAGCTCGGCATCTCGCTCGCGGAGATGATCCGTCAGGACAAGGTCCATGCGATCGTTTGCACCGGCGCCAACCTCGAAGAGGACATCTTCAACCTCGTCGCCCACGACTACTATGAACGGGTGCCGCATTACCGTCATCTGACGGCTTCCGATGAGCAGGCGTTGCTTAATCGGCACATGAATCGTGTGACCGACACCTGCATCCCCGAAATGGAAGCGATGCGGCGCATCGAGGCCGTCGTGCTTGAGGAGTGGGTCAAGGCCGACCGCGCCGGCGAGCGCTATTTTCCGCACGAGTTCATGTTCAAAATCCTCCGCGGGGGGAAACTAAAGAAGAGCTACCAGATCGACCCGAAGAACTCCTGGATGCTTGCCGCCTGCGAGAAGAACCTCCCGATGATCGTCCCCGGTTGGGAGGATGCCACCTTGGGCAACATGTACGCGGGGCACGTCATCAGCGGCGACGTGAAGAACGTGCACACCGTCCGCACCGGCATTGAATACATGACCTGGCTGGCGGACTGGTACACGAAGAGCGCGAAAGTCCTCCGCAACGGCGAGGGCTCGATCGGCTTCTTCCAAATCGGCGGCGGCATCGCCGGCGACTTTCCGATCTGCGTCGTGCCGATGCTGCATCAGGACTTGCAACGCACCGGCGTACCACTCTGGGGTTATTTTTCCCAGATCAGCGACTCGACCACCAGCTACGGGAGCTATTCCGGCGCCGTGCCGAACGAGAAGATCACCTGGGGCAAACTCGGGGCCAAGACGCCGAAATTCATCGTCGAAAGTGACGCCACGATCGTTGCCCCGCTGATCTTCGCCTGGGTCTTGGGCCAATAACGCCTCCGTCCCGCCCGGCTTGGCGCGCCGCAGGTGCGTGATTTGCTTTTCGGGCTTCCCGACGTAACGAGTCAGGAACATCGGTCTGATTTCCCAATCCATAGCCGTTTTTCTTTTTCCTGCGTCATTCCCCGTCTCCCGCCATGAATTCCAACCGCCTCTCCCGCGTGGTGCTGCCCCTTGTTGCCTTTGCCGTTGCTTTCGGCGCCTCCGCCGGCCTCACGGTCTGGGCTGCCGACAGCAAGGCGCCGACCAAAGCGCCGAAAAGCGGTAAGCCGGCCAAATCCGCCGACGCTGAAAAGAACGCCGTCGTCGCCGGAGAGCGCGCCCCGCTCAAGCTCAACGTCGATACCAAGCCGATCAACCGCGACGCCGCGGATCGCATCAGCTACTCCCACATCGTGAAGCGCACGTCGGCGAGCGTGGTTTACGTGTACTCGTCCAAGACGGTGAAAGGGCAGGACATGTCTCAGCTCTTCAACGACCCGTTGCTGCGCCGTTTTTTCAACATCCCCGACCAAGACGGCTCCGACGAGCAGGACGTCCCGCCGCGCGGCAAAAACCGGAACAAGAAGCAGCCGCCGACCCCGCCGCGGTCCACCCCCCGCAACCGCGCTCCCGACCAGACGCAACAGGGCCTCGGCTCCGGCGTCGTGATCACGGCCGACGGTTATATTCTCACCAATAACCACGTCGTCGACGACGCGGACGACGTGAAGGTCTCCATCGGCGAGTCCAACAAACGCTACGAAGCCAAGATCGTCGGTCGTGATCCCGGCAGCGACCTCGCGGTCCTCAAGATCGACGCCAAAAACCTCTCTCCCGCGACCTTCGGGGATAGCGACCAACTGCTCGTGGGTGACGTGGTGCTTGCGATCGGCAATCCCTTCGGCGTGGGCCAATCTGTCAGCCGCGGCATCGTCAGCGCGCTCGGTCGCGGCATGGGCATCGGCGTTTTCGAGGATTTCATTCAAACCGACGCCGCGATCAACCCCGGCAA
>CAIJFT010000292.1 GCA_903820035.1 uncultured Opitutia bacterium
CCGTACGCCTCCTTCAGCTTCAACGTAAAGGATAACGGCGGCACGTCGCCCGGCGTCGATACCGACACCGACGCCCGCACCATCACGTTCATCATCACCAGCGTGAGCGACGCCCCCATCGGTACGCCCAGGACCATCACCACCAGCGAAGATACCGACTTCACGTTCGCCGCCTCCGATTTCGGCTTCACCGACCCGAACGACTCTCCGGCGAATAACTTCCACTCCGTAAAAGTCACGACGTTGCCGGCCGCCGGCACGCTGAAGCTTTCCGGTACGCCGGTCACCGCCGGGCAGTTCGTCCCGGTCGCGAGCATCACCAACCTGAAGTTCACGCCGGTCGCGAACGCCAACGGCACTCCCTACACCAGCTTCACCTTCCAGGTGAAGGACGACGGTGGCACGTCTCCAGGCGTCGATACCGACGTCACGCCCCGCACGATGACCATCAGCGTCACACCCGTGAACGACGCCCCGGTCGCCGGATCGATTATACTGCAGAAAGTCGTGCTGCCGGCGAGCTGGACCCTCACGTTCCCCGCCTTCACCGACGTCGATGACGTGATCACGTTCTACACCGTCACCGGCCTGCCGCCGGGCATCACGTTCGATGCCGCCACGCGCACCTTAAGCGGGAAGCCCACCACTGCCGGCACCTACACCATCGCCGTCCGCGGCACCGACCCGCAAGGAGCATACGATACCCTCACGATCATTCTCACGGTTGAGCTACCTCCGCCCCCCGTCGCCACGGCCGACACCGCCAGCGCCAAGGAAGCCGGCGGCGTCAGCAACCAGACCCCAGGTCTCAACCCCGCGGGCAACGTGCTCGCCAACGACACCGGCACGACCCTCCGCGTCTCCGCCGTCGGCGGCACCGCCGTCACCGCAACCGGTACCATGTTCTACGGCCGCTACGGTCACTCTCAGCTGACGCCAGACGGCGGCTACACCTACACCGTCGATAACAGCCTGCCCGAGGTCCAGGCCCTCAACGTCAACGACAGCCTCGTCGAGACCCTCACCTACAAGATCGCCGACGAGTATGGTCGTACCGCCGACGCCTCGCTGACGATCACCATCACCGGCGCCGACGACGCGCCCGTTCCGGTCACGATCACCCCGCCGGCGGGCACCATCGGCCGCGCGTTCGGGCCATTGACCTTCGCGCCGTTCACGGACGTCGACAACACCGTCGTCACCTACACGGTGACCGGCCTGCCCCCGGGCATCACGTTTGATCCGGCCACCCGGACGTTCAGCGGCACTCCCACGGAATTCGGTCCGTTCACCGTCACCGTCACCGGTTCGGACGGCGTGCTCTCCGCGACCACGTCCTTCACCCTCCGGGTCTCAGCTCCGCCGGTCAACACCCTGCCCAACGGCACCATCACCGTCCGCGGCGATCCGGTCCGGTTCGTCGGCACCGACGGCAGCACCTTCAAGGTGACCGATCCGGACAGCACGGACCTCACCGTCCGCCTGACGGTCGGCGTGGGCCTCCTGACGCTGCCGCAGCGTGCCGGCGTGGTCCTCCTCGAAGGCGCCGCGATCAATGACCAAACCGTCGTGATCCGCGGCCCGCTCGCCGCCCTGAACGCCACCCTCGCGCAACTCGTTTACCAGGCCCCGACCGGTTACATCGGCACCGACACGATCACGATCGTCTCGACCGACGAGCAGGGCAACTCCGACACCGACGTCACCACCCCGCCGATCTCGATCGTGCTGTCGACCCTGGGCGGCAACGACGCTGCGGCGACCATCGGCTCGCTGGGCAACGGCAAGGGCGTCACCAGCGCCCGGGTCACGCAATTCGACGCCACCCTGATCAAGAGCGCCTCCGTGAACGGCACCGGCGCGAACGCGCAGCTGGTCATCGGCACCCCGACCCGCCAGGACGGCTCGGTGCAGCAGACCACGGTCACGGTCGAAGTGACGTTTGTCGACGGCGCCAAGGAAACGTTCCGGATTCCGGTTACGATCTACAACCCGAAGCTGGAAATCATCACGGTCCTCAGCCTCAACCCGCAGACGAGTCTCTACGAGCAGCGCCTGCAGGTGACCAACACGACCCCGTACGTCATCGACTCGTACCGGGTGGTGATTCCGACGCTGCCAGCCGGTGTGACCCTCTATTCCAAGAGCACCCAGACCGTCGACGGCCGGCCCGCCGTGGCCGACACCGCCCCGCTGCAGCCGGGCGAAAAGCGCGTGATGATCATCGAATATTTCGCGCCCAATGTCCGCCAGTTCCCGGAACCGGCCGTGACACTCGAGATCAATTCGGTGACCTCGCTGCCGAGCCCGGTCGGCACCACCACCGCCGTCGATCGCATCATCAGCGCACCCAACGGCCGCACCTACGTCGAATTCACCACCGCGGCCGACAAGGCCTACTGGGTGCAATACCGCGACAGCGCGACCGCGGTCTGGCAAACCTCGCCGGTCGCCGTGACCGGCACCGGCACCACGATCAGCTGGCTCGACGACGGCCTGCCCAAGACGATCAGCGCCCCCACGGCGTCCCGCCAATATCAGTTGATTGTCGCCACCGCCACCGCCGCGGCTGCCCCGCTCACGATCGCCACCCAGCCCGAAACGATTCGGGCGGCGGCCGGCACCAGTTCCACCCTCTCCGTCCGGATGCAGGGCACCGGACCCTTCACGTATCAATGGTACCGTGACGGTGCGCTTCTGCCCGGCGCCACCGCCGCCAGCCTCAGCCTGAACGGGCTCGGGTTGCAGAATGAGGGCGACTATTACGCGATCGTCAGCGACGGCCGCTCCGTCATCCAGACCACTCCGGCAGCCGTCCAGTTGGTCAGCACCAACCCCGCCCGGATCGTCAACCTCGCCGTCCGCGCCAATCTCGACGCGGGCTCCGACCCGTTGATCACCGGCTTCGTGATCGAGGGGACCGCCGTACGGCCCATGCTGATCCGCGCCGTCGGTCCCGCCCTGCGCCAGTTCGGCCTACAGACCGCCGCAGCCAACACCGCGCTGAAGCTGTACCGCGGCGCCACCGTCATCTCGGAAAACGACGATTGGGAACTCGACGTGACGCCCGATGTCACGCGCACCACCGCCGCCAGCGTCGGCGCATTCGCGTTGCCGGCCAAGTCGGCCGACGCCGCCCTCGTGCGCCGTCTGCCTGCGTCGCCATATACAATCCACACGTTCAACCGCGGCACCGCCGCCGGCACCGTGCTCGTCGAAACCTACGACGGCCAGGCCGGCTACGACGCCAACAGCCGCATCACGAATGTATCCACCCGCGCCCGCCTCACCGCCGGCGACGGCGCCCTGATCGCCGGCCTCACGATCGAAGGCGCGACGACCTGCCGGATTCTGGCCCGCGTGGTCGGCCCGACGCTCTCGACCTTCGGCGTCACCGGCACCCTTGCCGACCCGACGCTCCAGCTGTTTGCCGCCAACGGCACCACGGTCATCGCCACCAACGACGACTGGGCCAGCGTCCAGTCGCTCGTGACCTCCGAGAACCTGTTCCGCCGCGTCGGCGCCTTCGATCTGCCCTTCGGCTCGAAGGACTCCGTCATCGTGACGCGGCTCGCGCCCGGCAGCTACACCTTCGTCGCCCAAGGTAAGGGCGCCGCCGAAGGCCAGGCCCTCATCGAAATCTACCTCATCGACTAATCCGAATCACTTCCATGCACCCATTCCTTCGCGGCAGTTTCTTCAGCCTCGTCGCGGCCACCGTGGTGACCGCTGCGCCCCGCTCCCTCTGGCACGTCAGTGCCGGCCCGAGCTTCCTCCTCAATGCCGAGGTCCGATACGGCGCCAACCCCGCGGCCGACCCGGCGCTCACGCCGAAAACCGACCGGATTTACAGCGACGGCTTCAACCGCGTGGACGCCTCCGGCAACCTCGGCGACGCCCCCGGCGGCCCCCTGGCCAGCCGCACCGGCTACTTCGGCTTCACCCGCGACAGCCAGGTCGACCTCCGGGCCGGCACGCTGGCGCTGCACCAGGCCCAGGCCGCCGGCGAGGACTATGTCCCCGCGGCGCGTCCGTCAGCCCGCCCCGGCCTCGAACTGGCCGTGCGCCGTTCACTGGCCCGCCCGGACGCCACGCGCGACTGGGGCCTCGAACTCGGGTTGGTTTTCAACCAGGTGAAGCAAAACTCAAACGGGACCGCGGACGCCAACCTGCGTTTGCTGACCGACACCTATGCCCTCGGCGGCGTGGTGCCGCAACGGGCGCCCTACACGGGGCGTTTCACCCCCTTGCCCGGCGACCAGCGTATCGGCGACACCCCGACCCGCGCGCTTGGCACCACGGCGGGGACGATCGGCGGCAGCCGTTCCCTCGACGCCGATGTGACGATCGTGCGCTTCGGGCCTTGGCTGAGCCTCATGCCCGATGGTGCCGCCGGGCTTCCGCACGAGCGCGACCGCTGGTCGCTGCACGCGCGGACCGGTCTCGGTCTGCTCGCCGTCAAGGCGAGTTTCCGCACCGCGGAGCAAATCCAGGCCCCGGGCCTAGGACTCGCCTCCACGGTCAACGCCGGCGCTGACCGCAGCCGCACGGACCTGTGTTCGTTTGTCGGACTCCGCGCCCGGCGGGCCTTCAACAGCCGCTGGTCGGCCGTTATCTCGGGTGATCTATTGTACGGCTCGAAATTGACCGTCGCCGACACCGCCCGCTACGCCCGCCTCGATACCTCACGGTCCTATTTGGTCGGATTCGGGATCGAATATTCGGGCGGACGCTAGAGCTGGTTCCACGATTGCCGTCGCCGCGTTTGAGCCAGAGGCGAAAACGCGGCCACGGCCGAGGACCACGTGGTCGCTGGGCTCCAACGCGGCTACCGTATTTCTGAATACGCCGGAGGGCCGTTTTTGAAGAGTGGCAGGGGCAAACCCATGCTCATCGGCTAACAAAAAGGCCGCACGGAAATCCGTGCGGCCCTGGTCAAATCTGAAATCGCTGCGAATTAGAGCCGCCTCAATTGAAGTGTAGCTCGCTGGGCAGCGACTTCCGGGTCTTGCTGGAAGGATTAGTCCACGTGACTCCGTGCATCGCGGCGGCGGTGCCGCTCGTGCGGCTGGTCCATTTTTCGCCGTCCGTCGTGGTTTTGATTGTGCCACCGCCACCGACGGCGACCAGCAGCTTATCACTCCAGGTAAATGCCTCGATCCATGCAGCGGGGGAAATGCGGTCCACGCTCCACTTGGTCAGCGAGGTGCTCGAGCGCAGGGTGCCGCTGGCAGAGATGACCCAGAATGTCGTGCCGGTCCAAACCGTCGCATCCAAACTCTGGGTCGTACCTACAGCCACCGGACTCCAGGTCGCGCCGTCGGTGCTCGTCAATGCCGTGCCACCTGAACCGACCGCCAAATACCGGCTGCCGCTAAACGCGACCGAGCGCAACGCGCCGAGGCCAGGCGCGCTGGCATTCAACCAGGTCCAACCGTCGGCACTGGTGAGAATCAGGGAGGAATTACGACCCCCAACGGCGACAAAGCCGCTCGGTCCGGCAACCACACCCCGCAGGGTCTCAACGACGCCGGACGCGCCGGCGCTCCAAGTGATGCCATCCGTACTACGCAGCACCGTACCAGCCTCGCCGACCGCGACGAGCACGCCAGCTCGGCTGGCGACGGAGCGCAGGC
>CAIJFT010000293.1 GCA_903820035.1 uncultured Opitutia bacterium
CTCGTAGCCGCGTTTGAGCCGCAGGCGAAAACGTGGTCACGCGTGCGCACCACGTTGTCGCAGCGCTCCAACGCGGCTACGACATGGTTGAAACGGCTTCAGCCCATGGGACACGCGGACCAATCGGATCCACTCGGTGCCCTCAACGCTCTCCGCGGTCACTGAGCTGTTCGTTCCCATCCCGCACCGCCGCCAGAAACCACGCCACCGCGTACGTCGTCAGCTGACCGCCCGGACCATGCAGGTTGTATTCAAAACCATGCGTCGCCCACGGCATTTCAACCAACACGCGCGGCACCCCGGACTCCGCAAGTTTAACGTCAAGCCGCTGGCTGTGCCGGTGCCACACGAGGGCGTCGTTCGTGCCGTGCAACAACAAGGTCGGCGGCGAGCGGCGGGTGACATGGAACAGCGCGCTCGCTGATTCGTAGGCGGGGCGGGCCGACTCCGGCGTCCCGCCGAGAAACCGCCGCATGAGCGCGGGGGACTTCAGCATGTCGTCTTCGACGGTGTTGACGTAACCAAAGATCAGGTCCGACGGCGCGTACAACGCGATCACCCCGCGGATCGCGGGATCGACCGCGGTGTAGCCGATCACCTGCGCGAGTTGTCCGCCGGCGGAGCGTCCCATCAAAACCAACCGCGTCGGATCCAGCCCGAGCTCGCCGGCGTGCGCCTTGAGGTGGGCGACCGCCGCGAGGACGTCGTCGCGCTGCGCCGGCCACGGATACGCCGGCGCCAGGCGGTAGGAAATCGCCGCCACGGCCCAGCCTTCGCCGGCCAGCCAGTGGTTGAAATGCGCGAGCTGCCCGCGGTCACCGCTCTCCCACCCGCCGCCGTGGATCATCACGACGCATGGCAACGGCCGCGCCGCCGGAATGCCCGCCGGACGATACAGGTCGAACGGCAGACGCGGGGAAATGGCCTGCTTCGTCACGGTCGCGGTGGCCGGCGCCTCGACGGAATAAAGCAGGCGGATATCAAACGGCTCCGCCGGTGCCGCCCCCGCGGGAAACTGCACCGCGAGTTGGGCCGGCAGCGCCGCGGCAATCCGGCGCGCGTCGTAGACGGGTTTCAACAGCAGCGCGGTCGCCACGCCGCAAAGCAGCAGCGCCGCACCGCACCACGCCGCGCCTTGGTCCCGCAAAAACCAAACCAGGACCGCGAGGCTGATCGCCGCGGGAGCAAACCAGTGACCATACTCGCCGGTGACCACGGCCAGCCGCCAGGGCGCCCACGCCGGCGCCCGCACGACGTTGAGCAGCGAGATCACGGCCAACCCGAGGGCCAGGCAGAAGAGGAGGAGTCGGATCAGAATGGCCGGACGTTATGAGTCGGAGCCGACACCTCAAACTTTTCACCGGAGGAAACGGACTCCACCGCGAGGTGAATTCCGCCGCGCCCTCTGAACCGTCCACTCGCGGCTACCGGAAAGATGAAGGTCGGCGTGACCGGGGCGATCCGCATGGTGCAGCGCAACGCCATGGGCCGGCTGGCAGCGCAACCAAATCCAAACCACCAAAACTTTGGCCGCAAAATGACCCAAAAATCGCAGGGCCATTGAAGCTCCCGAGGGGCCTATAGGCGCGCGGAAATTTTCTGCCGGACGAACGGACCCTTTGCGTTTTTTCGCGGCCACCTGCCTTGAAAGCCCCCGCTGAACCGGTGCAATCTGCCGAAGGGCGGCAAGAAGAGGCGAAATCGCTTCGACGTTTTTCCGCGACCCGGCTTGTCCCGCGGCCCGCACTTTGGAATAGTCCGGCAACCGCATGCGCCGTCTCGACCAACTCCTCGCCAACCTCGGCTACTGCAGCCGACGGGAGGCC
>CAIJFT010000294.1 GCA_903820035.1 uncultured Opitutia bacterium
CTCTCCGGCAGGTAGCCGATCTTTTTCTTCACCGCGACCGGATCGACCGTAACGTCGATGCCGTCGACGGTGGCCGTGCCGGCGTTCGGGCGGAGGAAGCCGGTGATCATTTTCATCGTCGTCGACTTGCCGGCACCGTTGGGGCCGAGAAAGCCGAGGATGTCGCCGCGCTTCACCGTGAAGGTGACGCCGTCGACTGCGCGCTTGGCGCCGTAGGTTTTTACGAGACCTTTGACTTCAATCATGGATCAGGGGAGGGGACTGTGGACGTCGAGACTGGCAGGACGAGGGAAGGTTCCGAAAGTTTTCAGCCGGAGGTCTGGGGTAGAAATAAGCAAGCCTGCAACGCGCAAGCGGAAAATTCGGGGCCCTTCTGGATTTTCAGTCCGTGATCGTCACCGAATATATCCGGGTTTGGGCGGTCTCCGCCACGACTCGGGTCACGAACGGTGACCGGAGGCACCGCGAGTGCTGGCGGAAAAAATCCAGATTCGTCTGCCACTTGGTTATCACCACGTGGGTTATGCCCGACGCCTGCCAGCGTCGCGCCGCCTCGGCCGGGGCAAGCGTGAGGTCAAACAATCCGTCCGCCTGCGGACTCCACAGGGGAATTACGTTCAGTCCGGTCTGGGCAAAGCGGCGCTGAAAACCAGGTCCGTCCGCGAGAATCACGCCGACCCGGTTGGCGGGTCCGGATGCGCTGCGCAGGCGTTCGACGGCGGCGACCGTTTCGTCCTTTGTTCCGAGAGTAGCCCGGTGAAACGCCGGCCACTCCCGCCAGGGGTTGCGCCGGAAGTCGAGTGGCAGCGCCAGGGTC
The DNA here is from genome assembly GCA_903820035.1 of uncultured Opitutia bacterium. Classification (GTDB taxonomy): domain Bacteria; phylum Verrucomicrobiota; class Verrucomicrobiia; order Opitutales; family Opitutaceae; genus ER46. The sequence goes on from CAIJFT010000294.1 coordinate 818, forward strand.
GGTATCAGCATTCCCAGGGTCAGCACGGTCATCGCGCCTGCGGGGACTAGGCCGGAGCGCCGCGGCGGGGCGGTCAGGTGGGCCGCGCCAATTCCGGCCGCGAGGCAACCGAGGGCGAGGGCGGGGCTCAGGACCCGCATAGAATAGAAAAGTCCGCCACTGGTGTACGGTACCGATACCACCCACAAGACGATGATCGCCCCGATCGAGCCCAGCCCCCAGCCGGCCAGCCGAGGATGGGTGCGAAGCTGAACCGCGACGCCGAGCCAGCCGAGCACCGCCGGCGCCGCAAAAAAGAGGAAATAACGTCCGAGAGTCAGAAGACCCTCGGGGCTCCGGAGCTCGGCACCGAGAGGCGCGGCGTCGAACGTGGTCCATGCGACGAAGCGTTCGTTGACGGGAAAGAGTCCGCCGACGGCGAGGCTGTAGAACGGATTGCCGGTGAGCAGCCAGGTGCGTGCCGGCCACACCAGACCTACGGTCACGGGGAGGAGAAACGCCAGCCAGGCGCGTCGGTCGGGGCGCAATCCGCTCACGCCGGCGGCGGCCAGTACGGGGAACACGAGCCCGTACTCGCGCGTGACGGCGCCGACGCTCGCGAAGAGCCCTGCCGCCGCGAGCCAGCGGCGTTCACCGTTTTCCCTCCAGCCGGTGAGGGCCCAGGCCAGACCGGTGAGGGCAATCGCCGTCAGGCCCGTCTCCTGGCCGAGGAGCGCCGACCAGGAGAGCAGCGGGCATGCCGCCGCCGCGAGCGTCGCCAGCTGCGCGGCCCGGATTCCAGCTAGGCGCTCGGCGGTGCGCCAAATCAGTTCGTGCAGGGTGAGGACTTGCAACAGCAACGCGGGGATCGTCCACGCGGCGGCGGACTGGCCCGCGCACGCGAACGCCCAGAGGTGTAGGGCCGCCACCCCGGGTGGAATACTCTCGGCCCAAAAATACGAGGTGAAGTCCGCCGCCGAGCGTGGCGGGTAGAAGGCGAGCGAGCCTTGCCGCAACCACTGTTCCGCCAGAAAGCCCCAGCGGAATTCGATGTCGGGTCCCGCCAGTGGATTTTGCCCGGCGCGGAGGATCAGCGCGGCCCAAGCGAGTAAATACAACGGTGTCCAACCGCCCATGCTGGC
>CAIJFT010000295.1 GCA_903820035.1 uncultured Opitutia bacterium
CATGAAGTCCGGGGTGGCGACGAGCACGGCGTCGATTTCCTTCTCCGTTGCGAGCATCTCCTGATAGTCCTCATACGGCTTGGCCGGATGGTTGAACTTTTGCAGCAGGCGAGAGGAGCGGGTGAGGTTGTACGGCCAGATGTCGCAGACCGCCACGAAGCGGACGCCGGGAATGTTGATTGCGGCGTTCGACAGAATGCGGCCTTCTTCACCGCAGCCGATGAGGGCGACGTTGACGGTATCCACGCCGGGCGTGGTACCGAGGGCGGCACCACGGGCGATATAGGGAGCGGCCGCGATGAAGGCCCCGAGCTTGGCGCTCGTGCTCAGAAAATCGCGGCGGGAAAATGGAGGTGATTCAGCCATGGCTGGGAGCGTTTAAGGCTGGGGTTATTCCTTGTCGGCCCAGAGGGCGAACCGGTTGTGACGGCAGAGAACGAGCGCGACCGCGAACATCAGGATATGCATGCCCAGCCAGGCCACGCCGTCACCTTCCTGTACGGCCATGAGACCGAACGAGAGTCCGACGTAAAGGAGACCGGTAAGGGTCAGGGTCATCCGGGTCTTAATGCCAAGAAGCAGCGCCACGCCGAAGGCGATGAGGAGGTAGCCGAGCGAGTGGGCGAAGTTCCTGGTCATCCACAGCGGCATGAATGAGGCACCGGTGATGCCCTGCGCCATGCGGCCCATGTTCTTGTAATAATTCTCAAACGAGTAGCTGCCGCTGCTCTCGAATTTTTCGACGCCGGCGAGCAGCGTGCGTAGCCCGAGGAAGAGCCGGAGCAGAAGGAACGCCGCGGTGTAGTCGCAACGTGAGGTGGAACTGGAGTTCGAGGCGGAGTTGTCGCTCATGATGATCGTGAAATCGGGGAGGAGTTGGCGGAAGGGGAGGAGGGGAAAGCTTGACGGGTCAGGAGCCGGCTCGCGAAGCGCACCGGCCGCCGAGAAGTTTGTCGTTCGGAAAGGAGAATAGTTGTGCAGGAATCCGGCGGGTCTTGGCAAGCCGCGGCGCAAGGGTTTTTGCGAATACTTGCCCGCGGTCGAGCCTTGCCAAAGGCGTCGGCCAATAAATGCGCACAGGTGGCAAAGAACCGCGCAGGGCGATGCCGGGTCACGCGACCCGGTCCGGGCCGTCTGGCGTGGGCGGCAAAAGGTCGGCACGGCTGGCCCGCCGCAGGCGCGGGTCGCGTGGTCGCCGCTTTACCAAACGCTCTTCACCCCGACGGTCCAGTTCGTGCCGTTCACTTCATAGAACTGCACCACGGGGGCGTTGGCGCCGACCTGTTCCATGATGAGGTAGGGTTCGTTGAACAGATTGCGCGCGGAGAAGAAGAAACTGAGGCGGTGGGACAGCGGGAAGCCGCCGCCGATGTCCAGGTTCGCGCGGTGCCGGTAGAAACGCGGGTTGCCCGTGACCGTCGTCGGGTAGTTGTCCCGCCAGTTGAGGTTCGAATAGATGCTGAGCCGCCGGTAACTATAACTGAGGCCGGCGTTGAGGGAGTGCGGCACCATGTTGGCTTTCGGGATGCTCGCGTAGCTGCGGGTGTAACTCGCGCGGATATTCAGACCCTTGAAAGGATTCGGCAGGAACGAGAGACTCTGGCTGTACTCGAGCTCCATGCCGCGCACGGTGACGTCGTTGACGCTCGCGGTCGTGGTGAGGAAGTCGTAGTTCGAAAGATCGAGGTCGCCTTGATAACCGAATTCCTGCGCGGTGAGACGGTTCGTGATGAAGAGACCCTTCACGTTGTTTTGGTAGAAGTTCGCTGCGACGATGCCGACGGGCTCAAAATAGTACGCGAGGCGGGCGGCGAGGTTCTTCGAGGACTCCGGTTTTAGCGTGGGATTCGGCGCGCTGACGGTTAAATTGTCGTCGTTTACCACCCAGACGCCGGAAATATCGCGGAAGGTCGGCCGACGGATGGTGGAGCTGAACCCGAACTGCGCGTCGAGGCTCGGCGTGATCTTGTACTTCAATGACGCGCTGGGGAAGTAGTTGTCGTAGCCGCCGGTGCGATGAACTTTGGGCTTCGAGAAAAATTGGTATTTGAGGCCGTCGATCGTGTTGGCCCGCCCGGCGGTGTCGGCGTAGCCCGCGGCGTTGACCTCGGCCGGCGAGCGGGGGTTGAACTCGAGGGAGTCCGTGCTCGTGTCCTCGCGCCGGATGCCGGCGCGAACGATGAGGTTCTTGATGGTCGTCGTACCCATCAGGAATGCGCCGTCGATCGTCTCCTCGTAGTTCCGGCGGTTACCGATGAAGGCATTGTAGAAATTTGCCGCCGTGATCGTCTGGGAGAACTGATTCGGGTTGTCGCGGAAGAGCCCGCCCATCCGCACCAGATCGGGCATGTAAACGGTGCCGCCGGTGTTCGACTTGAGGCTCGCGTTGGTGTTGGTGCCCCCCATGTCGAAATCAAAGGGCGAGCGGAAGGGGCCGTAGGCTCCGAGCGGGCCGACCCCGTTCAGGTTGTAACGCAGTGACTCGGTATCGAGGCGGAAGTCGCGGACCTCATAGCGCCGTTTGACGCCGGCCTTCCAGACCACCGGGAGAAGTGTGGTCGTGCGGAGTGTACCGACGATTTCGCCGCTGTAGACATCGGTGAGGGCGTAACGCCCGTCGTCGATCGTGATCGTGGGGTTGGTATAGAACGCCCCGTTGTTCATGTCCGGCCCCGCGGTCTGCACGATGTGCCAATCCACGCTTCGCAAGGTAGACCGTTGGGCCGTGTAGGTGAGTCCGGTCAGGGTCGGGCCACCGGCGTCGCGAATGGAATCGCGGCGGCCGCGCGGATCATACCAGCTGATGGAATTGGAGCCGGCGAACTTGCCCTCGAGCTGCAGATTGCCGACCCGGTACTCAAAGCGCGGCAGCACCGTGAGCGTTTGGCCGAGTTTCACAATCGCGGCGGGATTTGAGACCACGTTCGCGGCGGTCGAGTTGGTGGTGAAGCTCCGCAGGGGATCGGCGCCGACCACGGTGTTGCGGGCGCCGGTGTTGAACGTGAGCGAGCGCTGCGGGTTGTTCAGGTCCGCATAATTATAGAGGAGGCCGAGCGACAGCACGAGCCGGTCCGTGGCCTTGTAGTCCGCGGTGAAATTTACGGTCGAGCGCCGGTTGGTACGCGGGGCGTGGAGGAAGTTCAGCGCGGTCGGCACCACCGGGCGAGGGTCCGCCGCGGTCGGCGCGTAGTTGTAGGTCACCGTGGTCCGGGCGTTGGCCGAGTAGGCCATCGACTCGCTGATGTTCAGGTTAACGCCGAGCCGCTTGTTGAAGAATACATCCGAGTAATCGAAAATTCCGCCCGGGTGCAGTTTGCGGGACATGCGGTCGTCCGGCCCGAAGGAGTCGTCCGGACCGAACCGCGCGGAAAACGCCGTGAGATTCGCCTGGGCCGAGACGCGGCGGCCCGAGCGGTCGAACGCGCGCTTGGTCTTCAGGTTGATCGTGCCGGCGGGCGCGTTGGCATCGACGTCGGCGCTGATGGTCTTGGAGACCTCAATCGACTCCATGCTCGCGAGTGAAACCTGCTCGAAGCTGAACGCGCGCGCGTTGCCCGCGGCCCCGGCGTTGGCGTCGGCGCTCGCCAGCGAAACCCCGTCGAGCGTGACCTGCGTGTACTCCGAATCGAGCCCGCGGAGCCGGATCGTGCGGATCTCACCCTGTACGAGGTCGAGTTCGACGCCGGGCATGTGCTTGAGGAATTCGCCGACGTTGCCCTCCGCCACGTCGCCGAAGACATCCGAGGCGACGCTGTTCGTGATGTTCATCGAATTGCGCTGTTCCATCAGCGCCTTCGCGTTGCCCTCGCGCTCGTTGGAGACGACGAACTTCGCGAGCTTGAACGTGCCGTCTTTGCCGTCCGGCTTTTCGATCGCGCTGGTGAGCTCGAAATCCTGCGTGACCGTTGCCCCCGGATTCACCGTGAGCGTTGCGGTCGCAGGCGTGGAGCCAAGAAAGGTGACGCGCACCGTGATCGTCCCCGCGGCAACGTCCGGGAGTCGGTAACGGCCGCCGGACTCGGAGACCGCGGCTTGACCGGAAGCGTCGATTTTTACCTCGGCGTTGCGCACATACTCACCTGTGGCCGGATTTAGGATACGGCCGGTGATGGTGCCGGTGGCGCCGTTCTGGCCGCGCGCCGGCGGGCCAAGAAACAGGAGAACGGGGCAGAGCGCGATGGACAGGCGGAGACGCGCGGCGCGAAGCCCGTGCGCGCGAAGCGACAAGTGTGGGGACATGGACGTGGGTGGGTTGGGGTGCGCCGTGGGGATGGCGCGGGGTGGGAACGCGCAAGGCAACCGCGGCGCACGGTGACCGCACGCCCGATGGCATCCCACTTTCGTGCGGCGTTTTGGTGGGCTGAGGACTGGGAGGTGACCGCGGTCGCTGGCCGGCCTGCAATCTTCGGAGGGGAATCATTCCCCGACCCCCCCATCCTCCTGTCGCCCTTGCGCGTGAGCGCAGGGAATCAAATGGATTATCGACCACCCCCGTCCCGCGGCTCACGCCGCGGGCTACGGCTGCTCCCGCGTCACTCGGTCATCTTCACGATGCCCCGGCGGATCGCTTCGGCGGTCGCCTGCGCGCGGTCGTTGACGTCGAGTTTTTCGAGAATGTGGCTGACGTGTCGCTTCACCGTGTCCTCCGAGACCTCCAGTTGTGAGGCAATCTCCTTGTTCGCCTTGCCGGCCGCGATCAACGCGAGGATTTCGCGCTCGCGGGGCGTGATCACCGGACCGAGGCGCTGGGCGATCAGTCGGCGCGCGATGTCCGCGGAGAGGTGACGTTTACCCTGCGCCACGGCGTGCAGCGCGGCGAGCAGTTCGTCGCGTGTGGCGGATTTCTGCAGGTAGCCCGTGGCCCCCGCTTCGAGCGCGGCCTGGATTTCGTCGTCGCGGGCAAAGGTGGAAAACATCAGGACGCGGGCCGCGGGATCGTGCGCCCGCAGCGCGGCCGTGGCGGCGACGCCGCTGATGCCGGGTAATTGGAGATCCATCAATACGACGCGCGGCTTGAGCCGCGCGTAGGCCGCAACGACGTCTTCGCCGCGCTCCACTTCGCCGCTGACGGCCAGCGTCTCGTCCAGCTCCAGCGAGGCCACCAGCCCGCTGCGCACGACGAAGTGGTCGTCGACGATCAGGACGGTGAGCAAGGGGGCGGGCGGGGTCATCGGTTGCGGTTTGCGCTGAAGGCGGGGGTGGGGTCAGCCCGCGGACGTGTCAATCCGCGGCAAATCCGGCGATACGCCCCCGCTCCCGGCGGGGAGCGGAAGGGAAACGGTGACGGTGGTGCCTTTTTGGAGGACGCTTTGCCACGTGATCGCGGCGCCGATCTTGCGTCCGCGTTCGCGCATGCCGGAACAACCGAAATGCCCGCGGCGGCTTTCGACCGCCATCGCCGGGTCAAAGCCGCAGCCGTTGTCGATGACGCGCAGGACGAGTACGCCGCCCTGCATCGCTACGTTTAACCCGATGTGCGTGGCCCGGCCGTGGCGGATGGCGTTGGTGATCGACTCCCGCGCGATCATGCGGAGGTCGTGGACCACGGTGGCGGCCAGTGGCCCTAGCGGGTCCGCGGGCGCAAGGCGCACCTCGACGCCGTGGTCGGTGGA
>CAIJFT010000296.1 GCA_903820035.1 uncultured Opitutia bacterium
CTTCGACACCCGCGTCGCGAGCCGGCGGCGCGACGAACTCGGCCAACTCGGCGACTCCGTCAACCGCATGGCCGCCCGACTCGACGCGCACATGAACGGCCAAAAGCGGTTTCTCGGCGACGTCGCGCACGAGTTGTGTTCACCGCTCGCCCGGCTGCAGATGGCCACGGGCATCCTCGCCGATCAGGCGCCGAAAAAGCTTCAACCCACCGTCGCCGATCTGCGCGAGGAAGTGCAGCAGATGAGCACGCTGGTGAACGAACTCCTCGCCTTCACCAAGGCCGGCCTGCAACCCCGCGCCGCGGTGCTCGCCGCGACTCCGCTCGAAACCCTCGCCCGGGAGGTCCTGACCCGTGAGGACACCGGTAACCGGGTCACCCTGGCCGTCGCAGCCGACCTGCAGGTCATGGCGGAAAAAGAACTGCTCCGCCGGGCCCTCGCCAACCTCGTGCGCAACGCCCTGCGGTACGCCGGCGACGCCGGCCCGATCACCCTCGCGGCCACGCGGGACGGAAACCGGATCACGATTGTGGTCGAAGACGAAGGCCCCGGCGTACCCGCCGGCGACCTCGACCGTCTCGGCGAACCCTTCTTCCGGCCGGAACTGGCGCGCACCCGCGAGGGCGGCGGCGTCGGCCTCGGCCTGGCCATCGTGCGCACCAGCGTCGCCGCCTGCGGCGGTGGCGTGCGCTTCGCCAACCGGACGCCCCACGGCTTCCGCGCCGAGGTCGGCCTCGCCGCCGCGTAAGCGCCCGGCCTTTACACGATCTTAACAAATCTCCCGCGCACCGAAACGAAAGCCAAACACGGCGGAGACACGCTGGGATCGCCATGATCCAGCTTTCTTGCGACCTCAGCGCCTCCCCTGCCGCCGATGTGTCCGCTTCTGCCGCGGACCTCGACGCCAAGTCCGAGCTCATCGTCCTCGTCCGCCGCGCCGAGTCCGGCGAAGCCGACGCCCAGGCCGAACTCGTCAGCCGCTACACGCGGCGCATCGCGGGTTTCGTGCGCGCGATCATTCGCCAACCGGATGCAATCGAGGACGTGACCCAGATGGTGTTCATCAAAATGTTCCGCCGCCTCTCCCGCCTGCGCGAGCCGGCGGTCTTCGAGTCCTGGCTCTTCACCCTCGCCCGCAACACCAGCCTCGACTTCATCCGGCGCCGCAGCTGCCGGCCGAACACCGTGGCCCTCGACGACCACGTGAACCAAATCGCCGACTCGTCCAACGGGGGCGCCTCGGCGGAAATCCTGGCCGCCCTCGACCGGGCCCTGGAACGGCTCGCCCCGCTGGACCGCGCCCTCGTGACCCAGTTCGTCGCGGGCGACAGCTACGGCACCATCGCCGAACGGGCCGGCCTCTCCCTCGCCACCGTCAAGGTCCGCCTGCACCGCGTGCGGCCGTTCCTCCGCTCGTGGGTCGGCGAAATGACCGACACCCGCCGGCCCGGCCAGAAGGGCTGGGGCACCGCCTCCCGCGCCCGGCTCGCTGCGTAATTGATCCGGCCCTACACAACATTTACGCGGGCGAAACAAATCCCCGGCCCCGGCACATCAATCCGGAACACTTTCATCGTCTAATGGAGTACGTTCAAACCCGCCACCGTTTCCTCGCCGCCTTTCCGGGTGGCGGCGGCCGGCGGGGTGATCGCAACTCCCATGAAGAACCGTTATCGTCTGCTCTTGGCCTCAGGATTCCTCGGCGCGGCCATGCTCTGCGCCCAAACCACCCCGACCGACCAAGCGGGGGGCGGACCGCGTCACCGCGGTCCGGGCGGTCCCGGCGGTCCCGGCCGCATCCCGCCGGTGATCCGCGTCCTTGACGCCGATCACAACGGCGAAATCTCCGCCGTCGAAATCGCCGGCGCCTCGGCCGCCCTGCTTACCCTCGACCTCAACCAGGACGGCAGCCTCTCCGCCGAGGAACTGAGCCCGGCCCGGCCGGCGGGAGCCCCGAAGCCCCCGGCAGGAGCGCCCCACCGCGGGCCTGGCGGCCCGGCCGGCCACGCCCGCCCGGTGATGCCGGTGATGCTCGCCCTCGACGCGAATAACGACGGCGCCCTTTCGGCCGCGGAGATCGCCAACGCCCCCGCCAGCCTCAAGGCACTGGATGCCAACCACGACGGCGGCTTGTCGCGTGACGAACTGCAGCCGCTGCCCCCCGCGAAATAAACGGCAACCCGGAAGCGGGACGCCGGTCGTAAGCCCGACGTCCCGTTCCTTTCCGCCGTCTCTCCTTCTCGCCGCATGAACCGTCTTCGTTGGCTCCCGTTCTCCAGTGCCTGGCTCCTTTTGCTGCTGCAACGCACGCCCGTGCTCCGCGTTGCCACGCAGGCCACTGAACTGGTCGCACCGTCGCGCGTCGTCGCACTGCTGCAGACCGCCTTTGCCAGCGCCGTCGGCCTCGGTGCCGTCCACTCGCTGGCCGGAGCAACCCAATTGATCGCCACCACCGCGAGCCCCGCCACCGTCACGGTCGGCGCCAACGTGCAAATCGGCATGGTCATCACCGGCGCACAGACCGCCGCCTCCTCCTGGACGGTCTCCGGTTCCGTGCCGCCCGGCCTGAGTTTTTCGGGCAAAACCAGCGGGACGGTGAATGTTTCCAACCTGATTCTGAGCGGCGCCCCCACAGCCACCGGCAGCTATCGCATCAGCCTGGTCGCCTGGCAAAAAACCAACGCCTCCGGCGACAAATCCTCGACCTTCACCTACACGGTGAACGTGGTCGCCGCCGCTGCGATCGGTCCAACCTTTACGAGCCAGCCGGTCAGTCAGACCGTCACGGCGGGGACCACCGTCACCTTTTCCACCGGCGCCAGCGGCACGCCCGCCCCCACCTTCCAGTGGCGCAAAGACGGCGCAAACCTGCCGGGCGCCACCAACGCCAGCCTCGTGCTCACCAACGTGCAGGCCGCCCACGCCGGCAGCTACCTCGTCGTCGTCTCGAACTCCGCCGGCATCATCACGAGCAACGCCGCCACCCTCACGGTCGACGCCATCCCCGTCACCGCGCCGGGACCGAGCCTCACTGCGCAACCACAATCCCAATACGTCGCGCCGGGCACCGCCGTGACGTTTGCCGCCACCGCCACCGGCACCGGACTCTCCTACCAATGGAAGAAGGACGGCACCGCCCTCGCCGGCGCCACCAGCGCCACTTACCGGCTCGCGGCGGCCACGGCCGCGGACATGGGCTTCTACGCCGTCACCGTCACGAACGCCACCGGCACCGTCGACTCCGACGTCGCGACGCTGACCGTGAACACCGGCGGCCGCAGCCGGCTCGTCAACGTCTCCACCCGCGGCTTCGTTCCGCCGGGCGGCGCGCTCACTCCGGGCTTCGTGCTGCAGGGCAACGCGCCGAAGTCGGTCGTAATCCGGGCCATCGGCCCCACCCTCGGGGCCTTCGGCGTCGGCGGCACGCTCGCCGATCCGGTCATGGACGTGATCCCGCTCGGTACGTCGGTCGCCATCGCCACCAACGACAACTGGGGCGGCACGCCGACGCTGCAAACCGCCTTCAGCCGCGTCGGGGCGTTCCCGCTCGCGACCGCCTCGTCGGCCGACTCCTCGGTGGAACTCGCCCTCAACGCCCTCGGCGCCAGCGGCTACACGGTGCGGATCGTGTCGAAGAACCCGACCGCCTCGGGTATCGCCTTGGCCGAGGTCTACGACGAAGACGCGCTGACGTCGCCCGTCCGACTCGTCAACGTTTCCACCAGCGGCTTCGTCGGCACCGGCGAGCAGGCCCTCGTCCCCGGCTTCGTCATCGGCGGCACCGGCCCGAAACTACTGCTGATCCGCGCCGTCGGACCGGGCCTGGAACCATTCGGCGTGCCGGACGTCCTGAACGACCCGCAACTCTCCCTTGTTCCGCTCGGCCGTGATTTTCAGGTCGCGGCCAATGATAACTGGGGCGGCGGCGCAACGCTGACGTCCGCCTTCGCCCAAGCCGGCGCCTTCAGCCTGCCCGCGGGCGGCAAGGACGCCGCCGTCTTGGTCCGCCTCCCCCCTGGCGGCTACACGGTCATTGTCTCCGGCATCGCCAGCGGCACCGGCACCGCCCTCGTCGAGATCTACGATCTCGATCCGTAAAGGTCCGCGCGCCCACGCAGCGATCTAAAAGCAAGACCCGATGTCCGCAGCGGGTCTTGCTTTTGGGCCAGCCTTGGCGACCCAGCCCGATGGGGACATTGGACCCTCCCTTGGACCGGGCTCGACCTTCTGCCGCGCCTCACACCAGCAATGCAATTTGCGCGCCGGGGCCGTGGACGCCCTCGATCAAGATGCCCTCGACGTCGGCCGTTTTCGACGGGCCTGTACACCACACCACGTTGCGATCGGCGCCAAGCGCCGCGACCGCCTGCGTGACGTCCGAAAAAATGGTGCCGCGCGCAAGTACGGCGACATGCACCCACGGCGCCAGCGCCGCGAGCCGCCGCGAGGTACTCGCATCGTCGAGGATGATCGTCCCCGACTCCGCGATCGCGGCGGCCGCCCGCGTGATGCCGAACGCATAGTCGTCGACGCGCGTCTCGTCGAAGGTCAACTCGACGGTAAAATCCGGCCCGAAGTGCGGCGCCAGCACCGGCCACAAGACCGGATCACAGTAGCCGTGCCGCCACTGGCCGGCCTGCAGATGGGCGACGAGCTCCGCGGGTGACGTGAAGGTCAAACCGCCGACGCGCTTCAGGCGTTCGGCAAACAGCTCCGCGAGATCGCGCCCCGCGATCAGCGAACGCATGACGGCGATTTCCGAGTCATACACCGGCAGCGGCGCCCGCTCATGCAAGGGCGCGAGGGCGCCGCGGACCCGGGATAAAATAGCTTCGCGATCGTCGCTCATAGCGGGAGGGTGGCTTTCAAGACTTTCAACGTTTCCGCTGCTTCATCCATTTCCGGAATTCGCCGCCCCGCCACGCCGGCAGCGCCCGCTGCGCGGACCAGGCCTGCAGCGCGGGGACGGGAATCAACTTGGTCGGCACATAATCCAGCAGCTTGCCGCCCAGGAGCGCGGCCTTCCACGCGGTGGGCTGTGAAGCCATCAGCGCCCAAGCCCCCATCGGTGGGGTGCCGGGCGACGGCACATTTTCCTCCTTCGCGCGGTTGCGCAGACGGAGGAGCAGATCGGGAATCGGGATATTGACCGGACACACCTCATGGCACGCGCCGCAGAGCGACGACGCCTTCGGCAGGTCGGCCTTCTGCGCAAATTTCCCACCCATCAGGAGCGGCGACAGCACCGCACCGACCGGGCCGGGATAGACGCTCCGGTACGCATGACCGCTCGCCTGGCGGTAGACCGGACACACGTTGAGGCAGGCGCCGCAGCGGATGCAGCGCAAAATCTCGCGGCAGTCGCTGGCGAGCACGTCGGTGCGGCCGTTGTCGAGGAAGATGACGTGCATCTCCTCGGGGCCGTCGGGCTGCGCCGTCGATTTCGGGCCGTTGATGAATTCGGTGTAGACCGTCAGGTCCTGCGCCGTGCCGGACCGGCCGAGCAGATTGAGGAGAAGACCAAGGTCGCGGTCGCGCGGCACGATCTTCTCGATGCCGATGAGCGCGATGTGAACCTTCGTCGCGGCGAGACAGAAGCGGGAGTTGCCCTCGTTGGTCACGAGCACGATGCGACCGCTTTCCGCCGACACGAAGTTTGCCCCGGTCAGGCCGACGTCGGCCGCGAGGTACTTGTGGCGCAGAAAGTGCCGCGCCCGCCGCGTGATCGTCTCGGGATCATCGTTGTAAGCGCCAAGACCCTCGCGCTCGAAACTCTGCGCGATCTCGCGGCGGTTCTTGTGGATGATCGGGCGGACGATGTGGCTCGGGTGGTCATCGTCGATCTGGATGATGAATTCCCCGAGGTCGGTTTCCAGCGCCTCGATGCCGTGCGGCTTGAGGAACTTCGCCAGTTCGATCTCCTCGCTGACCATGGTCTTCGACTTGACCATCTTGGTCGCGCCGCGCGCCTGCATGATCTCGAGGACCTTTTGGCAGGCGGCTTCGCCCGTGGAGGCCCAGTGGACCTGCGCCCCGTTGGCCTTCAGCTTCGCCTCCACCTTCGGTAGATAGGTGTCCAGATTTTCCAGCGCGTGCTGCTTGATCTCGCCGGCGAGTTGCCGGAGCCGGTTCGGATCGGTGAACTGGTCGAAGAGCAGCTTCGTGCGCTTTTCGTGCGTCGTCTTGGTGCTCTGGTAAACCGAGGCACGCTTGTCGGCGGGCAGGCCCGCGGCGAACTGGTCGATCGGCTGGAAGCGCATGAGGAAGGGAGTGCGGGAGTAAGGGACTGGGGGAGAAAGGGGGGAGTTTCGGAAAGGAAGGCAGCGGGATGAATTGTCCACTCACGCCCTCACTCCCTGGTCGCTCCTACCTCGCCCCTCCCTTTAACGCATCGCGCAGCACTTGGGCGAGGTGCTGCGTCTTGATCGGCTTGCCTTCCTTCGCGGCAAGGCCGCCGAGGTGCATCATGCAGCTCATATCGCCGGAAACAAAGACATCGGGCTGCGCGGCCCGCACGTGGTCGAGCTTCAGGTTGCCCATCGCCGCGGAGATGTTCGGAAACGACACCGAGAACGTGCCGCCGAAACCGCAGCACTGCTCACCCTCGCCAAACTCCACCAGACGCACGCCCGGCACCGCCTGGAGCAGCGTCAGCGCCGCCTCACTGCTCTTCGTGCCGCGCGAATGGCAGGAACGGTGAAACGCGATCGTGGCCTCGTAGCGACCGGACCAGGTTTTCACGCCGAGCCCGTTGACCAAATAATCCGCCAGCTCCCACGTACGGCGCCCGAGCGCGGCGACCGCGGGGGCGTCGGGTTCGTTTTCAAATTCCAACCCCGCGCCGTGAAACAGCATCGCGGCGCACGAGCCGCTGGGCACCACCACCGGATCTTCGCCGGCGAAGGTCTGCACCGTATGGCGCACGACCTTGCGCGACGCGATCCAGTCGCCGCCGTTGAACGCCGGCTGACCGCAGCAGGTCTGCCCCTCGGGGAAGACGACCTCGACGCCGAGGTGCTCAAGCACTTCCACGGTGGCCGCGGCCACGTCGTCGTAGAATGCATCGCACAGGCACGTGGCCATGAGCTGCACGCGTTTGCCTTTAAGTGGACTGCGCTCGGAGTTGAGCATGAGGAGTGGGAAAAACCCTGCGGCGACCGCCGGCGCTGGCAACCGGAAACTCGGACCGGAGCGGCCCGCGAAATTGCCGTGACGCTCGGCCGCGGGTCATCTTGTTTTTCCGCCTCATGTCCCGCCCCCTCTTCACCGTCGCCCTCGACTTCGGCGCCACCAGCGGTCGCGTCATCCTCGGCCAGTGGTCCGATCACCGCCTCACGTTGAACGAGGTGCACCGTTTCCCGAATGCGTTCCACTCGCTCGCGGGCCACGATTATTGGGACGTCGCCACGCTCTGGCACGAAGCCCAGACCGGATTGCGCAAGGCCGTCGCGGCCCTGCCGAAAAACGCCGCGCTGTCGTCCATCGGAGTCGACTGCTGGGGCGTCGACCACGCCCTGGTCAACGACGACGGCCGGCTCGTTTTCCCCGTCCACGCCTACCGCGACCCGCGCACGCAGCCCGGCCTGAAGCGTCTCGCGCATACGCGCGCCGCGCTCGACCGCCTCTACGCCGCGACGGGCATCCCGAATGTTTTCTACAACTCGTCGCTCCAACTCGGCGAACTCGTCGCCTCGTGCCCGGCGATCGAGGATCTGGCGACCCGCTGCCTCTTCCTGCCGGACTACTTCAATTTCCTCCTCTCGGGCCGGATGGAAAACGAATTAACCATCGCGAGCACCTCACAGCTGCTCGACGTCCACGGCCTCGACTGGTCGCGCGCGGCGCTCGATTACTTCCGCATTCCCGCCCAGTGGTTCTCGCAGCCCGTCCTCGCCGGCACAAAACTCGGCCGCCTCCAGCGCGAGTTCGCCGCGACCTCCCCCGCCCTCGCCCGCACCCAAGTCATCGCGGTGCCCGGCCACGACACCGCCTGCGCGTACGACGCCATGCCGGCCTCGCCCGACGGCAACGATCTCTTCCTCAGCTCAGGCACCTGGTCGCTGGTCGGCTTTGAAAGCGAAAAGCCGGTCCTCGGCGCGGAGGCCATGACCGCGCGCATTTCCAACGAGCGCATCGGCGACGGCCGCTACCGTCCGCTCACCAATGTCATCGGCCTCTGGCTGCTCGAGGGCACGCTCAAGGACTTCGAATCGCGCCCGACCAACGACCGCGAATGGGCCACGCTCATTACCACCGCGGAAAAGCTGCCGGTGCCGGCCGCGCTACTCGACGTCACCGACCCCGGCTTCGTCAATCCGGCCTCGATGCGCGCCGCGATCGACACTCACCTGCGTAAGCGTCGGCTCAAGCTGCCGTCCAACCTCGCCGGCTACGTGCGCCTGATCTGCGCGTCACTCGGCCGCGGTCACGCGGATGCGATGCGCGCCTTCGAGCGGATGACGGGGAAAACGTTCCGCCGTATCCTCATTGTCGGCGGCGGCTCCAAGAACCGCCTGCTCTGCCAGGCGACCGCGAACGAGGCCGGCATCCCCGTGGTGAGCTTCGCCCTCGAGGGCACCGCCGTCGGCAATATCGCGAGCCAGCTCATCTCGATCGGCGCCGTGAAGAACCTCGCGACCTTCCGCCAGCACCTCGGCAATAACCTCGAGCAGACCGTTTACCTCCCGCTCGCGCGCAAAGGGAGCGTGTCGAACAACTGAGCGCAGGGAGCCCGGTCCGCGGCCGGTGGGGCCCGATGTCCCCATCGGGCCGGCACGTGAGAAAAAGCAATGACCCGATGAGGACATCGGGCCTCACCAGGCCCCTTGGTCCTTTGGTCCCTGGTCCCTTGGTCCCTCGTCCGAGGCGCAGCCGCTTTCAGTTCTCGTCCTGCACGCCGCCCGCCAGCCCCACGCCGGCCGAGGCCGCCACGGTGAGCGGCGAGAGTCGGTAGATATCGATCCGGGAATTGGAAAAAACCCGCGCCCCGAGCGGCAGCGTGACCACCGCCCCGTCCTTCAGGCTGCGGTCATGGAGGATATACGACGGCGAATCGCCGATGATCTCCGGTGCCAGCGGCCGAGAGCGGTAGAAAAAATTGGAGGCCATGTTCGCCCGGATGCGCGCGCGGGTGGTATCCATAATGTAGCTGGGCCCCTCAAACCAAAGACGGCGTTCCGAAAGGGCCGAATAGTAAAAATGCACCCCGGTCAGCGTGCGGTCGAGCGCGCCCCAATGATCCTTCTTCATGTTTTCCGGCGTACAGGCGTTGGCCACCAGCACGGCATCGGGCTCCGTATGCTGCCGAACCCAGAGTAACGCCTCGCGCAGCTCCTGCATGTAGCCGTCGGGGCTGAGATTCGTCGGCGTCTTGAGCCATTCCTGGAAGCCGACGCGGTTGCGCGCCACCCAGAGCGACGTTTGCAGGGTCAACACCGCCGCCAGCGCCGTGAGTCCGGTGCCCAGCATCAAGCGGAGCCATACCCTCGGCGAAGGCGGACGCGCTTCGGCCAGCCACCACGCGCGGACGCGCCGCGCCAGGGCGAGCAGGAAGCCGGCGGTCAGCACGGACATCGGCAGTCGCATCATCAGGAGCAGATATAGCTCACCGTAGCTGTTGAGCTCCATCAGCGCCCCCATCCCGGCGCTGGCGACAAAGAAGGCCCCCAGCCAGGTCACGAGTAAACCGTCGCGTCGCTGATCGCGGCTGCGGAGGAGATAGGGCAACGCCAACAGCCGGATCCCGCAGGTGCCGGCAAACACCACCGTAGCACAGGCCACGCTCGCAAGCGTTTTGGCCGCCCCCGCCGGCAGCCACAGCGACAGTGCCTGCTGCCAACCCGGGAGGTGCTGCTTCCAGTAGGAGCTCAACTGAAACACGTGGAACGGCCGCCAAGCCGCGTCCCCGGTGCGCCACGCTGACATCGTGGGTTCGTAAACCACCGCAAAGCCCACGCCGAGCACGAGGCCAAAACCCGCCAAACGCCAAGGAATCCGCCGCTCCCGCCCGAGGCGCCACAGGGCCCACAAGCCGAGCGCACACAAAATCACCGGAAGCACGGTGCCCTTTGCGCCGGTGCCGGCCGCACCGAGGAGCAGCAGCCAAAGCCAACGCAACGGACCCATCTGCCGCGCCCGCACCGCATCCCACACCGCAATCAGCAAGGCCCCGCAGAAAATCATGCCGAAGAAAAACGTCGGGCTCACAAAGAGCCAGCGGACGAAGAGGCCGAGAAACATCGGCTCACCGTAGCTGGGCGCAAACGAGACCTCGCTCACCACGACGAGCAACACCGCCGCCAGCACCCCCGCCCACGGGCTGCGCGCCACCGCCCGCCCCAGCAGAAACGCCTGCGCCACCAACACCGCCCCGAGCGGCACAAAGATCAGCCGCAGCATCAGCGCCGTGAGTTCGATGCCCGTCGTCGCGGACGTCGCGGCGGCGTGCACCATCATGAAGTAGTGGTACTGGAGCGGCGTGCCCGCGAGGCTCGGGTCGTCCAGCGGCCAGTTGTTTTTGATCACCCCGGCCCGGCTCACGAGATAAACCCAATCGTGAAAAATCGCCCGCGTCGGCAACCCCTGCGCCAACGGCGACTCGGCGTACATCTGACTCGCCGCCATCAGCGTCGTGGCGAGAAACGCGATCGCCAGCCAACAAGCCACGCCACCGTGCCGCACCGTCACCCGCCACCGCACCGGCCTGACGCCACTGGACCACGCCTGCAGGACCGCGAAGCCAAGCCACAGGAGCGGCAGCCACGGGTAGACCTCGCGAACGTGCAGCGCCGCACACCCGAGATAACTCAAAATCTCCACCGCAAATCCCGTGGGCAACGCGAGCGCCAGCACCCGCGTCAGCGCCAGCGGACCTCGGTTCACCGCCTGCATCACCACCACGCCGGGCAGTGCGACATAGAGCGCGAGGTACAGTCCGTAACCGGCCACCGCACCCCAATCATAACCGCAGGCCCGTACGACAATGAGGCCCGCCACCGCCATCACCACGCCCGCACCCGCCCACGCCGCGCCGTTAATTCCGGGAAGGCAAAGCCGAATCAGGGTGGATCGCAAAAGCGACGACATAGCGGGGGGATAGGGGGTAGTTGGGGTAGACGCCGACACCGTGCGGGGCACCATGTCGCGCGTTTTCCGGTGGACGTTTCGCCACACCACCGAAGAAGCAAACTGCACGAAACGCCGCGCCTCCCGCCTTAGCAAATCACATTACCGCCCGCCAGGCCTGACCGTACGCTAGCCAATCAGTTGCGACAGGAAACGACCGCTCCCCTGCGGCTGCCCCTCACTTCCCGTCCGCCAACTGATTCAAGTACACTTCGACGTTCGTATAAC
>CAIJFT010000297.1 GCA_903820035.1 uncultured Opitutia bacterium
TCCGGCTAATCTGGTCCCCGTCTTCTCGTCCAATCCCTCGAGCACCTCGGTGCAGGCCGGGACGGGCACGAGCTTTTCCGCCGCGGCTTCCTCGTCGCCGTCTCCGACCTACCGCTGGCAGCGTCAGCCGTTTGGTTCGGCGACCTTTGTCGATTTGTCCGACAGCATCGTCTACTCGGGTTCGGCTTCGGGTACGCTGACGCTGGCCTCGACCGTGCCGTCCATGAACGGCGACCAATTCCGGCTGGTTGCGACCAACGGTAGCTATGTCACCGCGAGCACCCCGGCCGTACTGATCGTCAACTCGATCGTGCCGTCGATAATCACCAATCCG
The DNA here is from genome assembly GCA_903820035.1 of uncultured Opitutia bacterium. Classification (GTDB taxonomy): domain Bacteria; phylum Verrucomicrobiota; class Verrucomicrobiia; order Opitutales; family Opitutaceae; genus ER46. The sequence goes on from CAIJFT010000297.1 coordinate 335, forward strand.
TCGGACCTGAGCGTCAACAACGGCCTGCCCGCGACCTTCACCGCGAGCGCCACCGGCCTGCCGATACCCACCCTGCGCTGGCAGCGCCAGCCGTTTGGGACTTTTGGATACGTGAATCTTTCGGACGACACCGTGTTCAGCGGCACCACCACCGGCACGCTTTCGATCAGCGCGGTCACCGCCGGCATGACCGGAGACTCCTTCCGCCTCTTCGCTTCGAACGAGGTGGGCACCATCACCACCACGGCCGCGATCCTGACCGTCAACATCGGTTCGGTGATCAGCACCTTTGCCGGCGTCCCCGGCTTGCCGGGCGTCCTCGACGGCACCAGCCAGGGCGCCGGCTTCAACAGCCCCGCGGCGATTGCCGTCGATTCCGCCGGCACCTTCTACATCGCCGACAAGGGCAATAGCCTGATTCGCAAGATGAGCGCTTCGGGTGTGGTCACCACGATCGCTGGCTTGGCCGGCGCGCGCGGTGCCGTTGACGGCACGGGCACGGCTTCCCGCTTCAACGCTCCGGGCGGAATCGCGGTCGACACCTTGGGCAACATCTATGTCGCCGACACCCTCAACCACACCATCCGCATGGTTTCCCCGCTTGGTGCGGTCACGACCCTTGCGGGTACGGCGGGTTCGAGCGGCAGCTCGGACGGCATCGGGGCCGCGGCGAGGTTCTCGCAGCCCTCCGGCGTCGCGGTCGACGCCTTGGGTAATGTTTACGTGGCCGATACCGGTAACAATACCATCCGGCGCGTTTCCAGTGCCGGTAATGTCATCACAATCGCCGGCGGGGCCGGGCTCGCGGGCTACGTGAACGACGCGGTTCCCACTCTGGCCCGCTTTAACTCTCCGTCGTCGGTTGCCGTCGATCCGGTCGGTAATGTTTATGTGGCCGACTCGCTGAACAACGCCATCCGGCGCGTCGGCGCCTTCGGAGTGGTGACGACCTTCGCCGGTAGCGCGGTCGGCACGCCCGGCTTTGCCAACGGCACGGGCGTCGCCGCCGGGTTCAATCGCCCGGGCGGTATCTCCATCGATTCTTCGGGTAATCTTTTCGTCGCCGACACTGGCAATCACCTGATCCGCAAGATCGTCTCGTCCTCGGATGTGACCACGATCGCGGGCATTGCGCTCACTTCGGGCTCCACCGACGGCGCCAGCAACATCGCCCGCTTTAATAACCCGGGCAGTGTGGTCTCCGACAGCCTCGGTAACCTATTCATCGTCGACACCGCCAACAGCACGATCCGCCGCACGGGTGGCAGTCTCCCGGTGCAGATCCTCGCTCAGCCGCAAGCGCGCTCCGCCACCCTCGGGCAGGATGTGACCTACTCGATTTTGGCGATCGGTACGCCTTCCCCATCCAGCTACCAGTGGCAACGTCAGGCCGCGGGCCTTAGCGGCTTTGTGAACATTGGTGCGGGCACGGACTACTCCGGGGTGAATTCCTCGTCCCTGACGGTCCGCGCGGTGACCTCCGCCATGAACGGCGATCAGTATCGCGTGGTGGTGGCGAACGGAATCGGCAGCCCCACGTTGTCGGCGACGGCCCTGTTGTCCTCCGGGGCGCTTCCCGTAATCACCAGCGCGGCTACGACGAGTTTCCGGGCCGGCGAAGCCAACAGTTTCACGGTCGTTGCTTCCAGCCCGGTTGCGGTTGCCTTCAGCGCCACCTCCCTGCCTTCCTGGGCGGCTCTGGATGCCGCCACCGGCGTCTTGAGCGGCAATCCGCCCGACACCACCGGCTCGCCCTTCGTGATTACCTTGAAGGCGAACAGCGGCCTCGAAGCGACCCAGTCGTTCACCCTCTCGATCCTGCCGGCGAACATTCCGCCGTCGATCGTCAGTCAGCCGGTTGCGGCCAGCGTCAACCCGGGCCAGAGCGCCACGTTCAGCGTGGTCGCCGGCGGAACGGCTCCCTTCACCTACCAGTGGCGCCGTAATGGCGTCACCTTGGGAGGTGCGACTGCTTCCAGCCTGTCCCTCTCGGGCGTCCAGGTCTCTGCGGCGGGCGTGTACACGGCGGTCGTCACCAATGCCTTCGGCAACGTCACCACCAGCGGCGCTGTGCTTACCGTGAACGCGGTTCCCAGCATTTCCATTCAACCCGGTCCCCAAATTACCTTGGCCGGTGGATCCGCGACCTTCAGCGCCGCGGCTTCGGGCGCCCCGTCCTTCCAGTGGCGCAAGAATGGCGTGAACATCCCGGGCGCCACCTCCGCCACGCTGACCTTGGTCAACGTCTCGGTCGCGGATGCCGCCAACTACGACGTCGTCTTATCGAACGCCGCGGGATCGACCAACAGTTCGTCGGCCCAGCTGTCGGTGTCGTCAGTTACTGCGGCTCCGGTCATCACCGCGCAACCGCGCGGCAGCAGTGCGCTCGCGGGAAGTTCGGTTGCCCTCTCGGTTTCTGCGACCGGTGTTCCGGCCCCAACCTTCCAGTGGCGCAGGAACGGCGCTGCGGTTGCCGGCGCTACCGGCGGCGTGCTCTCCCTCGCTTCCGCGCAGGTCGCTGATGCCGGCAATTACGACGTCCTGATCAGCAACTCGGTCGGCAGTGTGACCACCCAAGCCGCCGCCCTCCGGGTCTTCCCGAAGAGTTTTGCTGGCGTCTACTTCGGCTCCTTCAGCGGCGGATTCGGCTCCTTTGCCCTTTATGTCCGCGACGACAACAGCGGCGTGCTGCTGAGCTACCTGCCCGGGCTGAATATCCCGGTTTCGTCGACGGGCGTGGTGGTCGGCGACGCCGGCCAATTCTCGGTCGCGCAAGTCGCCTCCGGCTCGGTCGGCGCGCTGAACCTCAACGGCAGTATCCTGGCTGATGGTACGTTGAGCGGCACGCTTTCGGGCGCCGTCTCGGCGACCCTCTCGGGCTCGCAGTCCTCCGACATCGGAACCTCCCAGAGCGTCGCCGGCTTCTATCAAGGCGGTGCGCTCCTCGGTGCCGGGGTCATTAACGCCATTGTCAGCGGTAACGGGCAGGCCTTTGTTGCCGTCCAATCCGGCGTGGCCTCCGACGGCGGCGTCGGCTCGGCCTCGGCCTCCGGTCAGATCACGGTCAGCACCAACCGCTCACTCATCACCGGCTTGGTCAATCCGAGCACCGGTCTGTTCACCGCCGCGTCAACCGGCGCGGTGTCGGCGAATTACGCCGGCGGCACCGGAACAGCTGTCTCCCTCCAGCGCTTGGGCAATATTTCCAGCCGCGCTCGCGTGGCTTCCGGAGATAGCGTCGCCATTGTTGGCTTTGTGATCTCCGGCCAACAGTCGAAGCCGGTCCTGATCCGCGCGGTCGGCCCGACGCTGGGTGCGGCTCCGTTCAATGTTTCCGGCGCGTTGACCACACCGAGCATCGAACTTTTCCGTGGCGCCACTTCGGTCGCCACCAATGCTGGCATCGGCACCAACCGCGCCGCGATTGACGCTGCGGCCCAGCTCGCCGGGGCGTTCGGGCTCGGCGTCGCCGGTACCGATGCAGCTATCCTGACCACGCTCGCCCCCGGTAATTACACCGCCGTGGTGAGCAGTTCGACTACCGCCGCGGGCGTCGCCCTCGTCGAAGTCTACGATCTCTCCGGCGTTACCGCCGGGCAGAAGCTGCTCAACATCTCGACGCGCGCCTCCGCCGGTACGGGCGACAACCTCCTCATTGCCGGCTTCGTGGTGCCTCCGGGCACGACCAAGCGGGTGCTCGTCCGCGGCGTCGGCCCGGGCTTGGCGGCCTTCGGCGTCACGGGCGTTCTCGCTCAGCCCACGCTCACGCTCTTTAGTGGCAGCACGAGCGTCGCGACGAACACCAACTGGAGCTCCTCGGCGGATGCGACGACCATCACGGCCGCGTCGGCTTCGGTCGGTGCGTTCGGACTCTCGAGCAACGACTCGGCCCTCGTGGTGACGCTCGCTCCGGGCAACTACACCGCGCAGGTGACGGGCCCCGGCACGGCGACGGGCGTTGCGCTCATCGAGGTCTACGAGCTCCCGTAACCAGCGGTGGTCGGACCCATTTAGTTTCAAAGCCCGGGGCTGCAAGCCCCGGGCTTTTTTGTTGGCTGGGCGCCTGAAGGCGAGGCGGAGCCGTGCTCTCTTGCGCACGCTTGCCCCGGAACGGAGGCCGCCCCAACGTCAGGGTTCCATCCCCATGATTTCCGTCGCCACCCCGGATTCCCCCTCGAAGAAGACGCTGCGCATGCTCGGCTGGAGCCTCATTGCACTCACCGGGGCAGGCTCGACCGCCTTTCTCGCCTTCGCTCGCGGCGAGCCCGTCAGTGCCCTTTGGATGGTGGTCGCGGCCCTTTGCGTTTTCGCGATCAGCTACCGTTTCCATTCCGCGTGGCTGATGGCGAAGGTGCTCACGCTTGACGACCTGCGCGCGACGCCGGCCGAGGTGCACGGCGACGGACGTGACTTCGTCAAAACCAACAAGTGGGTCGTCTTCGGTCACCATTTTGCCGCGATTGCCGGTCCCGGTCCGCTGGTCGGCCCCGTGCTTGCCGCGCAATTCGGTTACCTGCCAGGCATGCTCTGGATGCTCATCGGCGCGACGCTTGGCGGCGCGGTGCACGACTCGGTGATTCTCTTCTGTTCGACCCGCCGCCGCGGCAAATCCCTCGGTCAGATGGTGCGCGATGAAGTCGGTCCGTTCGCCGGCGGCGTGGCGCTCGTGAGTATCATCGCGATCATGACGATCCTCCTCGCCGTGCTGGCGCTGGTCGTGGTCAAGGCGCTCGCCGAAAGCCCTTGGGGTCTCTTCACGATCGCCGCGACGATGCCGATCGCCGTCATCATGGGCCTCGCGATGCGCGGGGCCGGGCACAGCGGCAAGGCCCTCGCGTGGATCAGCGCGTTCGGGGTGATTGCGCTCCTCGCTTCAGTCTGGGCCGGACAATTTCTCCACGGTACCGCGTTGGAAAAGACCCTCACCCTCAACGGCACGACGCTTGCCTGGTGGATCATGGGTTACGGTTTCCTCGCCTCCGTGTTGCCGGTGTGGCTGCTGCTCGCCCCGCGCGACTACCTGAGCACCTTCATGAAGATCGGCACCGTGATGGCCCTGGGGGTCGCGGTCGTCGTCCTTGCGCCGGTCCTGAAGATGCCGGCGGTGACCAAGTTCATCGACGGTACCGGTCCGGTGTTTGCCGGCCCCGTGTTTCCTTTCTGCTTCATCACGATCGCCTGCGCGGCTATCTCCGGTTTTCATTCGCTCGTATCATCCGGCACCACGCCGAAGCTGCTCGCGCGTGAGTCGCACATCCGCGTCGTCGGCTACGGTGCGATGGTGACCGAAATGTGCGTCGGGATCATGGCCCTGATCGCGGCCTGCGCGATGGAGCCCGGCCAATATTTCGCCATCAACATGGCCGGAACGCCCGAGGCTGTCACCGCCAAGGTGACTGCGCTCGGCTTTCCGGTCACGACGACCGATATGCAGGCACTAGCCGACAGCGTGGGCGAAAAGACCATGGTGGGTCGCACCGGCGGCGCGCCCACCTTTGCCGTCGGCATGGCGCACATGTTCGCCGGGGTGGTCGGCAGCAAGACCGCCCTCGCGCTGTGGTATCACTTTGCGATCATGTTCGAGGCGCTGTTTATCCTCACGACGATCGACGCCGGCACGCGGGTGGGTCGCTTTCTGGTGCAGGATATTCTCGGGGCCGCGTATAAGCCACTCGGTGACACGGGCTCGCTCGCGGGCGGCACGCTGGCGACCGCACTCTTTGTCGGTGCCTGGGGCTGGTTCTTGTATCAGGGCGTGGTTGACCCCCTCGGCGGCATCAACTCGCTCTGGCCGATTTTCGGCATCGCCAACCAACTCCTCGCCGTGCTCGCCCTTGCCCTGGGTACGACGGTGCTGATTAAAATGGGCCGCGCCCGCTACACGTGGACGACCTTGCTTCCGCTCGGCTGGCTGCTTTCGGTTACGTTGTCCGCCGGCTGGATGAAAATATTCAGCCCGGCCCCCATCGGGTTTCTCGCCATCGCCCGCGGCCTTGAGACCAAGCTCAGCGCCGGCGGGACTCCCGCGGAGGTCACGATGTGGAGCGCGCAGCTCTTCAA
>CAIJFT010000298.1 GCA_903820035.1 uncultured Opitutia bacterium
CAGCGTGCGGAACTGACCACGCTGCGCTGGCGCCTGTTTTACTGCGCTGCGGTCTTCAGCCACGCCGCCGGCAAGCCCACGCTCAAACTCGCCGTCGCCACTCCCCAACGCCGCCAGTGGTGGCACGTTCTCCTCCGTCAAATGAGCCCTAACGACGACTGCGATGCAGTTGCCGCCCTCTCCGCCAGAGCCGGCCCTCACCAACCTATTTGGCCCTCAATTGCATGATCCCGGCTTAGTTTTACGTTGCGAACCTTGAAAGACGCCAAAATGGGCCCTCTTTGGCGCCTACGCCGAAAACTACATGAGCCGTGTTACTCCCTCCGCCCTAATCGGCATAATCTTTGGCTCACGCTAGGGCAGCGCACTGAATATCGGTTAAAGATGGGAATGGTTCGGACCAAGCCATGGGCGGCTACATCTGCGACGAGACTAAGGGGAAAAGCGAGGGAAGCGTCGAACCGGCACAAAAGGCCGCTTTGGTCGGGCAAAAGGCGTGAAAACTGGTCGTAGAAGTGCCTTAATTGATGCGTGGGGTCCGAAAAAAACTCAGACAGCGTGCGTTCCAAAGACGCATTCGCGAGGCATGAAAATGACCATTTTCGACCTAAAATCAGCTCTTTAGCACCAAAATAGGCGTCTTTTCGAGGGCAGGATGATGGACAAAAATCAAGGGTTGCTTGAGTGGTTGTATTACTTTTGAACGGCCCCTAAGAATTTTGATCTAACCTACCAGATCCGGCAAAAACGAATAACCAAGGAATCCTTTTGGACCTAAAACAGATCAAGCAAATCATTGAGCTTATGAAGCGCTCGGAGCTGACTGAGTTCGCTGTCGAGGAAGAGGGCTTTAAACTCAAGATCCGCCGCGGCCTATCTGGGCTGCCGATTGTAAGTGCAGGCCGGGGATCGAATCCTCCTTTTCCAAGCTACGACAGCGCACCGCCGCTTTCAATGGGGGGTCCTGCGCAGGCCTCGCCGGCCGCAACGGTTCCGGTAGACGCCGAGGACGCGAGCATCGGCTACATCAAGTCCCCGATGGTTGGCACCTTCTACCGAGCGGCATCACCAGAGAGTAAGCCATTTGCAGAAGAGGGAACAAAAGCGGTGGAAAATACCGTCGTCTGCATCATAGAAGCCATGAAGATCATGAACGAGATCCAGGCCGAGGTCAAAGGTACCGTCGTGGAGGCTTTGGTCGAGAACGGGCAACCGGTGGAGTACGGCCAACGGTTGTTCAAAATCAGGAAGGCATAAGCCACTGCCGGCGAATTCAAAAGTCGGCCCGATCTACATGCAATTCGTTCCAAGCTGTCTTTAGCGGTCGCAAACGCCTTACTATTTGATGATCCAGAAAATCCTCATCGCAAACCGCGGTGAAATCGCACTTCGAATCGTCCGCGCCTGCCGAGAGCTAGGAATCAAGACTTTAGCGGTCTACTCGGAAGCGGATGTCCAGTCGCTGCATGTCCAGCTTGCCGACGAGGCGATTTGCATCGGTGGCAACAAAAGCTCCGAGAGCTATCTCCGCGCGGATCGGATCATCAGCGCGGCAGAAATCGCGGATGTGGATGCCATTCATCCCGGATACGGATTTCTGTCGGAAAACGCTAAATTCGCCGAGCAGTGCGAGTCCTGCAATATCAAGTTCATAGGCCCTAAATCGCGATCCATCAAAATGATGGGAGATAAGTCGATTGCAAAAGATACCGTAAGAAAAGCGGGTGTACCAATTGTCCCGGGTTCTGACGGGCCAGTCGAGAGTGAGTCTGAGGCGGTAAAAACTGCGCGTAAAATTGGCTATCCCGTTATTATTAAAGCGGTAGCAGGTGGCGGGGGGCGAGGGATGCGTATAGCCCATAACGATGTTTCCTTCGCGAAAGAGTTCCATGTTGCCCGAGGAGAGGCCGAGAAGGCCTTTGGCAATGGGGCCGTGTACATCGAAAAGTACATCGAGAAGCCTCGGCACATCGAATTTCAGATTCTTGGGGATTCCCACGGCAAGATACTCCACCTGGGGGAACGCGACTGCTCGGTGCAGCGTCGGCACCAAAAACTCATCGAGGAGTCCCCCTCCCCTTTCCTCACCTCAGATCTTCGCAAGAAGATGGGAAAAGCCGCGGTGAAAGCCGCTGAAGCCGCTGAGTACGAGAACGCCGGGACGATAGAGTTTCTCGTCGACGCAAAAGGGAACTACTACTTCATCGAGATGAACACTCGGATCCAGGTTGAACATCCCGTTACCGAAGAGGTTACGGGTATTGACCTGATCAAGCAGCAGATCCGGATCGCGAATGGGGAGAAGCTCGATTTTGATCAGGGTGACATCAAATTTGAACGTCACGCGATCGAATGCCGCATAAACGCGGAGGATCCTGCCAAAAACTTCGCCCCGTCTCCCGGAACAATCGGGCTCTACTACGCCCCAGGCGGCCTCGGAGTCCGAGTCGATTCTCACGCCTACAGCGGGTACACGATTCCCCCTTATTACGACTCAATGATCGGGAAGCTTATTTGTTACGGGCCGACCCGCAAAGTGGCCCTTGAACGCGCTTACCGAGCGCTTAGCGAGTACCTCATCCGCGGTATCAAGACCACCATCCCACTTCATCGGGCAATTATGGCGGATCCCGTTTTCATTGAAGGTAAGGCCACAACCGCCTACATGGAGGACTTCCTCGGCCGGACGGCAACTGACCTCTTTTCCTGATAGTTCGGCGGTATTTCCGCGGAATTTAGGGCAAAAAGTGGGCCTTTACTCGGCGCTTAAACGCGAGTCATGCGGGTAGGAGCCTGGCTTGGGTTCGCGCAAAATAGTCGAAAATTGCGTATTCGGCTGAAATCACTTCGCCGCAACGGCGACATCACGGGAACATCGCCCGCTGCAGCAACCAGACGAACCCAGCGAGGAAAGCCGCGATAGACACAGAGGGAACGCCTTTTGCAACAAACCACTTACTCCGCCTAAGGCGCGATAGGACCGGCAACACCAGGGCAGCGACTGCAACCTGGCCTAGTTCTACCCCAAAATTGAAGGAGAAGAGTGGCATGAGTACCGTGCGCCCCGCCCCGCCTACGCCAAGATCTCTGAGGACGCTGGCAAAGCCAAACCCGTGGATGAGACCAAATCCAAAAGTAACCGCCCAGCGCCCCCGCGGCTCGTGACCGCGACGCAGCAAGTTTTCCGCCGCCACAAACACGATTGAGCCGGCAATTGCAGCCTCCACGAGTCGGGAGGGGAGAGATACCACATTAAACGTTGCAAGAGATAGTGTTATTGAGTGAGCCAGTGTAAAGCAAGTGACTATCCCGAGGGTAGAACGAACGGATCGGCATACGATCAAGAGGGCCAAGAGGAAAAGCAGGTGATCGTAACCAGTCCAGATGTGCTCAAGACCGAGGCACACAAAACCACGAAAAGCCGCCGAATCACCGCCAGAGGGGCTAAACGCCGGATTTCCCACCGCATCGGCACCTAGGTGGAACGCATCCTTATTTCCTACAGTGACTTCTAGCGTTATGTCGCCGGCTCCGATCAATTTTTTGGCCAAGGTGCCCCCCCTCATGTCACTAATCACGACAAATTGCCGGTGCCCGGGAGGAAGCCGCGGAAGCAGAATCGCACTAAGGCGTCCGTTACCGGTCGCTACCCCTAACGCAAAGAAAACCTCGAAACTCACGTTGTCCCCCGGCAAGAGCTCCACCCGAGTCGCAAGCGGGTTTATCTTCCGCTCTCCCACGTTAAACGACCAAAGATCGACCGCAATTCTCTCCAATGTCTCTCTGGCCGCTTCAAAGTCACTTGGAGCCCAGCGGTCGGCCCTACGGAGATGAGGAGGAAGCAGGACCTCTATATCGCCCGGCGCAAAGCCAGTCGTCAAAAACAGCCCGCCGTTTCGCAACTCCCCTTGAGCGGTGCTGATACCGGCATCATGGGAATATCCAATCCCCACTCCGCCCAACAACAGGGATAAGAGACCAAGAAATCTTCGCAAAATACCGCCAAACACTGCCTGCTCTCGCTGACCGGAATCGCTCGGGCGTTCGGCTCCCCAGGGCGCAGGCAAGCGATCGCGAGACATTCGGGTCATGAAGCCGATGGAATCGTTCGCACTTACTCGCACGCAAGGCCGTAATCTACGGCCGGCCGAAACGTGGACCACGAAGCCTATTCAGCGGGAAAAAGCCATCATGCCTTCCCTGTTCTGGACGATCACCCCGCAAAACCCATGCTTGGACGTACTTCCTACTATGCTCCCCTACGAGTGGCCAGCCCCCGACCCCGCTGACAAACTGGGGTTGGTTGCGCTCGATTGCATTCTTACCCCGGAGCGGGTCATATCGGCTTACCAGAGCGGAATCTTCCCGTGGCCCACGTCAACCTCGGGGCGACCCATTCCTTGGGTCTGTCCCCCACGACGCGCCATTCTCGAGTTCGCAGCGCTCCATGTCCCCCATAACCTCCGCAGGTCGCAACGGCGCCTCCGGCACCTGCGTTTCACGATCGACCGAGCCTTCGATGAGGTGATCTGCGCCTGCGCCAAGGCACCTCGCCAAGGCCAATTAGGAACCTGGATTAGCCCCGCCATGCTGGAGACGTACCAGAAGGTTCACCGGCTCGGGCACGCCCATAGTGTTGAGGCGTGGGACGGAGGGGAGCTGGTCGGGGGGCTTTATGGGGTGTCGGCGGGAGGCGTTTTCTGCGGAGAAAGCATGTTCCATCGGATCAGCGACGCCTCAAAGCTCTGCGTCCTGCACCTTGTGAGCCACCTACAAAGGCAAGGCTCCAGCTGGCTAGATATCCAGCAGTTGACCCCTCACTTCGCCTTGCTCGGAGCGCGCGAAATTGCCCGGGCGGAGTTTCTTTCGATGCTGGATCGGGAAAAGTCCCTTGGGAGGGTTCTGTTTGATACCGCCGGCCCGGAGAGGGGCTAAGTCGGTCGAACAACGAGGAGATCGCTCCACTCGCCCATTACCCGGGAGTCGAACGCCCAGCCAGGAGCCAGCGCCTCAAAAGCCGCCCTAACCTGATGATTTTCTGCCGCCAAGATACCACTCAAGATCATGGAACCTCCGGGTTTGAGTGCCGTGATCAGCTCCTCGGCAAAGCGAATCAGGACATCGGCCTGAATATTCGCGAAAAGCACATCGGCCCCTCGACCCGATAAGCCGCTGACGAGGTCCCCCACTTGAAAGCCCACCCGGTTGGCAAGCTGGTTGGCCGCCGCATTCTCATCGCTGACGCGTACAGCCTCTGGATCGTTGTCAAAGCCCGCGACCTTGCTGAACCCAAGCAAGACCGCAGAGAGCGCCAATATACCCGAGCCACATCCGGCGTCGATGACCTGTAGGTCCGCCCATCGGCGGTTAGTGCCGACTAACTCGGTTAAGGCAACCAGACGCTCCACGCAAAGCCGGGTCGTCTCATGATTGCCGGTGCCAAAGGCGAGGCCCGGGTCCAGCCAGAGAACCTTGTGGCCGGCGGGGAGCACAAACGTGTCCCGCTCCCATACCGGCACCCAATGCAGGCGTCCGAATTTCCACGCGTGGAAGTGTGCCTTGTAGCTGTCACGCCAGTCGGAGTCACCCAGCGGCCGTACGGCGAAGTCGCCGATCAAGTCCACGCCAGCCACCCGCAAAAGCGGCGACAACTCCTCCCAGCGCGCCACCGCCTCCTGCTGCCCAGGGAAAACCCCGTTGAGCCAAGCGCGCTTCACAATCACATCCTCGAGCACGCTCCAGCTCTCAACCCCCAGCTCAAGCAGCACCTGATCCGCGAGTTCCGCGGAGGCCGCGGAAATCTCAATCTTGAATTCGCACAATGACATTACCCTAAGTTCTCCGACTCCATCAGCGGCGCAAGGCGCGAAGTAGGAGGCGTTACTCGCCCTGACTCAATCGCGCGATCACAGCCGGGAGCAGGCCATGCTCGGCCGCGTGCACTTTGGCCGTAAGCGAGTCCAACGTATCACTCGCCTCAATGCGCACAACGGCCTGATCGAGGATGGGACCGCCATCCACGTCGAGCGTGACCCGGTGAACGGTGCAGCCGGTCACCTTAACTCCGCGGCGAAAGGCCTGACCGATGCCGTCGAGTCCGGGAAAGCTCGGGAGGAGACTCGGGTGAAGATTAATGACCTTGCCGGCAAACGCACCGAGGAAGCCCGGCTTCAACACGCGCATGAAGCCGGCAAGTACGACCAAATCAGGCTGCGCGGCCTGCACCGCCGTAATAAAGCGTCCCTCCCCTTCGCCCTCCAATTTCGTCTTGAACGGTGCCGGATCAACAAACTCTGATCGGACCTTGAAGCTCCGCCCCAACGCCAAAATACCAGCCTGCGGTTGATCGGAAAAAACGGCCACCACGTTCGCGCGACCAAGCCGGCCCGCCTGCTGAGCGAGGAGGATGGCCTCCGCATTGGAGCCGCGGCCCGAACCCAAGATAACAACGCGCATAAGTCGCTAGATATCCCCAGCCCGCTTGATCCGGGCAATCAGCTCGGTGGTGCTAAATCCCGGCATGAACGGCAGGAAGCGGATGTCCGCTCCGACTTCCTGCAAGGCGGCGCGCTCCTCAGGATTCAACTTCTCCAGCGTATAATCGCCGGCCTTGCAGTAAACGTCCGGCCGCAAAGCCCGAATCTCCGCCGTCAGCCGTGGCTCGCAAAAAATCACCACGGTATCCACGCAAGCGAGAGCACCCAGCGCGTAAGCCCGCTGCTCCTCCGTCTGCACGGGCCGGCTGGGGCCCTTGAGGACCCGCACACTGGCATCGGCGTTAAGCGCGATGATCAAGGCGTCTCCCAATTCGCGCGCCTGGCGCAGATAGTAGAGGTGCCCGGTGTGCAGCAGATCGAACACTCCGTTGGTGAGCACCACCCGCTTCCCCGCCGCCCGCTGCGCTTCACGCCACGCCACCATCGCGGCCAACGAGTGCAGTTTTGGGTTGTCGAGCGTCACGCGTCGACAAGCCTCACGCCTCGCGTCGCGGATGTAAATCCGTTAACCCCTCCCCATGAAATTTCGTTTTCTCGTACTGCTGCTCAGCCTCGCCGCTCCGCTCTTCGCCTCCCGAGAAAAGCCCGTAATCGGATTGTCACTCGACACCCTGAAGGAGGAGCGCTGGCAACGCGACCGCGATACGTTCATCGACGAAGCGAAGAAACTCGGCGCCACCGTCATCGTGCAATCCGCCAACAGCGACGACACGCGTCAGGTGCGCGACGTGGAGTCATTGATCAGCCGCCATGTCGATGTCCTCGTCATTGTCCCGCACAATGGCGCCGCCATGACCCGGGCGGTGAAGTCGGCCAACGACGCCAAAATTCCCGTGATCGCTTACGACCGGCTCATCCTCAATGCGAACATCGACTACTACCTCACCTTCGACAACGTGAAGGTCGGCGAGGCGCAGGGCAGCTACGCCGCCGCCCGCCTGCCCAAGGACCGGACCGCGCGGATCGTGCGGATCTACGGCGCCCCGACCGACCACAACGCCAAGCTGTTTAAGCTGGGGCAGGACAACGTGCTCAATCCGCTGATCAAAGCGGGCAAGGTCGAGGTCGTGCACGAGGATTGGGCGCTCGATTGGAAACCGGAGAACGCCAAGAAAATCATGAACGCGGCGGTGACCAAGGCCGGCCGAAATATCGACGCCGTCGTCGTCTCGAATGATGGCACCGCCGGCGGCGCCATTCAGGCGCTGCAGGAGGACGGACTTGCGGGCAAGGTGCTCGTCACCGGCCAAGACGCCGACCTCGCCGCCTGCCAGCGCATCCTGCGCGGCACCCAAGCGATGACGGTCTACAAACCCCTGAAAAATCTGGCGGCACTCGCGGCCCGCGTAGCCGTGGAGGTCGCCTCGGGCAAGAAACCCGCCACGACCGCCGCGCTCGACAACGGGTCAAAGCAGGTCCCCTCGATTTTCGAAAAAATCGTGACCGTTGATAAAGATAACCTGCAGTCGACCGTCGTCGCCGACGGCTTTCACCAGGCCGAAGCTTTGCGTTGAGATCCCCGGAACGCTCCCGCGCGCGCTAGACCTCCGGTAACGGAAATGCCCAGCCTCCTTGCCGCTAGAGCCTTGACCAAGCGCTTCCCCGGCGTGGTCGCACTGCGCGAGGTAGACTTTGAGCTGCAACCAGGTGAGATCCACGCACTCTGCGGCGAAAATGGCGCGGGCAAGTCGACCCTTATCAAACTGCTCTCCGGCATCCATCCGGCGGGCAGTTACAAGGGGGAACTGCAGGTCGAGAACCAGCCGGTCGCCTTTCGCAGTATCCGCGATGCGGAGTCAGCTGGGATCGCCGTGATCACGCAGGAGTTCGCCCTCGTCGACGAACTCAGCGTCGCGGAGAACATTTTTCTCGGGCGCGCCCCGCGCCGCGGGCCATGCGTCGACTGGCTGGAGATGCACCGACGCGCCGGTGCATTACTGGCCGAATTCGGGCTGACGTTCCCTCCGGAGACACCCGTGCGTGAACTCGGCGTCGGACAGAAGCAATTGATCGAGATCATCCGTGCGATGGACAAGCGCTCACGGGTGCTGGTGCTCGACGAACCGACGGCGGCGCTTTCCGAGCAGGAGGTCGCGGTACTCCTCGAGCACCTGCGGCGCCTCCGCGCCCACGGCACGGCCTGCATCTACATTTCCCACAAACTCGACGAGGTCTTCGCCCTCGCCGACCGCATCACCGTGCTCCGCGATGGCGCCAGCATCGTCACGCTGCCCCGTGCGAACACCACGATCGCCGCCGTCATCCGACACATGGTCGGACGGGAAATCACCGATCTCTTTCCCCGCCGCCAGGCGACGGTCCCCGCCGGCGCCTCCTCCGCAACGGGTGCGCGCTTGACGGTACGCAATCTGAGCGTCGCCCCGCGGGCCGGCGAAGTGCCATTCCTGCGCAATCTCTCGTTCGAGGTTCATGCCGGGGAAGTCCTGGGAATAGGCGGTCTCATGGGCGCCGGGCGAACGGAGTTGTTGATGCATCTTTTCGGCGCTTGGGGCCATCGCATCTCGGGAGAGGTCTTTCTCGGCGGCGAGGCGCTGCCACGGCCGACGCCTAGGGAATCAATCGCCCGCGGCCTCGTGCTCGCGAGCGAGGATCGACGGCGCTACGGCCTCGTGCTCGGGCAATCGATCGGCTTCAATCTCTCGCTCTCCAACCTGCGGCGATTCACCCGGGCGCCGGGTCGGATCGACCACCTGGCGGAGTTTTCCCGCAATCAGCACCTGTTTGACTCCATGCGCATCAAGGCGCCGGGCCAATCCACCGCCGCCAGCAGCCTATCCGGCGGCAACCAACAGAAGGTCGTGCTCGGCAAGGCGCTGATGACGGAGCCATCCGTCGTATTGCTCGACGAACCGACCCGCGGCATTGACGTCGGCGCCAAGCTCGAGGTGTACAACCTGATCAACGAGCTCACGACCGCGGGCAAGGGCGTGGTGCTGGTTTCGAGCGAACTACCCGAATTGATGGGGATGAGCGATCGCATCTTGATGCTGGCGGCCGGCGCCATCGGCGGGGAATTTGCCCGGGCGAGTTTTTCCCAGGAGAAATTACTATCCGCGGCAATGGGCCGCACGCGCCGCGCCGCCTGAACCATCATGAACGCCCGGCTACTCAAGTCCCTCGCCATGCCGATCGCGCTCGTCGCGATCGGGTTGTTTTTCGCCCTTCGGCTCGACCGCGAAGCGCTGTTCAGCGACGGGCGTTTCGTTTTTCTCGGGCCGCGAAATCTCACCCAGCTCATCGTAGAATTTGCGACCACCGGCACGCTCGCGCTCGGGATGTTCATGATTTTACTGACGGGACAAATCGATCTGTCGGCGGGAAGCGGCGTCGGGCTGATCGGCGGTATCGCGGCCGTGCTCGTCTTTCAGCAGGGCTGGCCCGCACCGCTGGCAATGCTGGCGGCCTTCGCCGCGGCAGTCGGACTTTGGACCCTGATGGGAACGCTGATCGTGCGGGAGCGCATTCCGTCCTTCATCATCACGCTCGGCGGTCTCCTGATTTTCAAAGGACTATTCTGGCTGGTGATTCAAAACTCCACCGTACCGGTTACGCGGGGTGACCAGGATAATCTCTATTCGCTTCTCACCACGTATTACCTGCCGCCGAGCGCGGGGATCGGACTCGCTGCCGCCGTGCTCGCGGTGCTTGCGCTCGTGGCTTGGCGCGGACGGAGGGCGCGACAGGCCCACGGCATGCCGGTTGCAACTCGGGCAAGGTCGTTCGGGCAAGCGGTTGCGACCTTGGCGGGCGTTTTCGGACTCGTCCTGGTGTGCAACCAGTTTCGCGGGGTTCCTCTCTCGCTACTGATCCTGACGACCACCGCGGGCACCGTCTATTTCCTAACCCGACATACACCGTTCGGCCGATATCTCTACGCCATCGGCGGCAACGAAGAGGCCGCCGCACTCTC
>CAIJFT010000299.1 GCA_903820035.1 uncultured Opitutia bacterium
GCGGTGCCCGCGGGAATGTTGAGCCGGAAGCCTCGGGCGACGGCCCGATCGAAACGCAGGGCATCGTTCGTTTCGAAGAAGTGGTAATGTGAGCCGACCTGGATCGGACGGTCGCCGGTGTTGGTGACGTCGAGCGTGGTTGTCGCAAGGTGCAGGTTCGCGTCGAGGGCGGGCGCGTCGGGCGCGGGGATGATTTCACCGGGGATCATTTTGCGGGAAGGGACAAGGCGGTCGGGATCAAGGGACGAGGGGCGAAACGAACAAGTGACTGGTTGGAGGAGAGACCGACGTGCGACTGGCATCGGGTGATTTGAAAGGTCCCTTGGTCGCTGAGTCAGCGTATGGGATTATGCACCGTGACCAGTTTGGTGCCGTCGGGGAACGTGGCTTCGACCTGCACCTCGTGGATCATCTCGGGCACGCCTTCCATCACCTCGGTGGCCTTCAGGATGGTGGTGCCGAAATTCATGAGTGCGGCCACGGACCTTCCGTCTCGGGCGCCCTCGATGATTTCATAGGTGATAATTGCGATGGACTCCGGGTAGTTCAGTTTCACGCCGCGGGCCTGACGGCGGCGCGCGAGGTCGGCGGCGACGACGATGAGGAGTTTTTCGCGTTCGCGGGGAGTGAGGTGCATGGGGGCGGAGAGAAGCGAGTCGTGAGGAGGAAGGGCGTGGTTAGGGTGAGTGCGACTGGGCCTGTCTGGTTCGGTAGGCTCGCTGCTTCACTACACCTGCAGATGTTCCTTCACCACTTCGTCGGTCAGTGCTGCGATCGGGCCGGAGACAACGACGGCGCCGCGGTCCATGGCGTAGAAACGGTCGGCGCAATCCCGGCAGAAATCGACGAACTGCTCGACGAGGAGGATCGCGAGTTTACCTTCGGCCTTAAGCCCCTTTACGGCGTTCTGCACCTCTTGGCTGTAATTGTGCCCTAGGCCTTCGTCCTTGAGCTTCTTCAACGTGTCGCCGATCTGCTCGATAATTGACGGCTGGATGCCCTCCGTCGGTTCGTCGAGGATCAGTAGCTTCGGATCGGTCAGGAGTGCGCGGCCGATGGCGAGCTGCTGTTGTTGTCCGCCCGAAAGCACGCCACCCTTGCGGGAGAGCATTTCCTTCAGCACGGGGAAGAGCGTGTAAACGCGGTCAAGGGCGGCGCGGGCGGCGGCGCCGCGGCGGCCGTGCACCACCAGACCGACATGCAGGTTTTCCTCGACGGTCAGGTGCGGAAAAATATCGCGGCCCTGCGGCACGTAACCGATGCCGGCGCGGGCGCGGGCGTCGGGCGGGAGAGCGTCGATGCGCTGACCGCCAAAGGTGATTGCCCCGGAGCGGACCGGAAGCACGCCGGTGATGGCGCGGAGCGTCGTGGTCTTGCCGACCCCGTTGCGCCCCATCAGGGCGACGACTTCACCGGTGCGGACTTCGAGGTCGACGCCGCGCAAAATACGCGAACCCCCGATGTAGGTCTCGACGGAGTTGAGCGAAAGAAGAGCGGACATATTTAGGGCGGTGTGCGGTGATCAGTAGTCGGTAACCCGTGATCGGCTGGCATGGGCCGACGAGGCGACGGGGCGTGGATGGGTTTGCGCGCCGATTACCGGCTTCTGATTTCCAATGGCCGTTTTCACCGGTTCCCGTGTTTGCCGCGGCCGAGATAGACTTCACGGACCTTTTGGTCGGATTGGACTTCGTCGAACTTTCCCTCGCAGAGCACCGAACCCTGATGGAGGACGGTGACTTGGCCGCTGCGGGCGATCTGCTTCACGAAGGTCATGTCGTGTTCGACGACGACGAGGCTGTGCTTGCCGGCCAGGGAAAGGAGCAGTTCGCCGGTGCGGTGCGTCTCGTCGTCGGTCATGCCCGCGGCGGGTTCATCCACGAGCAGGACCTTCGGGTCTTGGGCAAGC
>CAIJFT010000300.1 GCA_903820035.1 uncultured Opitutia bacterium
CGGCTCGCTGTTCTACAACCACTCGGAAACCTATGCGCCGAACTTCGGCTCTCAGCCCGACGGCACCGTGTTCAAGCCCCAGCTGGGCGTGATCGAGGAGGTCGGGCTTAAACTGGCGGCGTTCGACGGCCGGATTGCGGGCACGATTTCCGCCTATGACCTGGAGCTGCAAAACCTGCTGACCAACGATCCCGACCCGATCCGCTCCGCCGCCGGCTGGCGTATCCAGATCTCGAAGCAGAAGACGCGGGGCGTGGAGGCCGATGTGTTCTTCAACGTTACGCGCAACTGGTCGTTCAACGTCGGCGGCGCCAAGATGGACGTCACGCTGCCCAGCGGTCTCTATCCGCGCGGCTCGCCGCGCAGCACCGCCAACTTTAACACCCGGTACAAGTTCTCCATCGCGGAGGGCCCGCTCTCCTTCCTCAAGGGCGTCGTGATCGGCGGCGGTCTTTCGCACAAGGGCCCGGCCCCCGTCGACACCATCAGCACGTACTATCTGCCCAAATACACCGTCGGCGCCGTCTTCGCGAACTACACGTGGAAAAAGTACCGCTTCGCCCTGAACGTGAACAACGTCACCAACGACTGGTACCTCGCGCGCGCCGTGTCCAAGGAGCAGGTTTATCAGGGCGGCGACCGCATCATCAAATTCCGCATGACCCGGATGTTCTGAGCGCGTTCCGCCAGGTGGGCCAGCGCGCTGGCCTACCCAGGCGTATCGCCGCGGATCTGGTTTCGCATTCGGACCACGTTTTTCCTCCGGCTCCAACGCGGCGACAAAAGCCCATTCGTCGAACCTGCACCATGAAAGTCATCAAGGAGGGCGGACACCGCCTCTTCGAAACCGATCCCGAGACGGCGCGCTACGTCGCCGACCTGCTGCAGCAGCTGCGCACCGGTGGCATGGATGCCGTCCGCCGTCTCAGTGTGAAATTTGACGGCTGGTCGCCGTCGGATTTCGAACTGAGTTCGCGTGAAATCGACGCGGCCGTGGCGCAGTGCTCGGACGAGTTGCGGCGCGATACGGCCTACTGTCAGGACAACGTCCGGCGTTTTGCCGAGGCGCAGCTGGCCACGCTAGCACCCTTGGAAATGGAGATTCGCCCCGGCGTGCGGCTGGGGCACCGCCATATCCCGGTAGGGACTGTCGGCAGCTACGTGCCGGGCGGCCGCTACCCGATGTTTGGTTCCGCGCAGATGAGCATCATTCCCGCGAAGGTCGCAGGCGTGCGCACCGTCGTCGGCTGCACGCCGCCGGTGCCGGGCGGCGGCTGTTTTCCCGCCACCGTCAACGCGATGAAGGCCGCCGGCGCCGACCGGATCTTCGTGCTCGGCGGCGTGCCGGCGATGGCGTTGATGGCGTTCGGCATGGGCGTCGTCGACCCGGTCGATATCCTGTGCGGTGCCGGCAACAAGTTTGTCGCCGAGGCGAAGCGCCAGCTCTTCGGCCAGTGCGGCATCGACCTCCTCGCCGGGCCCACCGAAATTGCGATCATCGCGGACGACACGGCGGATCCGGCGCTCGTGGCCTGCGATCTACTCGGGCAGGCGGAACACGATCCCGCGAGCGGTCAGCTGCTCGTTTGCCTGAGCGAGGCGTTTGGCCGCGCCACCCTGCGCGAGATCGAGCGACAGTTGGTCGCGCTGCCGACCCGCGAAATCGCCGGCGCGTCGTGGGCGAGCCACGGCAAACTGTATGTGGCCGACGATCCCGCGGAGGCGATCCGCCTCTCCGACGACTACGCGCCGGAGCACCTCGAACTGCACGTGGCGGACACGGATTTTTATTTCCAGCGCCTGGGGAACTACGGCTCGTTGTTCATCGGCGAGGAGACGACGGTGGCGTACGGGGACAAGAGCATCGGCACGAATCACATTTTGCCGACGAGCCGTTCGGCGCGTTACACCGGCGGCGTGTGGGTCGGCAAGTTCCTCAAGACCGTCACCTACCAACATATGACCCCCGCCGCGAGCGTCGAGGTCGGGGCCGTCACGGCGCGGCAATGTGACGTCGAGCGCATGCACGCGCACGCCATCACCGCCCGGGTCCGCGTCGACCGTTATGCCGGTAGCTGAGTGGTCGGTGCTAATTTTCCCATGACACGGCCATCCCTGTTGCCCCGTCCGGTTCGCGTTCCGGCCGCCTTGCTCGCGGCGCTGTGGCTTTCCGCGGCGGGCGAAACGCGCGCGACCGAGACCGGACTGCGCAAGGTTGAAGACCTCACGATCTACGCCGACGCGCGGTTTCACTGTGCGTTTCCGTCGCTCGTGCGCCGGCCCGACGGGGAACTCCTCGTGGCGTTTCGCCGCGCCCCCGACCGCCGGCTGCTCGGCGAGAAGGGCGTGCTCCACGTCGATCCGAACAGCTACCTCGTGCTCGTGCGCTCCCGCGACGACGGCCGGACGTGGACGAAGGAGCCGCAGCTCATTTATTCGCATCCGTTCGGCGGTTCGCAGGATCCGTGTATGGTGCAGCTCTCCGATCAGAGCATCGTGTGTACGAGCTACGGTTGGGCGCCGGTGACGGCCGACGCGCTGGCCAAGCTGCCGGCGGGCACGATGCCGCATTACAGCAAACGTTTTGTCTTCATGGGCGGGTATCTCGTGCGGTCCGTCGACGGCGGCAATACGTGGAGTGCCCCCATTTTTCCGCCGGCGGCGGCGGGTGAAACCCGGGTGGACTTGGTCGGCCGGCCGTTGCCGGCCTACAACCGCGGCGCGATGTGCGAAGGCCGCGACGGCCGGCTCTACTGGGTGGTGGCGGTCCGCGGTGCGACGCAGTTGATGGTCTCCGGGGACAAGGGGGCGACGTGGCAGGACGCCGGCGTGGTGGCGCGGGACGCGAAGGCTACCTTCGGCGAAACCTCGCTCTACGAAACCCCGAAGGGCGACCTCGTGGCGTTCATGCGCACCGGCGGGCTCGACAACCGCCTGGCGATCGCGCGGTCCTCCGACCGCGGGCGCACGTTTCAGCCTTGGGTGGACGCGGGATTCCAGGGCCTCCCGTTTTATGCGCTGCGTCTGCCCGACCAGCGGGTGTTGTTGGTCTACGGCTACCGCACCAAACCCTTCGGCATCCGCGCCCGCGTGCTCGACGCCGAGTGCACCAACGCGGCTGCGGCGTCGGAGATTGTCTTGCGCGACGACGGCGGCACGGCGGACCTCGGTTATCCGTGGGCCGGGGTGATCGGGAAGAATCGCGTGCTGGTGGTCTACTATTTCAACCAGGCCGACGGCCCGCGCACGATCGACGGCACGGTGCTCCAGCTGGAGTGAGCGACCGGCGGCCAATGCACCTCGTTCTCTCCGTATGAAACGCTTCGTCGTCGGGTTGCTCTGGTTGGCTGGAATCCTCGTCGGGCGCGCGGCGGACCTGCCGGCGTTGAACGTTGGTGCGGTGACGGAGAAGCAATTGTGGATCCCGATGCGCGACGGCGTGCGGCTTTCGGCGTACGCCTATTTTCCCGCGGGCGCGGGCCCGTGGCCGGTGATTTTCCAGCTCCGGTACAACACGGTGGCGAAGGACGCCACGCGCCGGCTGACGGCCAAGTTGGCGGAGAAAAACTTCGTGGTGGTGAA
>CAIJFT010000301.1 GCA_903820035.1 uncultured Opitutia bacterium
CAGGTGGCCCGCGGCGCCGCGGAGGTCGCGAAGGCGGGATGCCCCGCACCCTCCGCCTCCCCGCGTGAACCCATGCCTCATTCCGACCGCCCGCGGCAGGCCGCGGGCGGTGTCCCTCGCATGCGCGACTACGTTAAACGGCCTGGACCAAGATGCCGGGGAGCCACTTGATTCCCGCGGTTTTTCACCGCAGTGATGCGTCGTAAGACGGACCGTCTGCAAACAAGGCGAGGACCGACTCGCAGAAGTGATGGTTGTCGGGGTCAGTGGAGGACGACCTGGCGCGGGATCGCCGACATCCGCCAGACCCGCCGCCCGATTTGTGGCCCCCGTGTTCCGCTCCGCCACGCCAAGGTTCTTCCCTGCGGAGCCCGAGGAAGTGGGTTTTAGCCGGCTCCGTAACGCGCCGAGCTACCCGGGCAAAACGTCAGTGACCGCAACTGCAACCACCGCTACCACCGCCACCGCTCCCACATCCCCCACTCTCGGCCATGAGGGGTCCTTCGTCATCGACGACGACCCCCACCTGCGTGGCGAGTTCGCAAATCTGATCGTAATACTCGTCCCGCGTCAGGCCCAGCGCGGCCGCGCCAAAGCTCTCCGCGTCTTCGGCCGAGGCAAACTCCCCGTAGTTCAACGCCACGAGCTGATACAGCACGAGCGCGGGCACCCGCTCCAGATCGAGCATGTAGACGGGGTGCACAAACATCGTAAAGCCCGCCTCCGGCGTGGCGCCCTTCGGCTCGGGGTGCGCAAATTCGCCCTCGTGCAGGGCCGCGGTATCGAAGATTATGTCACACGGATAACGGACATAGGCGCGGTCGTTGAGGAGTTGCTGGAGCTGCGTCCAGCCCAGGCGCGGGCCGTACTTCGCAAAGACCTCGAGGCCCTTATGGGTGACGTGGCCGGTGAGCGACTGCTTCGCGTCGTCGGCGGTAAGTTGACGGGCCATGGGGGATGTGGGTTGAGAGGTTGGCGACGGTCTTAGGCGACGAGATCGGTCGTGGCCCGTCCCTCGTTGGCCTTGGTCATACGGCCCTGGAGGATCGGCACGGCCATGCGGAGGAACAGAGTGTAGCAGAGGAGACCGAAGGCCCAAATGCCAAGACACACGAGGGTCTCATTAAGCGAAGGGCTGTATTCCTCGATGGCGCCCAGCGGCGTCGGAATGAATCCGGGGATAACCAACCCCATGCCCTTTTCGATCCAAATGCCCACGATGCAGCAGACACACGCCACATCGAGCCACTTGAGACTGCGGCTGATCGGTAAAATGAGCAGCACCATGCCGATCACATTCAGCGCCACCGCAGTCCAGATCCACGGCACAAGCGCGTGGTGACCGTGCAAACCGAGGAAGAGATATTTCGACGACGCGACGTGGAGATTCCCGGAATAGAACTCTTTGAAGACTTCATTCGCGAGGAGGAAGACATTGATGATCATCGCCACCTGGACGATGCCGCGCAGGGTCAGCAAGGCATGATCGGTGATCATGAGCCGCTCGCTCATGCGGGAGCGGACAATCGTGTCGAATTCCGTATTCTCCATCAGGATTCGCAGGCTGTCGGCCGGTAAACGGAGGACGCGCGTCGGCTCCTCCGCGATGGCGGAGGCCATGCGCTTGGTACCCTGAAGCGCGGAGACTTCGCCGAACTGGTCGCCGGGCGCGGCGGTACGGGTGATGCGCACGCGGCCGCTTTCTTCGCGTTTCACGACGACATTGCCCTCGAGCACGAAGAACGCGTCGGGCGATTTCGAACCCTGCCTTAGCAGAAGATCGCCCTGCTGCACCTCCAGCACCGCGGTTCCGGCCAGCGCGCGGGCGCGATCGGCGCGGGAAATTCCCGCGAAGGCCGGCAACACCCGCGCGAGCTCATCCAAATCATCCTGGGTCGCGGGGCGTCCCGGCGTAGCGCCGACATCCACCCATTGGCTCAAATCGGTCGCGGCGCCCGAAGCCGTCACGCGCCGAACCAACTGGAGCGCCAAGATAATCAGCGAGGGCCCGGCGGAAAAAGCGGAGGCGAGGAAGCGCGGGCCCACGATCGAGGAGTTCCAGAAAGGCCGGCCGCCGAGGCCGACGTAAAGGAACGCCGTCACGGTGTGAATCGAAACCGCCCAGACAATGGCGGTGAACACAAACGGGATATAGAACCACTTGGAGGGTTTGCGTCCGCGGTACCGGGTGTAGATGAGGTACCCGCAGATATGGACGTTGAGCAGCAGGTAGCCGTTGAGGACAATGACGTCCCAACTCAACATCGAGTTCGGGAAGTTCATTTGCCCGAGCATCGGGATGAGATGCCAGAACCGGTCGGGTCGCCCGAGATCCACCGTAACAAAAAGGAGGCACATGATGATCGCGGCCACGGCGAGCAACTCGCCGAAAATCACGAGATCGTGCATCTCCTCGTTGTCATAGATGTAGACGGGAATAACCATCATCACGGCCGCGGCGGCGACGCCGACGAGGAACGTGAAGTTGGCGATGTAGACGCCCCACGACACTTCGTCACTCATGCCGGTGACGGAGAGGCCGTAGACAAGTTGCTTGCAGTAGGCGTTGAGGCCGACGAGCGAGACGGCCACGAGCAGGCCGACCCACGCATAGTAGCGCCAGTCACCCACGGTCGTGACGCGTGCGCAGCGCCAGAGAAAGTTGCCGTAATTGCGGGCGGCGGAGATCATTTGTCGAAGTAGTAGAAGAACCGGGGCGAGGTCCCCATTTCCTCCTTGAGTTGAATGAACACCCGCTTCTCGCGCAGGATGTGGGAAACTTCACTGTTGGGATCGAGAATGTTGCCGAACTTGCGTGCACCCACGGGGCAAACTTCCAAACACGCCGGGTAGCGGCCGGCGCGGGTGCGCTGGATGCAGAAGTGGCACTTTTCCATCACGCCCTGCTTGCGCGGGCGGTTGCCGAGGTAGGACATCTCGGGATTAAGGCGTTCCTTCGGGATCTGCGGCTTCGCAAAATTGAAGCGCCGCGCCCAATACGGGCAGGCCGCCTCGCAATAACGGCACCCGATGCACCAATCGTAGTCGATGACCGTGATCCCGTCTTTCTCCTGCCAGGTCGCATTAACCGGACAGACCTTCACACAGGGCGGATTTTTGCACTGCTGACACTGGATCGGCATGTAGAAGAAGCCTTTTTCCGGCACCTGCTTGGTGTCGTAACGGTGCTCGGCCTTCTCCAGATCGAGGGAACCGTGGGGCAACTTCAGGACGCGGATGTATTGAATTTCCGGACTCCGCGACTGGTTGTTTTCCGCGACGCAGGCGTGCACGCACTTGCGGCAGCCGATGCAGCGGGTGAGATTGAGGCAGTACACGAACTCGACGCCGTCCATCGGCTTGAGATCGCGCACGTGCGGCCGGATGCCGTACTGATGCTGCACCTCGCCCTCGATCCGATTGATGACTTTCTGCATATCCTCCGGATTGAGCTCCTTGTAGTACTTCTGCAGGAATTGCTCGGTGGAGGTGAAGTCCTTCAGTTCCCTAAGGGGGGAGAGGCTCGCGGCGAGGGCCGCAACGCCCGAGACTGCCGCGGAGCCCCGCAGAAAACTGCGGCGCGTCAGTTCCCGATCAGAGGTCTTGTCGGACGCGTTGGGTGGGTTATTCGCGACCATATTAATGGGAGTTGGTTTTCACGCCGGCAGCAACGGCCGCGGCATCATGGAGGGAGTGTGGTCCCGGTGCGGGTTCGCGGGTCGGGATCTTCGGTGCGTGCGGATTGTGGCAGTTGACACATTGTAGCCGTTTGGTCGCGCCCTGCTTGGTGTTCCAGTAACCGGAGGTACGGCCATGGGCCCCGTTCTCCCAGTCAAAGTAGGTCGGACCGTGGCAGCTGCCGCAGAGCGGCGGACTGTTGTCGAATTTCAACTCCCGCCCATCGCGCACCTGCAGCGTGACCAGATTGGCTTCGTTGTGGCAGTTGTAACAGAGGTTGTTCCGGTCGTGGTTGCCGTGCCCCATCTTGATGTTGGCATGCTCTTTCGGGATGATGATCTTCTGGTTGGCATCATAGCGGATTGGCGGCGGCTTGCCCTTCTCATGACAGGCGTAGCAGTCAAAATCGGACATGTCCTCTTTGGCCGCGACCATGTCGGCGTAACTTTGCCGCCACGGCGTGGTCTCCAGGAACTTGACGTCGACCGGGGGGATCACCGGCTGGGCGGGCACGCGACCCCACAGGTCGGCGACAAACATCGCGGCCAGGCCCAGCAAGCCGATAAAGATTCCGACCAACACCAGATGGGTGCGCGGGGCGGGTTCGCCCGTGTTATCCGGCTGGAAGCGTTCCATGACCGCGGTGGTTCGTGCAGCCCGTTTACTTCTTCAACCCCCGGACATAGACGGCGAGGGCCTTCATGTCGGCCTCGCTCAAATTCTCGATGGGCTTCATCGCGACCTTGCCTTCCTTATCCTTGATCCCCTCTTTCATCGCCTTCACCGCCTGCTCGTTGGTGAACTTTTCCTGGACCGTGGCGTCGGTCAGGTCGGCGATGCCGAGCTTCTTGCCCATCTTGGTTTCGCCCTTGCCATTTTCACCGTGGCACTTGGCGCAAAGTTCGCCCCAGTTCGCGCCGGCATCGGCGCCGGACACAACGAGAGCGCCGCCGAGAACGGCCGCTGCAAGGAGAGTGTGGGATAGTTTCATGGTCGTAATGATAGTTAGGGATTGGGCACCTGGCCGTGGGACCCGCAGGTAAGTCGGGCGCGGTCCACATCATGCCGATACCGGCGGCGCGCCGCTCCCCGCATTTTGGCCGGCTTACTGCATTTCTTGCGGGATTTCGACCGACCACTGCGCATTCCCTGCTGCCCCGAATCGGGTGCGCGACCCGCGAATCGCCCGGCCAGGATCCCGCCCGCCGTTCGCCGCGCTACCTATGTATTTGGTATTATCGTACATTTATTCGATCCGTCGGTCCGGCGATTTTGTTGATTCCCATCCGAGAACGCCGGTATTACCGGTCGAATACACCTCCGGGTTTCGGCATCTTTGGTTTTGCGTATCCAGCACATCACTACACGGAAAAAACGATCGCGGCGTTGGGCCAGATCGTCGGAAGACTCCCAATACGGCCCGAAACGGTCGCGCCTCCGCGTTTTCTGCCAAGTGCTGCGCAGTCATCGGCAAGGAATGCGGAGCGACGATGCGGCAACTAGGCCATAAAGGAATCCGCTGATTCCAGCACCAGCTCCGATCACGCAAAACAGGCCTTAACCTACTCCAAACTATGAACTTTCGACCGCGTTTGACGAAGAACGCCCTCCTCTTCGGCGGGACCGCCGCCTGGGGCCTGCTTCTAATATCCTGTGTGATGGTAAATCGCACCATGCTCGCCCCGCCGCAAATTGCCGGCGCGAAGTTTGTCGGCTCCAAGGAGTGCGCCCAGTGCCACGAGGATCATACCGCCGAGTTCGGCGATGCGACCCATGCCCGCCTCAACCTCTCCGAGGAGAAGGTCGGCGATACCGGTTGCGAATCCTGTCACGGCCCGGGCAGCATCCACGTCGCCGCCGGCGGCAGCCGCGGCACGATTGTCAATCCGCGCAAGTCGCCCGAGACCTGCTTCCAATGCCACTTGGACAAGCGCGCCCAGTTCAGCCTGCCGAACAGCCATCAGGTGCTGAACGGCAAGATGAGCTGCGCCGACTGCCACGATCCCCACAAGGGGAACGCCGTCGCCGGGACCGGCGTCGACCTCGAGGGCATGAACGCCACCTGCACCAAGTGCCACACCCAGCAGAAGGGACCGTTCGTCTACGAACACGGCGCCATGCGCGAAGGCTGCGTCGCTTGCCATAACCCGCACGGCACGGTCAACGCGAAGATGCTCGTCGCCCGCGACGCGAATCTCTGTCTCCGCTGCCATCTTGAGTCGGCCGATCCCGGAGTTTCCGGCCAGATCAACGCCAACGCGATTCGCCGCACTTCCGAGAATCACAACGCCCGCCTCATGCAGGGCACCTGCTGGAGCGCCGGCTGCCACGAACAACCGCACGGTTCCAATGCCAGCTACCACTTCCGCAACTGAACGCCCCAACACGCACAACATGAATACCAAGACCTTTCCAGTCATCCGTTGCGCCGGCGTTCTTTCTGCCGGACTGCTCACCCTCGCGGGCACCCCACTCCGCGCCGCCGACAAGGCGGAGTCCGACGCCTTCCCGAAGTTTGAAAGCTACATCAAGGTGACCGGCCAGGCCGCCTCGATCAGCGGGAGCGAAACGGCCTTCCAAAACCGCGCCAAACAGCCGTCCAGCGGCGGCGCCGGCGTCGAGGACCTGCATATCTACAAGGACCTCTCGAAAATCACGTCCCTCGTCATCGACGGCAAAGCCCTCACCGGCACCGAAGACTACCTCGGCAGCTTCAAGCTGACGAAGAACGAGGTCGGCTCCATCGACGTCGGCTACAAACGCTTCCGCACCTTCTACGACGGTGTCGGCGGCTTCTTCCCGCTGAATAGCCAATGGATGCCGTTGTCCGATCAGGACCTCCACGTCGACCGCGCCAAATTCTGGGCCGAGGCGACGCTCAACGTCCCGAAGGCTCCGGTCTTCACGCTCCGGTACGAGAATGACCTCCGCACCGGCCGCAAGGACTCCACCATCTGGGGCGACACCGACTTCACCGGGCTCCCGAACAACAACGCACCGATTTCCCAAGTGCGTAAGATCGTCCCGAGCTTTGTGGATCTGGGCGAGCGTCACGAGTCGCTCGTGGCCACGATGAAGCACACGATCGGCCAGACCAAGGTGCAGCTCTCGCTGCTCGGCGATCAGTTCAATAATGTCGACACGCGCTCCGTCACGCGCTTTCCCGGCGAAGTCCGCCTGTTTCCGACGCCCGCTGCCACGGTGCTCGTACCGGCCGCCAACATGGGCAACCAGGTGGTGCAGGTCGAAACCGAGGGCATGAAGTCGAGAATGTCCGGGGTCACCGCTGAGATGTCGACGCCGCTCAGCTCCAAGTTGACGCTGAAGATCAACGGCAACTACGAGCTCGTGCACACCGCCGTCAGCGGCGATCGCCCGATCGTGACCAGCACGCCGACGGCGACCGGAGTCGTTCCGATCACCACCAACAACTACGCCAACCTCGCGGGCGGCACCCGGGTTAAGAACTACGTCGGCAATGTCGGCGTGGACTGGAAGCCGTCCAAGGTGGTCTTCGCCAAGGTCGCCCTGCGCGCCCAGGATGAATACATCCGCGGTTCCAGCACCTACGACGTCATCGCCGCCTCGGGCACGCCGGCCACGGCCCTCGCCACAACCACCCGCATCGGTTGGGCCAAGGTCCATCAAAAGGTCACCACCCCGGTCGTCGAGCTGCGCTACACCGGCATCAAGGACGTCGCGGTTTATTTCACCGGGAGTAAGCGCGACCTGAATGGGGTGGAGCGCAACACCTCGGCGTATAACCCCGTCACCGCAGCGATCGGCACGCTCGCCATCCAAAACGTCTCCGAGGACCACGGCAACTACACCCTCGGGGCGAGCTGGAAGACGTCTCCCTTCCTCACCCTTCGCAGCGAGGTCTACGAGAAGGGTCACAAGGACAACACCAACGGCTTCGAGACGCGCGTGGGCGACTACTACCTGCTCGATTCCCGCTACACCGGCGTAAAGGTCACCGCCCTCGCCCGCGTTTCGCCGCAGCTTGGCTTCACGACCCGCTACGTCCACCAGCTCGGCAAGATGAAGGTCACCGGATTTCTGCCGATCTACCCGGCCTTTGATTCGCTGAACTCCAAGAACCACATCATCAGCGAGAGCATCGATTGGACGCCGAACAAGAGCTTCTACGCCCAGGTCAACGGCAACGTGGTGTTCAACGTCATCAGCACGATCTACCCCCGCGCCGGCGTCACCGCCGCCACCGCCACGGCGATCGCGTTCGATACCAACCGGGTCCTCCAAAACTCGGACAACAACTACTGCACCGCCGGCCTGCTCGCCGGCTGGGTCGTCGCCAAGGACACGGACGCCCAACTGCAGTACAACTATTACCGCGCCAACAACGGCAACGCGGTGCTCTCCGCCATGACGCTCCCCTTCGGCGTCGCGGTCAAGGACACGTCCGTCACCCTCGGGCTGAAGCACAAGTTCAGCGCGACGATGCTCGGCAATGTCAAAGTCGGTTACTTTGACAGCCAGAACGACACCACCGGTGGCCGGGCCAATTACCGCGGCCCCTTGGCGTACGCTTCGATCGAGCACGCCTTCTAAGCGCAACGTTTTGTTACCCCAGAAATAGGCCGGTCGTGGCGCATGTGGGTGCGCTGCGGCCGGCCGCCTTTTTTTCAAGCGCGGCAACCGGCGGCAAGAGTCGCGCCGTTCCCGCGCCTGTAACTCCAGCGTGGTCTCCGCGTCCCTCTCGGACCACCCTGACAGACGCCCACATGGACCTCCACCGCCCGATCCTTTACCTTTTCCGTTGGCTGAACGTCAGCGGCGGTCTCCTCGTCGTGCTGCTCCAGCGCACCCCGGCGCTCCGAAACGTGCTCGCCACCCAAAACGAAACGGTGGCCCGAATCGGCAGCCTCCTCCGCGCCACCCTCGCCCCGGCGGCCGCGCTCGGAGCCGTCCACACTCTCGCCGGCGCCACCAATTCAACCCAGCTGGTCGCCAACGTCGCACTACCGGCCAAGGCCACCGTGGGCCAGCCGTTCAGCATGTCGGTTGTCATCACCGGAAAAGGCGTGAGCTTCGCCCAGTCATGGGACGTGACCAACACGCTCCCCCCCGGGATCACCCCGCAGGGCGGAGCCGCTTCCGGCAATACCTACGTCGTCAACCCGTCCAACGGGCTCCTCATCCTCACTGGAACGCCGACGACCCCGGGGACCTATACGTTTACCGCCAGCGGCTATCAGTACGTTAACCGGACCGGACCGGTCACCACCGGCACCACCTCGATCGTGGTGGCCGCCGCCCCGAACGCCGCGCCCGCCATCACCCGCCAACCCGCCGCCCAAATCATCAACGCCGGCAACGACGCCACCCTGACGGTCGGCTACACCGCGAATCCAGCCCCGGCCTTCCAATGGGCCAAGGAAGGCGTTCCGATCGCCGGCGCCACCAGCGCCAATCTCACCCTCGCCAATGCTTCCGCCGCCGATTCCGGCGCCTACGCCGTCACGCTGACCAACTCGCTCGGCTCCACCAAGAGCACGGTGGCCCAGCTCACGGTGAGTGCCGCGCCGGCTGCCCCGACGTTTTCCGCCGCCCCGCAATCCCAAATCACCACCGCCGGAGGGGCGGCCATTTTCACCACGGAAGCCTCCGGCGTACCCTCCCCCGCTCTCCAATGGCTGCGGGACGGAACCACCATCGCCGGCGCCACCGCTTCGACCCTGATCCTGAATGACGTCCAGCTCGGCGACGGCGGGCTTTACTCCGTCGTCGCCCGCAACGCCTCGGGCTCGGTCACCAGCCCCGTCGCCCGGCTCACGGTCAACGCCGCCGCCGCGGCCCCCGCGTTCACCTTCCAGCCCACCGCACTCACCGCCACCCGCGGCAGCTTCGTCGTCCTCGGGGCCGGCGCCACCGGCACGCCGTCCCCCTCGTATCAGTGGCAGCGCGACGGGGCCAACCTCCCGGGTGCAACCAACCCTACGCTGGTCCTGCGCAACGCGACCGAAGCTGGAGTCTACACGGTGGTCGCCACCAACTCATCCGGCAGCGTCGCGAGTGAACCGGCCGCCCTGACACTACTCGCCTCCGGTGCCGCCAGCCGGCTCGTCAACCTTTCGATTCTGAGCCTGCTGGCTCCTGGCGAAACCATGACCTTGGGCACCGTCCTGGGTGGCGCCGGCACCGGCGGAACCAAAGCACTGTTGGTGCGTGCCGCCGGCCCCTCACTCACGCCGCTCGGCGTAGATGGCGTGCTCCCCGACCCGAACGTGGCGCTGGTGCGCAGCGGCGGAGCCACGGTGGCGATCAACGACGACTGGAGCGGCACCACCGCGCTCAATACCTGCTTCGCCCAAGTGGGCGCCTTCGGCTTCGTCTCCGCGACTTCGAAGGATGCGGCGCTCCTCGAGTCGGCGCTACCCGCCGGCGGTTACACCATCCAGGTGCGCGACAACGGCGCGGTCTCCGGCACGGTGATTGCCGAATTGTACGACGCCACCCCCGCCGCCGCCGTAACCGCCACCACGCCGCGCCTGGTCAACGTCTCCGTGCTCAAGCAGATCGCGACCGGCACCTCCCTCACCACCGGCTTCGTTCTCGGCGGAACCACCGCCCGCACCGTGCTCATCCGCGCCATCGGACCGGGCCTAGCCCAGTTTGGCGTCGGCGGGGTGATGGCGGATCCCCTGCTGACCCTCTTTCGCGGCACGACCAAGATCGCCGAGAACGACAATTGGGGCGGCGCGCCCGAGCTCACTGAAGCCGGCAATTCCGTCGGGGCTTTCGCCGTCGCCGGGGCGGACAGCAAGGACGCGATTTTGCTCCTGACCCTTCCCGCCGGTACCTACAGCGCCCAAGTCAGCGGCCCTGCCGGCGGCGGCGCGGCGCTGGTTGAGATTTACGAAATCCCCTGACGAAAATAGAGACCGGAATCCTCTGGTCGCCGGCGATCAACCCCGATTTCTCCGGCGCGGGTCACCGCAAGATTTGAGGCGGACTCATGCCGATGGGAGTTGATCGCTGGGCGCTGCGCGCAAAACCAACGTCTTCCTCGCGGAGCCGAGGTCTCCCCGTGAACGCGTAGGTCTGCGTCCACGGAATGGGGGGAAGCCCAAGGAGTGGTCCGTGCCTGAAGACCACATTCGACCGCCGCTCCAAACCGCCGCCTGTAACGCCCACGAAACTCTGCTGCTGCGCTACTGGGTGGCCCGCGGGTCGGGTGGTGGCTGGCGGAGAGGATAGGATTTGAACCTACGGTGGGTTGCCCCACTCCTGATTTCGAGTCAGGTGCGATAGACCACTCTGCCACCTCTCCGTTGCAGCCTCAGCCGCGATGGTCTTCGCGACTGGGCTGACCAACGTAGGAACGACCAGGCAAAACGGAAGCCGAAAATTGCAGGATGTCGGGCCATGGCCGGCCGGCCGGCCATTCACCCGCAAGGCAAACGCCCGGACGCTCGATCCGCCGTCACGTATTCGCGTCCTCCCCGGCTCGCCCTTTGCCGCCGTTGGCGGGCAGGTGATGCGGGAAAAAGAAGTAGTAGTTCATCAGCCACCAACTCCGCGAAGAGCGGTAAAAGAGCGCCGGAAAGGCGATGGCCCCCACGCCGGCCAGGATGATCGCCGGCCAAGTGCCAATCACCTCGAAGTAGGCGAGGAGCATCACCGGCAGGAGGAAACCAACGATGGTCACGCCATAGTTGAGGGACATCGAGCCGAGGAAGAACCCCTCGTCGTTGTCGCGCTCAAAGACGAACGCGCAGGACGGACACTGCGGATTGATTTGAAACAGGCTGCCGGACTTGAACAGCGTCCGCGCCCCGCAATTCGGACAACAATGGGTCAGGCCTCGGGTGACAATCTGGACGCGGGAAACGTGCATAAAAAAGCGCTACCCCGGAGAGAGTAGCGCCTGAAGGGAAGAAGCAAATGACTTTGCTCAGGAACCCAGCTGGAAACGGACGAAACGACGGATCTGGATGTTCTCGCCGATCTTCGTGATCTGGTCGGTGAGCATTTCCTTCACGGTCTTTTCCGGCAGCTTCACGAACGGCTGGTCGACGAGACAAATGGTCGAGAAGAATTTCTCGAGCTTGCCCTCGACGATCTTCTGCACGGCCGCGGGCGGCTTGCCCTGCACCTGAGCGGTCGCGATTTCGCGCTCCTTGGTCAAATCGGCCTCGGGCACTTCGGCGCGGGTCACGTACAGCGGGCTGGCCGCGGCGATCTGCAGGCAAAGGTCCTTTACGAACGCGCGGAACGCTTCGTTGCGGGCGACGAAATCGGTCTCGCAATTGACCTCAATCAGCACGCCGACCTTGCCGCCGACGTGGATGTAGCTTTCGACCACGCCTTCCTTGGTCGCGCGGTCCGCCTTTTTGGCCGCCGACGCGGCGCCCTTCTTGCGCAGGATCGTGACGGCTTCCTCGACGTTGCCGTTGGCGTCGGTAAGGGCCTTCTTGCAGTCAAGCAGGCCGGCCCCGGTTTTTTCACGCAGGTCGGCGACCGACTGGGCGGAAATGGGAGTGTTGCTCATTGGTAAGATGGATGCTGGGTCGAACTTATTCGGCCTTAACCGCCGGGCGCTTGGCGCGGACGATCTTCTTCTTCAGCGCCGCGGCGGCGCCTTCGGTGTCACCCTCAACCACCGCTGCCACGTCAGCCGGAAGCTCGACCTTGGCCAGCACATCTTCGTCCCCGGCGGCGACCACCGCTGCAGCGGAAACATCCACTCCGGCGGTCGTGCTCTTGAGATCGCCCTGGCCGCGCTGGGCCCGGCGCGAATCGCGCTGCGCCAGACCATTCTGGATCGCGGAGGTCACGGCCTCGACAATGATCCGGATGGACTTCACGGCGTCGTCGTTGCCCGGGATCGGGTGCGAGACGGTGGTCGGGTCGGAATTGGTATCGACGATACCGACGCAGGCGATACCCGAGCGGGCGGCCTCGGCGACGGCGATCTTGTGGTGGTTAACATCGACCACGAACATCGCAGACGGCAAACCACCCATGTCGGAGATACCGCTGAAATTCTTCTGCATGCGGGTCATCTCGCGCTTGATGGCGGACTCTTCCTTACGGGGGAGCTTGGCCATCTCGCCGCTCGTCTCCATCGCCTGGTACTTCTTGAACTTGGCGACCGACTTTTTGACGGTCTCGTAATTGGTGAGGGTGCCGCCGAGCCAGCGGTCGACGCACATCGGCATGTTCAGCGAAGTCGCCGCCTCACGGACGATTTCCTTCGCCTGGCGCTTGGTCCCAACGAAGAGAACATTGCCGCCGCTCGCGACGGTTTCTTCGAGGAAGGCGCAGGCCTTGGACAGCGCCTCGTGCGTCTTGCCAAGGTCGATGATCGAGACGCCCTGCCGGTGATCAAAAATAAACGGCTTCGAACGGGGATTCCAACGCTTGGTCTGGTGACCAAAGTGAACTCCTGCGTCGAGCAGGTCTTTCGGAGTGATGGTGATGCTCATGGTGATCTAATGTATCGTGCGAGACACAGGTCGGCCGATGGGCCGCCTTGCGATCGGTTGATGCGGTTGGTGGTTGATTGAACGCCGTCGGAAGACGACGAGCGGTTGAAAACACCGTCCGGATTTGGCACTGGCAAGCGCGAATTCAGGGAAACTTCTAAAAAGGCGTTGACAGCACCATTCACGACGAGGACTTTGCGGCTCCATTTTGTTGCAGGGTGGAGCAGCCTGGTAGCTCGTCAGGCTCATAACCTGAAGGTCGTTGGTTCAAATCCAACCCCTGCACCCAATTAAAAACCCCTCGTGACCAGTGCGTTACGAGGGGTTTTGATTTTCAGACTTCGGGTGTTTTTAGGGTTACTGCCCAAAGACTGCCCAAAACCGAGGGCTCGCAGATCTCTTCGGGAGTCAAACTGCAATCCGCCTGGCGCGTTGCCTTGCCGAACCTGCAACCGACCGCCCTCTCTCACGCCTGGCGGGTGACTCCCGCCGTGCTGCGGCACAATTAGCCCGAAAGGAGAGGTCGTCCGGGTCCGAACAATTCCGATTTCTTCTTGCCTGACGACGCGCGCCCTCCGTAAAACCTCCCGCTCGTCACGTTTTTCAGGAGGTTTGGCCCTTTGTCTGCAGCCCATGTTGGGATGCCGGCCCGTCGCAAACGGCCGGAAACACAACCTAAGCCGCAGGCAGCACCACCAAAGCCCCCTGACGCCGCCGGGTTCTGGATTTTCGCCAACATAGCTCAGCTGGTAGAGCAACGCTTTCGTAAAGCGTGGGTCATCGGTTCAAATCCGATTGTTGGCTCCAGACCGGGACGCCCCTCGGGCGAGGTTTACCGCCGTGTCTTCCCTTGCCGCCGAGCTTTTCGACTATTCGCTGCCGCCCCATCTCGTCGCGCAAACTCCGGCGGCCCGACGGGACGAATCCCGCCTTCTCGTCGTGGACCGCGCCACCCACCGGGTCGAACACCGCACGTTCGCCGACCTTCCCCGCTACCTGCAGTCGGGCGATATCCTCTTTCGTAACAACGCCGCCGTGCTGCCGGCCCGCCTCCTCATGTCTAGGCCCACGGGCGGTCAGGTGGAGTGCTTCCTCATCCGCCCGACCGAGGTGGATCATATCTGGCGCTGCCTAGTCCGGCCAGGCCGCAAGCTGCCGGTGGGCGCGCGTTTCACCCACCCGAGCCGGCGGCTTGCCGCCGAGGTGATCGCCCGGGAGGCGGATGGCTCCGCCGTCGTCCGGTTCGAAACGGGCGAAGGCCGGACGCTCACCGCCCTCGCCAACGAATTGGGCGAGGTCCCGTTACCCCCGTACATCGAGCGTCCGCCCGCAGGCGCCGTCGGCGCTACGCGGGCCCGGGATCTGGAGCGCTACCAAACCGTCTACGCGGAAAAAAGCCGCCAAGTCGCCGTCGCCGCACCGACCGCCGGACTCCACTTCACGACCGAGCTGCTCGCCACTCTCGCGGCGGGCGGAGTCCGCACCGCGGACGTCACGCTTCACGTCGGGCTCGGCACCTTCAAGCCCATCTCCACCGCTACGATCGAAGAGCACGTGATCCACCGGGAAGTCTATGAGATGCCGGCGTCCACCCAGGCGGCGCTGTACGGCCCGGCACCGGGCCGGCGTATCGCCGTGGGCACGACGAGCGTGCGGACCATCGAGGATTTCCTGCGCCGGCACCCGCAGCCGACCGACCGGCCGGCGGACGATTGCGGGGAAGCGGACATCTTCATCTATCCGCCGCGCACGTTCCGCGGCGTCGACGCACTGATCACCAATTTCCATCAGCCGCGCTCCACCCTGCTCTGCCTCGTGGCGGCGTTTTTGGCGCCAGGCTCGACGGACGGCATCGGCTGGCTCCGGGAGATCTACGCCGAAGCGATTGCCCGCGAGTACCGTTTCTTCAGTTATGGCGACGCGATGCTGATTCTTTAACGCGCCGAAACGCGCAAAGACGTCCTTTCATTTTCGCCCAACCCACGCACACTGCGCCCGTGACCAGCGACGAACTGCAGACGCTCATCGAGGACGCCACCGCCGACTTTGCCCTCGGCGACGCCGCCGTCGCAGTCGGAAAATTAAACCGCGCCACCGCCGCCGCCCCCGATTCCTTCGAGGCCTGGCACGCATTGGCCGAGGTTAATTTTTCGCAGCGCCACCTCGACGCCGCACTCGCGGCCGGCGAACGCGCCCTCGCGCTCCGCCCGAACGATCTCTTTATCAACACCACCCTGTCGCGCATTTGGATGGAACGCGGCGACAAGGCCCGCGCCGAGCACTTTGGCGCCCAGGCCAAAATCCACAGCTGGCGGGAGCAATTGAAGAACCCCGCGACCGACTCCGGCGCCATCGCCTGATCGAGCAAGGTTGAACCGAGCCCCGCACTTTCGTCCACCGGGGCATTCCATTCCTTACCGCGGATTCGATCGCGCGCCCGTTGACAGCGCCGAGAACGCGTCCGTAAACTTTCCGGCTTATGGAGCCCCCGGCTTACGTCCTGGAGTTTGAAAAGCCACTACGCGACCTCACCCGTCAGCTCGATGAGCTGCGGCAGCGCTCCATCGAGACCAATGTGGATCTCGCGGCCGAGATCCACGCCATCGAGCGGAAGATCGAAACGACCCGCCGCGAGATTTATTCCAATCTCTCGCCGTGGCAGAAGATCCAGATCGCGCGCCACCCCAAGCGGCCTTACGCGCTCGATTACATTAATGCCATTTGCGAGGACTTTCAGGAACTGCACGGCGACCGGCAATTCAAGGACGACCAGGCGCTGATTGGCGGCACGGCGTATTTCAACGGCGATGCGGTGATGATCATCGCGCAACAAAAAGGCCGGGACCCGAAGGAGCGTATTCTGCGTAATTTCGGCATGCCGCAGCCCGAGGGCTACCGAAAGGCCCTCCGGCTGATGCGGATGGCGGAAAAGTTCCGCCTGCCCGTGATCACCTTCATCGACACCCCCGGCGCATTCCCCGGGGTCGAGTCGGAGGCCCGCCACGTCTCCGAGGCCATCGCCACCAATCTCCGCGAAATGGCGATACTCCGCACCCCGTCGATTTCGATCGTGGTCGGCGAGGGCGGCTCCGGCGGCGCGCTCGGCATCGGCGTGACCAACCGGGTCCTGATTTTCGAAAACAGCTATTATTCGGTCATCTCCCCCGAAGGCTGCGCCGCGATTCTCTGGAAAGACGGTGCCGCTGCCCCCAAAGCCGCGGCTGCCCTCAAGGTCACCGCGGATCATCTCGAGTCGCTCGGCGTCGTCGACGAGATCGTGGCGGAGCCGCTGGGTGGAGCCCACAACGATCCGGCGCAGGCCGCTGGAGCGTTGAAGTACGCGCTGCAAAAGCACCTCAATGATCTCCGCGCGCTGACGCTCGACCAAATTGTCGAGTCCCGCTACGAACGGTTCCGCCACCTCGGCGTTTACGAGGAAGCGGGCGCGGTGAAGAGCTGAGGGCGTCTCCGATAGTCCCCCGCCGACCCGAGGGCGCCTTCTGCCCCCGTTGGCGTTCGCGGCCAGGACCACTCCCGAAGGATCGGAATGTTACTTCGGGCCTTGCAGCCCTACCTGTTCAATCGGTCGTCGGCCTCATCGCGCTGCCGTCCGGCAGCGCCTCGGTATCGGCCCTCAAAGCCGCACCGAGTCCCCGCCCCGTACGGTGAGGAGTTCAATCTTCTCGGCGCGGGCCATCGCGGGACTGATTTCAATCAGCGCGCCGGAAATCCGCACGTCGCCGGTCGCCACTTCAAAACGCCGCGGCATGCCGTCGAGAAAACGCCCGATCACCGGCTTCACCTCCCGGCCAAGCACGCCCGCGTAGGGTCCGGTCATACCGACATCGCACATAAACGCCGTTCCGCCCGGAAGCACCGCCGCATCGGCCGTCGGCACGTGCGTATGCGTGCCGAGCACGGCCGTCACCCGGCCGGCCAGGTGCCAACCGAGGGCGATCTTCTCCGAGGTCGCCTCCGCGTGGACCTCAACAATGATCGCATCGCACTGCCCGCGCAGCTGCTCGACCATGCGGTCGGCGGCGAGAAAAGGGCAATCGGCCTTCAGGTTCATGAAGGTCCGCCCCAAGACCGTGAATACGCCCACCCGAAATCCCCGCGCTTCGATGATCAGGTGGTCCCAGCCGGGGCAGGCCCGCGGCAAGTTGGCCGGCCGGCAAACCCGCTCCATTTGGCCAATTTCGTGCTCCCAACCACGCTGGTCCCAGACGTGGTCGCCCAGCGTGATGGCGTCCACCCCGCAGTCCAGAATTGAGCGGGCGAGGGTCGCCGTGATGCCCGAGCCAGCCGCGGCGTTTTCGCCGTTCGCGATGACAAAATCGAGGCCGCGCTCCTGCCGGAGCCGGGGCAGGCGCTCCGCCAGAATATCGCGGCCGGGCCGACCGACGATGTCCCCGATGAAGAGCAGCTTGAGCATCCGACCACGTTGCGACGCCCCCCAGAGTGCGCCAACTCAATTTGTGGCCCGACGCTCCCGTTGAACGGCAAGCTTGCGTCGCCCTCCCCCGCCGGTTTTTCATCGGCGGCTTTTTCACCAAAGCAACCGTCATGAAAAAATCCGCCACCTCCCCTGCAGCGTTTCCAAAGGCCGAGATCGGCCGCGAAATGAAGGGTTCCGACTGCGTCGTCGAATGCCTGATCCGCGAGGGCGTCGATGTCATATTCGCGTATCCGGGCGGTGCCTCGCAGGAGTTGCACCAGTCGCTCGCCCGCACCGACAAGATCCGTGTCATTCTGCCCCGCCATGAACAGGGCGGATCATTTGCCGCCGAGGGTTACGCCCGAGCCAGCGGCCGCGTAGGCGTGTGTATGGCCACCAGCGGCCCCGGCGCCACCAACCTCGTGTCCGCGATCGCCGACGCGTTCATGGACTCCATCCCGATGGTGGCGATCACCGGTCAGGTGTTTTCAAAGTACATCGGCAAAATGGCGTTTCAGGAGACCGATTTCTACGGCATGACGCTGCCGATCGTGAAGCACTCCTACCTCGTCATGGACGTGAAGGAGCTGCCGCGCATCTTCAAGGAGGCCTTCCTCCTTGCGAAGAGCGGTCGCCCCGGTCCCGTGGTGATTGATATTCCGAAGGACGTGCAGCAGGCGAAATTCCAGCCGGTCTTCCCGAAAACGGTGGAGTTCCGCAACACCTACGTCACCGCCCTGCAACAGTGCGCCGACGAACCGTTGCAGCAATTGCTCGCGCTCATCGGCGAAGCCAAGCGCCCCATGATTTACGCCGGCGGCGGGGTAATTTCGGCCGGAGCGGCGAAGGAACTGAAGTCCTTTGCCGAGAAGACGAATATCCCGGTCGCGACCACGCTGATGGGCGTCGGCGCCTTCCCGGAGACACACCCGCTCTCGATGCACTGGTTCGGCATGCACGGCTCAGCCTACGGCAACTGGGCCGTGGACCAGAGCGATCTCCTGATCGCCGTCGGCGCGCGTTTCGATGATCGTATCACCGGCGACACGAGCAAATTTGCCGCCGGCGCCAAGATCGTTCACATCGACATCGACGCGTCCGAGCACAACAAGAACAAGCGCGTGCTGCTCCCGATTGTCAGCGACGTGAAGTTCGCGCTCAGCCGTCTCAGCCATCTGGCCAAGGCCGCGAAATTCACGGCCCCCGATATCAAGGCCTGGCACACCCAGGTTGCCACGTGGAAGAAAGACCACCCGTTCCGCTTCGACGAAATCAAGCATATCGTCCCGCAGGAAGCGGTGAAGGCCCTCTACGAGCTCACCAAGGGCGACGCGATCATTGCCACCGGCGTCGGCCAACACCAGATGTGGGCGGCGCAGTTTTACCGTTTCGACGAACCCCGCCGCTACATCAGCTCGCTGGGCCTAGGCGCCATGGGCTTCGGCTATCCGGCCGCGATGGGCGCCAAAGTCGCCTGCCCCGACAAGCAGGTCATCGACATCGACGGCGACGGTTCATTCCTGATGAACGTCCAGGAACTCGCGACGGCGAAAATCGAGCATATCGCAGCCAAGGCGATGATCTTGAATAACCAGCACCTCGGCATGGTGGTGCAATGGGAGGACCGCTTCTACGGCAGCGTGCGCGGCAACACGGTTCTCGGCGACGAGTCCAACGTCGGTAGCCCCGACAACCTCGCCGGCTTGTATCCGGACTTCGTGAAAATCGCCGAGGGCTTCGGGGTGAAGGGCCGCCGCGTTCACCTTAAGAAAGATCTACGTCCCGCCATCCAAGAGATGCTCGATCACGACGGCCCGTACGTTCTCGACATCATTGTGCCCTTCACGGAGCACGTGCTGCCGATGATCCCGGCAGGTCGCAGCGTGAAAGACATGCTCCTGAAGTAAGGGTCCGCACGCTGCTTTGTCTCGAGCCCGGGCCACCATGGCCCGGGCTTTTTATTTCAGACGGCTCGGACGTTGTGCATGGATCAGCACCCGACGGCGCGCACCCAGGGATGGTCCGCGCTCGGGGTGCGGTTATTTCTTAATCCGCGGTTGAGCACGGCACTAAACTTCACCCTGGAGCGCTGAACTCCCACCCTCCGCACCGGCCTTTTCCTCCGGCCAGCGATCGGCCCGTTGTCAAATTTACCCCGCCCGGTTCGCGGGTTTCAGTCCGCGTCGTGCTGCCCGTTACGATACGTCTTCGGCGCGTGGAAATTTCGCCTCCAGCCCGGCTTGCTGGCGAGGGCCCCGGGCTTGCGCTCGGCCGGAACTCCGGCCAGTTGCTCGGCCTTCAACTTCGAGTAAGCCTCGAAACGCTCCCGCGCCAGCTCCGCGGTCACCAGCGCCGCCAGCACCGCACAGCCGGGCTCGTTGGTGTGCCCACAGTTGCTGAACCGGCACCGGGCGGCCAGCGCCTGGATGTCGGCAAAGGCCTCGGCCACTCCCTCTTCTCCGCCCCAGAATTGCAGTTCACGCATGCCGGGGGTGTCGATGACCAGCGCGCCCGTTGGGGTCATGATGAGCTCCCGCCGGGTGGTGGTGTGGCGGCCCTTGCTGTCTTTTTCCCGGACCTCCCCCGTCGGGAGGGCCTCAGCGTCGCGGAGCAGGCAATTGATGAGGGTCGACTTGCCCACGCCCGAGGAGCCGATGAACGCCAGGGTGCGCCCAGATCGGGCATACGTAGCGGTGAGGGCCTTCAAACCCTTGCGCGTGCTGGTGCTCGTGATGTGGACCGGTACGCCCGGCACCAGCGACTCGATCTCCCGCAGCACCGCCTCCGCGTCGGCGCAAAGATCGGACTTGTTCAGGACGATAACCGGCTCCGCCCCGCTGTCCTTCGCCGCCACCAAAAATCGCTGGATGCGCTTCGGGTTGAAATTTCGATCGAGCCCGCTGACGAGAAACACCGTATCAACATTGGCGGCGATGACCTGTTCGATTTGTTCCGAACCGGCAGCCCGGCGCGAAAACTTGGTGCGACGGGGGAGCACCGCATGGATGTCCGCCCGGGGTAAGCCCGCGCGCTGACGCACCGCCACCCAATCCCCGATGGCGGGAAATTGATCGGGCTTCTTGGCGTGGTGAAAGAATCCCCCGCCACACTCGCCCAACACCTCGCCCTCGGCCCCATGCACCGCATAAAAATTGCGGCGCAGCTCGCACACCACGCGGGCAGGCTCCAGCCCGACCGCGGCGTGCGGGGCGAACGCAAGGGCAAAGGCCTCATTCCAGCCTAGCTCGGCAAGGGACATGAGGGGGACGCTACGGCCGGAGCGCCGCCCGAAGCCAGCGCGCACTCAAAACGATTCGGGCCCGACTCCCGGCCCGCCACGCAAAGCCGCGCCGTTGCCGCGCTTGGGATTGCCAACCCCAAGGCCATTCCGCACACCAGCAGCCCCCAGCCACGGCCAGCCAGGCCGGCCAGTAGGCCCGCCTTCCCACGCCCCCGTCCAGTCATCCATGGAACATCCTTTACCTTCCCCTCCGAGTGCGCCGCCCCGGCCGTGGCGTTATGTCGTCGGTATTTTTGCCGGCGGCGCGGCGTCGGTCATCTTGCTGCTCGGCGTGACCCTTTGGTATGTCTGGAACAACCCCGGTGCTCGACAGCCCGCTCGTCGCGCGCAGAAAGATGCCGAGCTGTTGCAGGCACGCAGTCAGCACCTCCAAGAAGCCCTGCAACAGAGTCGAGCGGATCGGGTCCGGCTGGTGGAGTCCGTCCATGCCACCCAAAGGGTGGATGCCAATTACACCGTGGACTTTCTGATCCTCTCCGGCGGCGGCGATCGCGGGGCCTTCGCGTCCGGCTTTTTGCGCGGTTGGACTAAAGTGCCGCCCGGGCCGATGGCCCGCCCGGTCTTCGAAGGTGTCTCGGGCGTGAGCACCGGCGGCCTGATCGCCCCCTCGGCCTTCCTCGGCACCACGCAGGATGCCGAAGCGATCGACAACCTCTTTCGGCATCCGCAACCCGACTGGCTGGTCCCCAGCGGCCGGTTTTTTTTCCATCCGGAGAACGCCAGTCTGGCCCGCATTCCGGGGTTAAAACGGGAAATTGATTCCTACGTCGATCTGCCGTTCGCGCGGCGTCTGGTCGAGGCGGGCGTGACGGGACGCCAACTTCTCATTCAGGCCACCGATGCCGACGAGGGCTCATCCCACACTTTTGATTGCGTGGCCCTTGCGCGCAAAGCGGTCGAAACCGGTGATGTGCAGCCGCTGCGGCAAGTGCTGCTGGCCACGAGTGCTATTCCGGGCGTTTTCCCGCCGCAGAAAATCCAGAATGAGCTGTTCCTCGACGGCATCCTGACCGGCAATATTTTCTATGGCTTCTTCGAAGGCGCCTTGGCGCAGGGTGAAACCTTCGGCGCGATGTGGAAGCAGC
Source organism: uncultured Opitutia bacterium (assembly GCA_903820035.1). Taxonomy (GTDB): domain Bacteria; phylum Verrucomicrobiota; class Verrucomicrobiia; order Opitutales; family Opitutaceae; genus ER46. The sequence goes on from CAIJFT010000301.1 coordinate 21,955, forward strand.
GCTACCCCGGGGAGCCGATTCCGAAAATCCGCTACTGGGTAATCATCAATAATTATCTGAAGGCGCCCGTCATGACCGTCCAACCCAAGTGGCTACCCGTGGCGCAACGCGGCCTGGAAATCGCCACGCGGGCGTTCACGGTAATCACCCTCCGGCATTTATATTTGTTCTCCGAGGTAAACCGCTTGCGCGGAGACGGCGAGTGCGAGGTTCGGTGGGTCGCAGTTCCGCCCACTTGGGGACAATCCAGTCCCCAAGCGGCCCCCTTCAGCATGGAGGTGATGCAATCCCTTTCGGACCTCGGACAGCGCCTGGGCGAAAACCCGGATTCGTGGATTGCCGTATCACCCTAAGCCGGCCCGCCGCGGCGTTCTTCCCGGGAAAACGGGTGGCGGCCATTGCGCTTCACCACGTATCGCCGAAGCAATGACCATGGTGCAATCGGAGCGATCGGCTCGGGCGATGCGTTCCCCGCCTTTCGCTCCGACCGGTCCGTTAATCCGCGTGGAATACTCCCCGACGGAATGGCTTTCAGCAGGCTCCGGTGTCTCCCACCCTCCCGCAGATGAATGAACAGCAGGAATTCCGGTTCGCGGACGGCGACCCCATCCAAGTTGGAATGCAGACCGACGACCCGCTGCTGGCCGATATCGCGGCAGCCTGGGCGCTGCCTGTTGGGAAACGCGTGCGCGTGCAGTTGAAGGCAAGTGAAAATCTGACTTTGCTCGAGGGGCGCTTGGATTTGGCGGCAGCCCCCGAGGTGCCGTTCGATCCCCGACAACCGCTGAGTCTGCGGGTCAGCGGCTACGTATTCTCAAGTCGCTCCATCACAGCCTGGTCCACCCTCGCATAGTCCGGCTCACCGCGCCGCGCCAGCACGGGGTCAGCAACGGTCTTTCAGGCGAGCTTAAATTGAGGATTTTTCAGGAGGTGGTTGAGGAGGACGATGAGTTTGCGCATCAGGGCCACGAGCGCGACTTTCTTGGGTTTGCCGGCCGCGACGAGGCGGTCGTAAAACGC
>CAIJFT010000302.1 GCA_903820035.1 uncultured Opitutia bacterium
CGGGTTGACGTCGAGAATGCCCACGCCCACGAGCGGCTCGACCTTGAAGAGGCAGAGGTGCGTGGGATTAGGCAGGGACTCGGTAAACTTGGAGAATGCGACTGTCGTGAGTTTCGCCATCTTGAGGCCGAACTCCATGCGTAGGTAGAGCGAGAGCCGGGCGCTGAGATAGCGGATAAAGTCTTCGTGGAGCAGGCGCAGGCGCCGTAGTTCCACCTCGGAGAGAAACGCGGGGTTGCGGAAGTCGTAGGCTTCGACCTTTAACGCCGAACCGTTCTCGCCCCGGGTACCGTCGGAGCGCAGCAGCACCTGCTTCGGCGCCTGCGCTTCGACCGTCTGGGCCAGCAGTTTGTCGATTTCCGATTGGTCGAGAAAATCGCTCGCGGGTGTGGCGGGATCGTCGGCCATGGCGGTTATTGCACCACGAAGTCCGAGAAGTAGACCTGCTCGGCGACCTTCTTCCCGAGGGCCTGGTTATACGCGGAAACAAGTTTTTCGCGCAGGATGTTTTTCGCCCCCGGCTCTTCCAGATCAGCGAGCGAGAGCGAGGAAAGGACGTTGAGAGTGACGTCGGTCAAACGCGGTTTCTGGCTCTCGAAGATGCCTTTGATGCCGGCGTCGGGGCCCGTCACGATGAAACTCGTCTTGAGGTAACGCGTGCCCATGGTCCCCGCGAGATTCACCACGACGTTGGTGAACTCGTAGTTGGGCCCACCCTTCTCCTTGCCGGCCGGCGCCCCGTGGCCGCCATGACTATCCGCGGCCGGAGCCTCGTGCCCACCGGCGGACTCGGTGACCGGCGCGGCGAGCTTACGTTGGAAGCGCGGCAGCACGACGAACTCAACGGCGGCCCACGTGGCCACCGGGGCTAACACCACCGTCGCGATCGTCGGCAGCCACGCGCTCAATCCCGCCTTGCCGCCGGCCGGAGCCGGCACCGGAGCGGCGGCCGGAACCGCCGCAGCGGCAGCGGCGGCGGCGGGAGCAGGTTTGTTCGACATGGCGGGTCAGGTTAGCGTTTGAGGTCCACGATGTCCTGCAGCAGCGAATCGGATACGGTCACAAGCCGGGATCCGGCCTGGAAGCTGCGCTGCATCGTGATGAGTTGCGAAAATTGCTCGGTGAGATCGACGTTCGATTGCTCGAGCGCGCCGGACTGGATGAGGCCGAGGCCATTGGAACCGGGCGCGTTCGTGCCGGTCGCCAAAAGCGTCGCCGTGCCGGCGGCCGCACCGACCGGACCGGCGGCCACCATCCCGGCGAACAAATTGTTACCCTCCTTCACCAAAGCGGAGGGATCGTTGTAATTCTGCAGCAGGACGCGGTTGCTCGTCGCCGAGGTGCCGTCGGAGTAGAACTCCACCACGCTGCCGTACTTGTCGACGCTCACCGACTGCAACTGCGTGCCGGTCGGCGGCGTGGCGAACTTGATGTCACCCACGGCCGCAAGTCCCGTGCCGGTCAGACCCTGCACCCGCAGACCCTGCGACGTCACGAGGTAGCCGCGATCGTCCCAGCGAAAGTCGCCGGCCCGCGTCGCATATTCGGAACCGTCGGTGACATTCTTAACGCGGAAGTAACCGTTGCCGGAGACCCCCAGATCCGTGGGCTTACCGGTGCTCTCCAGGGAGCCTTGCGCGAAATTCGAAGTGACCCCGGTCAAGCGGACGCCGGTGCCCACGCCGGAGTAGGAGGTGTTGCCCGCCGCCGTGGCCGCCGCTCCGGCAGACGGAGAGGATTGCTCCAGCAAGTTGCTGAAGCTGTCGGCGAACTTTGCCTCCGAGCTCTTGAAGCCGGTGGTGTTGATGTTCGCGATGTTATTGCCGATAACTTCAAGTCCCTTGGAAAAGGTCCGCAGGGCGCTAACGCCGCTGCTCATGGTGCCGATGAGTGACATGGTCGTGGAGTGGTTTAGGATTTACCCAGGAGCCCGCCGGCCGAAGCCGGGAGCGGCGTGGGGGTGGAAAGAGAGCCAGGCTCCACGCGGAGCACGGCCGAAAGCGGGAATTTCTTATCACCGACGATGAGCTGAGGCGTCGCGTCGGTCACATCGATGCCGGAAACCAGGCCGGAGGGTGTCGTGCCGTCGCCGGCATCCACGGTCACGAGCCGGCCAAGATAACTGGCGGCGGTGGCCCGAGACTGATCCGCGCGCATGGCCGCCAAGTCCTTGCTCATCGCGCTGGTCTGATCGAGCGAGGTGAACTGCGCCATCTGCGCGATGAAGGAGGTGTCTTCCATCGGCTTCATCGGGTCCTGTTTTTGAAACTGGACCGCGAGGAGTTTCAGGAAGTCATCCTGACCGAGGGCTTTTTTTTTGGTGACGAGGTTGACCACGGCGGCCGGGTCGGCGGCAGAAGCCGCGGTCGATGAGAGGGAGGCGATTTGCATGGGAAAAGTCAGGCGAAGGCTTGCAGCCGGTGTTGAGGGGAAAGCGGGCGACCCTGGGCCTGGGCAACCTGCGGCGAGCGGGCCGGCTGGACCGACGAAAAACGCTGGAGGCCCCGCGCGGCCGCGGGCCGCTCGCCCGGCTGACGGGAGTCGGACTCACGCTGCTCCGGCATCGACGAGGCCCCGGAGCTCGTATCGCTGGTAGCATGACTGCGCTCGGGGCTGGCGGCAGTGGCAAAGACCGGGTCGATCGCCCGCAGGGGGCGGCCCGCTTCGGTTGCACTCACCGCCCGCCATTCCTCCGCCAACGCGGTCCGGAGTTCGGTGGTGTCCGAGCGAAACGTGACATGCACTTCCCCACTCCGGGATTCCACGCGCACCGCCAGGTCGGCCCCGGCAAAAGCGAAGCGCAGGTTCACCACCTGGGAACCACCGGCGGCGAACTGTTCCTTGATCTCCGCCACGGCATTCACCGCGCGGGTCGCGATCCGCACGGCCGACGACGTTTCACCGAACGCCGCACTCCGGGCCGTTTCAACCGGATCGGAGGTCGTGATCAACGACGTCACCTGGGGGACGAAGTCGACCAGCGGCCGGCGTTGGGAGTGGGCAAGAGACATTGCTGGGTCTGATTTAGCAACGCCGGTGCCAAGCGAGGGACCCTCCCTCGCAGGTTGCTCTCCTTGAGCGGTTAAAACTTTTATCTCCGTCCGCTCAGCCGACGCTGGGCGCAGGTTCGGCAGGTCGTCCGCCGCACCGGCAATATTTTCCGCGGGTTGCGGTACTGCCCCGGCAACCGGGGGACGGAACGCTGTTCTAGCCTCGAAACCCGCCGTCACCGCCGCCCGGGAAAGCCCCGGCGCCGGCGGTCGGCTGGCGGTGGACTCCGGCGCGGTCGAAATGGATTGGGATCGGTTCCGCCCAAGGGCGAGCCCGGACTCGACCGCCTCGCGGTCGCGACCCTTGCCCGGAGTCGCCACCACCCCGGAGGATTCAGACTCCGCGTCGTCCGCGACTTCCGGCCCGACCGGATCCAGGCAGGTCTCCACAATGTCGGCGGCGGACGGGCCAACCGCAGGCAGCAGTGCAGTATGAGGGAGGCGGTTTGGCACGGCGACCGAAGTCGCATCGGACCCACCCGCGTCAGAGGCGTCGCCGCCCAACCGGCGATGGTCCGCCTGCCGGATAAGTGCCGTGCCGACGACCTCCGCCTTGGCGGGCATGGCCGCCAACCCCCGTTCTTCGGCCCGGCTCGAACGGGCAGATTCCGCCGTGAGCGCGGGAACGAGCGAAGCCGCTGAAGCGGCCGCGGCGGCCGGAATTGCCGGATTCGAGGCCCAACTCGATTCAAGCGGGCCGACCGGTGCCACCGCGCTCTCCGTTGGGCCGGGCGCGGTCCGTCCACGCGGGATTTGGTTCTCACTCGCCGCGGCATTCGCCTCTCCACCGGCAAGAAGAGCCGGAGCCGGCCGATCTGTTTGGTCATGACTTTGTGGATTCGCCTGCAGCGTTGATGCCCCGGAAAGAACGTGGGGAGCGTCGGCAAACACCTTCCCACCACGGCCGCAGGCCACGGGCCGGCGCGCAGGCCCCACCAGCTCGGCCGTCGTCGCATCCGATTCAACCTCCTCGGTCGCACCCGGGGCGCCGTCCGAACCCGAGGGCACCGGTGCCACCATGGATTCCGCCCACGCTGGGGCGAGCGGCGCGGGAAAAGGTTCCCCCGACCACGCCATCACGGGCTGAACGGCCACACGTGACCCAGGCTCAGCCTCCGGGTCCAGCTCGTCCGCGTCTGCAACCGGCTCGCCCTCGCTCTCGCCGATCGCAGCGGTGACCGCTCCGGCGGATTGAGGCACGGAACCTAAGCGGCCCGCGGCGATGCCCCGTGACGCGGGTTCAAGCCCGGCAAAAAGCAGCGCAAAGTCGCCGAGGGCAGCGAAGGGAGGCAGTGGCGGTGCACCGCGATCAGATGGAACCGGTGGCGCGGACAGCGTGACGCCACCGAACCCGGAAGCGGGAAGCGAAGAGGACATTTGCATGGAAGGACGCCGGAGCGTGGCGAGATCGGCCGGGACGAGAGGCCGGACGGAGGCGGGCCTAGGGCCTGTTGGATTTCATCAACCGCATCTTCTCCGTCAGAATTGCGGCGCGCTTGGCCAGGGATGCGTCGGCCCCGGTGGCGCGGCTCATTTCTTCGAAAATGGGGCCAACGATATCGGACTTCATCAGCGAGAGTATTTTCACCGCCGTGGTGTCATCCAGATCCCGGAAGATCGCCACGACCGCCTTCGGAGTCAGATTGCCGTAGGTTTGGGCGAGCGTACGCAGGTTCTTCGTCTCGTCGGCATTGATCTCCGCCACCTTGTCGCCGATGTCCTTCCGCATTTTTTCGATCTCGCTGCGAATTTTCTCCAGTTCCTTGCTGTCGGCCGCGATCCGCCCCGCGCGCTGGTCGAGCAGGTCGGCCTGCTTCTTCAGCCGCCCGCGCTCCTCCTTCAGTTCGTTGGAAATGTTTTCGATTTCAATGGTCCAGAAATCCCAACCCTTGGTCTTGTCCTCGACCAGGGCTGGTTCCTTCGGTTTGGCCTTGGCGACCGCCGCCATGATCGGGCCGGCGGCGCGCCAACAGAGCCCGACGCCGACGCCGACACTCAGGACGAATCCCAGGGCCGCGGTGACGGCCGGGCTTTGCAATTTGGCGATCATGACGCGGAGGCCACCGGGGAGCTCAGGCGGCGGTTGGCAAAATCATCAAACTCCGCCTGCTCGAGCCGGAGGTTTTGCTGCCGGTGCGACGCCCGCACCTTGTCTTCCAGCCGTTGCAGGATCTGCACTTTCCGATGCGCCGCGAGGTAGGCGTTACGGCGCTGATCCATGGCGGCGTGGGCGGCAATGACCGCGCGCTCGCCCGCCATCTCCTCCTCACACTCCCGCCGGTAAGCCGCCAACTGGCTGGCCGCCTCGGCGGGCCGATACGAAGTCTGCCTAACCTCGTGGAGCGCCGCCTCGCCGGCGATCAGGCGTTGGCGCGTCTGCGCCAGATCGGACTCGGCCTGGACGTAGGCGTGGACCGCGACGGCAAAAGCCTCGCGCGCCCGCACCTCCTGGTGCGCACGGAGCACGGCGATGGAGCGTAGGGGAAAATGAAAGCGTTTCATGCGACGAGGGATTTGAGGTTCAGGAACGTCTGCGCCCGCGGCACGATCTCATGGACCGGTTGGCGCAGGAACTGCCGGAGGGGGTCATGCAGGGCGATGGCGTGGTCGAGGGCGGCGTTGGTGCCCTTGGTGTAGGCGCCGATCGAAATCAGGTCCTCATTTTTGCGATACAGCGCGAGTTGCTCGCGGGCCCGGCCGGCGCAGGCAATCTCCTCCGGCGTGCAAATGTCGCGCGTCAGGCGGCTGACGCTCTCAAGCACCTCGATCGGCGGATAATGGTTGGCGTGGGCCAGCGCACGGGAGAGTACAATGTGACCGTCGAGGATGCCGCGCACCGCATCGGCGACCGGCTCATTCATATCATCGCCCTCGACCAGGACGGTATAGAGCGCGGTGATCGCCCCCTGCTCCCCGGCGCCAGCGCGTTCGAGGAGACGGGGCAACATGGCAAAGACCGACGGCGTGTAGCCGCGGGTCGTCGGCGGTTCCCCGATGGCGAGGCCGATTTCGCGCTGGGCCAAAGCGAGTCGCGTCACCGAATCCATCATGAAGAGGACATTCTTGCCGGCATCGCGCCAGGCTTCGGCGATGGACGTGGCGGTCTGGGCTGCCCGCAACCGGAGCGGGGCGGGGGTGTCGGAGGTCGCCACCACCACGATCGCCCGTTTCAGGCCCTCGGGACCGAGGTCGCTCTCAATGAATTCGCGCACCTCGCGGCCGCGTTCCCCAATCAGCGCAACGACCACCACATCGGCTTCGGAGCCGCGCGCGATCATGCCCATGAGCGTCGACTTACCGACGCCGGAGCCGGCAAAAAGACCGAGGCGTTGTCCGCGGCCGAAAGGAATAAACGCGTCGATCGCCCGAATGCCGGTGACGAACGGCTGCCGGATCCGTTGGCGACGCAGCGGATGCGGTGGCTGCCCCGCCTGCGCATTACCCCGCTCCACCGGCAAAAGCCCCAACCCGTCAAAAGGCCGGCCAAACGCGTCGAGTACCCGCCCCAGCATCTCCGCCGTCGGACGCGGCAACGCCGGACGATCCGCGGCCACGACCTCGCAGCCGACGCGCAAGCCGGCCATGTCACCGAGCGGCATGAGAAGCACGCGGTGCTCGCGGAACCCGACGACTTCGGCCCGTACGCTCAACTCGTCGCGGGGGGAGCGCACCAGGCAAATATCACCGAGCCCGACGTTCGGACCGTCCGACTCGATGATCAGGCCCGCGACTCCGGTGACCGTGCCGATGCGCTGCACCGGCGGGAGGTGCCGAATTTGGGACCGGAGCGCATCGACCAAGGGGGCAACCGTCGTCATAGGAACAGGAAATTTAGGGACCAGTCAGGGTGTGCTCGAGGGCCGCGAGCTTGGTTTGCTGGCGGGCATCGGTGAGACCGAAGCGACTGCGAACCTGGCAGTCGCCGGGCACGAAGGACGGTTCGACCCGCAGGCGGATGCCGGGATAACTCTGCATCCAGTCGGGTTTGAATTCTTGGATCAGCGCGACATCGCGCGCGGACAGGAGGACTTCGAGATTTTCCCGTTCGGGCAGCAATTCGGCGAGCGTTTCCTCGCAGAGCTTGGCAATCACTTCCGGCGGCGGCTCGTAGCCGGCGAGCAGACGCCGTGCGATGTCGAGGGCGAGGGCCGGCAACGCCTCCCGCAGCTGATCCATCATGACGGGTTCAATTCCTCCCAACTTCGCCAGCGCCCCGTGACACAGCACCTGCACGTCCGCCCGGAGTTGCACCATTTGCTGGTCGCCCAAGGCGCGGGCGGCATCGATCCCGCGGTTGTAGCCGTCCTGCGCGATCTGCCCGAGCTCGGCCTCGGAACAAAAGCGGCCGCGTTGGCCCGGGATGGCCGCGGCGGCGAGCGGGCGGTCGAAGGCGATGAGTTTGGCAAAGGCCATGGTCAGTTGACGAGCCCCTGGGCGGAATCCGATTCGAGGGTGATCTGCCCTTCCTCCTCGAGCCGGCGCACGGCCTGAATGATCGCGTCCTGCGCGGCCTCGACGTCCTTGAGCCGGACCGGACCGAGCATCTCAAACTCCTCGCGCAGGCTCTCGGCGGCCCGTTTGGAAATCGCGCCGTAAATCCGGGAGCGCAGGTTCTCGCTCGCCGACTTCATCGAAACGGCGAGGTTGTTAGAATCCACTTCACGCAACACCCGCTGGAGGTCGGCGGGCGCGAGGCGGTTGAGATCCTCGAAGCTGAAGAGTTTTTTGCGGATCGCCGCGCTGAGGGCCGCATTGCGCTCCTCGAGGCGGGCGAGGAGGTTTTTGCCCGTATCCTTGTCGAGCTGGTTGAGCAGATCGGCGACCACGCGGACGCCGCCGCTGTGGTGGAAGGACGGACGGACCTTACTGTCAAAATGGCGGCCGAGGCTCCGGGCGATCTTGCCGACGATTTCCAAGGAAGTGGACTCGATCGTGCCTAGCCGCTCGATGACATCCTCGCGCAGTTCGGGCCCGAGCAGGTTGAACACCTCGGCCGACTTCGCACTCTCCAGATAGGAAAGCACAAACGAGATGGTCTGCGGCTGCTCGTTTTTGACCAGGTTGAAGATCTGCCGGCCCTCCATCTCGCTGATGTCCTTGATCACATCCAGGGATGTCCCAACCGGCCCGATACGGCTCACGATGCCGGCGGCCTTGTAGTCGCCCTTGGCGATTTCAAGCGTGCGCTGGGCGTACGCCAGACCGCCGAGCGCGGAATTGGCGCTGTGGGCGACGACGGAGGAAAACTCCTCAAGGACCTGGTTCTGCACCGACCTTGGAATGATCGAGAGCACGGACATTTCCCGGCAAAGGGCCTCGATCTGCACATCGTCGAACTGTTTGAGCACCTCGGCGGCGGCTTCGGGGCCGATCACCACGAGGAAGACGGCCAGCTTCTGCTGCCGGTTGAGCTTGGAGTAGTCGAGGTCGGCGGACACGGGGTGGGTGCTCAGTTGTTGTTCGCGCCGGGCGCCGAGGTGGACACCCAGTCGCGCAACGCGATTCCGATGTTCGCCGGTTTCTGGCGAATGAGCTCGTTCAGCAGTTCCGGGGTAATTTGATTGGATTTCGGCAGCGCACGGGACGCGGCCTCCGGGGTCATCGCCAGTACTTCCACCGGCACCGGCTCCGGCTTTTGCTGCGCCAGGGTCCGCCAGAAGATAAAGAAGATCGCGACGGCGCCGGCCACGGCAGCCCAGCGGCTCGCCGCGGCAAACCACCCCTGCCAGCGGCCTTCGGTCTGCAACGCCTCCATCTGCGCCGGGATCGTCTCGACGGTCTGGAACGACATTTCCTGTAGTGACACCATGGATTCGAGCGACTGCCCGGCGCCCGGCTTCAAGCCGAGCGCGTTGATGACCACCTGCCGGAGGGCGGTGAGCTCCTCGGCCGTGCGTTTTTGCACGGCCGCTTCCACCGCCGGGGCGCCGGGCGCGGCGGGTTTCGCCGGGGCGGAGAGACGCGGGGCGATAAATACGGCGGCCGTAAGACTCTTTACCGTGCCCGGACTGCGGGTGGTGTTGGTCAAGGTCCGGTTGATCTCGTACGTCATCGTGCGGTTCTTCCGGTTCTGGTCGGAGGAAGACGAAGGCCGGGTGGTCCCGTCGGCCAACTGGGCCTTCTCGGGCACATTGCTGCTCACCCCCACCGCGCCGCCGGCGGCGCGCGACTCGGTGGTGACGATCACATCCTCGGTCGTGGTCTGGGAGCGCAGGACCTGCCCGTCGGGATCATACTTTTCCTGCGTGAGGGTCGTGGCCTCGGTGTCGATTTCGGCGGAGACGCGAACCACCGCGTTGCCGGGGCCGATGACGGCGGCGAGCATGGACTCAACTTTCTTGGCAAAATAATCCTCCACCTGCTGGCGGTACTTCATCTGCGACGTGGCGCTGCCGAGGGTCGGATCCTGCCGCAGGTCCTCGGACAACACGCGGCCACGGTTGTCGACCACCGCGACCTGGTCGGGGTGCAAACCCTGCACGGCATTGGCCACGAGGTGACGGATCGAATTGACCTGATCCAACTCCAGGCGCCCGCCGCCGACGTCGACGAAGACGGACGCGGTGGCCTTCACGCCTTGGTCGGTCAGGAGGAGGCGATTCTCCGGTTGCACGATCATGACCCGGGCGGAGCGCACGCCCTGCACTTGGGTGATGGTGCGGGCGAGTTCCCCTTGCACCGCGCGCAGGTAGTTCGTGCGTTGGACGAAATCCGACAGACCGAACTGGCCCTTATCGAAGATCTCGAAGCCGACGCCGTCGCCGCTGGGCAGGCCCTTGCCTGCGAGATCCATGCGCAGCTTGTAGACCATGCCGGACGGAACCTGGACGGCGGTGCCGCCGGCGGTGACTTGGTGCGGGATGTTTTGCGCCTCCAGGTAACCGATGACGGCGGCCGAGTCTTTTTCCCCGAGCCGCGCGTAGAGGAGTTGGAAATCGGGGCGCTGGGACCACGCGACGACGCCGGCGAGTCCGATCGCGACGGCAATGGCCGCGACCACGAGGGAGACCCGCTGGTTGAGGCCGAGTTGCTTCCACAGTTCGAGCAGAGACTGGGCAAAATTCTTCATGGGGGTAATTCAGCGCGGCGGGCCTAGGCCTGCATCCGCATCAGTTCCTGGTAGGATTCGACGAGTTTGTTGCGGACCTGCACCATCATGGAAAAAGCGACCGACGCTTCCTGCATCGCGATGACGCTCTGATGCAATTGGTCGGTTTCTCCGAGCAGCACCTTGCGGGTGACGGACTGCGCAGCGCTCTCCTTGGTATCCACCGCTGATACCAGGCCCTCCAGCATTTGACCGAAGCCACCCGCCGGCGGCACCGCGGTGGGCCCCTGCGGGTTGATCTGGATCTTGGGGATCGGGGCGTCGACCCGGGTGAAGGCGGTGGAAGCGAGGGGATTGACGGAGCCGATGGGCGACATGGGGGGAGTCGGAGGGCGGTGGGGCCGGGGGTTGAGCGTTGGGAGATCCGGAGCAGGTGGGGGGTGGGTCGGGGTTCGTCGGGTTTGACGCCCAGCCCTCAACGCCCGACTTCGGGCGCAGGGCCTACAGTTTGCCGATATCCAAGGCCTTCTTGGCCATTTGGCGGGCGTTCTTGACGACGGAGAGATTGGCCTCGTAGGCCCGCGAGGCCGTGATCAGGTCGACCATTTCATAGGCAATGTTGACGTTCGGCATGGTGACGAGTCCGTCGGCCCCGGCGTCGGGATGCTGCGGATTGTAGACCTGTTGACCCGGCGTGCGGTCGGCCGAGATGGCGCCCAGGCGCACACTCTGCAAAGCGGAGGTGCCATTGCCCACGGCGCGAATGAGTTCGGTTTCAAAGGAAACCACCTGCCGCTGATAGGGACCACCGGCGGGCGTGCGCGTGGTCTGGGCGTTGGCGATATTTTGCGCGACAATATCAAGCCGCGTCTTTTGCGCGGAGAGTGCGCCCGCAGTGACATTGATACCGGCGATGAGGTTCATGCAGAAGGGGCGGATTAGAGGTGACCGGCGATCGCCAGTTTCAGCTGCTTGAGATTTCCCGAAACGATTTCGGTGAGGTAATCGTACTCCATGGTGTTCCGGCTCATGGCCATGAGCTCATGCTCAAGTTCGACGTTGTTGCCGTCGGGCCGGAAATTGCGCGCCGCCGGATCTTCCGCCACGGATACGTTCAGGGCCTCGATCCCGCGGAGGGATCCACCGTTCGCCACCCGCTGTTTCAGCTCGCGCTCGAAATCAGGAGCCACATCGACGCGGTGGTAGCCCGGGGTCTCCGCATTGGCCAGGTTGGCCGCGATCGCCTCGTGCCGTTGCGCCGACACATCCAGAAGCTTCCGAGCCATCTCGTAGTTGTTGGATTGGAAGATCGGATCAATCATGCGGCACGAGTTAGCAGGCTCGGTGCCACGGGCCCGCCTTGGATTTCATCTGCATGCCGCTGCGAAACTTACAATTTACGGCGCCAGGCCGCCCCGCGTTTCGCACGGCGCCGAAAAGGTGCGCGGCAAAAAATGCCGACCCTTGCTTTCGCCGCCGAGAAAGGGCGGCCCATCATGTATCTTACCACTTCACTCCTTGGCGATTGCGCCGATTTAGCCGGACAAAATCTATCATGAGGGAGAGCGAATTCGATTACATCCGGACCATTGTCTACGAGCACAGCCGCATCAGTCTGGGGTCAGACAAACGCGAGTTGGTCTCCGCGCGGCTGAGCAAGCGATTGCGGGCGATGAACCTCACCACCGTGGGGGAGTACTGCGAACTTTTGCGGTCCCCCGGCGCCGCGGATGAGTTGGCCAACCTGATCGATGTCATCTCGACCAACCACACGTTTTTTTTCCGCGAAGCCGCGCACTTTGATTTCCTGCGGACCCAGGCCGTTCCGGAGTTATGCGCCCGCCCCGAACGCTGGAATAAATTCTACGTCTGGAGCGCCGCGTCCTCCTCCGGCGAGGAAACGTACTCGATCGCCATGACGCTGGCCGCCTCCCTCGCCGACCGACCGTGGCACGTCGAGGGCACCGATATCTCGCACCGCATCCTCGCAAAGGCCAAGGCCGCGCTCTACCGCGAGGAAGCGGTCACCCGGCTGCCGCCGGACACGATTCGCACGTACTTCCAACGTGGATTCGGTCCCCAGGAAGGCGTGTACCGCGTCCGCAGCGCCCTGCGCGACCACGTGAGCTTCCACCAACTGAACCTCCTCGAGGGCGAACCACCGTTCCGCGACCCCTTTCAAGTCATCTTCTGCCGCAACGTCATGATCTACTTCGACCGGGCCACCCAGGAGGAACTGGTGGCGCGTCTCACCCGCCGGCTCGTGCCCGGGGGATACCTTTTCGTCGGTCACGCCGAGAGCCTGACCGGCATCCGCCATGGCCTGAAGTCCATCAAGCCGGCCATTTACCAGCGCCCGATGTGAGCCCGTTTGTATGAGCGCCCAACCCATCCGCGTCCTGATCGTCGACGACTCCGCCGTCGTCCGCAAACTGGTGAGCGATGTCCTGAAGGCCGATCCCGGCATCGAGGTCGTCGGCACGGCCATGGACCCGTACATCGCCCGCGACCGGATCAAGGAGTTGAACCCTGACGTCATCACCCTCGACCTTGAGATGCCGCGCATGGACGGCCTGACCTTTCTCAAGATCCTGATGGAGCAGCACCCGCTGCCCGTGATCATCATGAGTTCGCTGACGCAGCAGGGCTCCACCTACGCGCTGGAGGCCTTGCGACTGGGAGCGTTCGATGTGCTCTCGAAGCCGAGTGGCGCCTACTCGTTCGGCAACCTCGGGCCGCAGCTCATCGCGTGCATCAAGGCGACCGTCGGCGCCCGTCTTCCCCGCGGCCGCGCCGCAACCGCAACCGCGACCGCGGCCCCGTTCCCGATCGCCCGCCCCACCCTGCCCACCCGCCCGGGCCCCGCCCGGGAGGTTATTCTGCTCGGCGCCTCCACCGGCGGCACGGAGGCATTGCGCGAAGTCCTCACGCACCTTCCGACCGGCCTGCCCGGCATCGCAATCGTGCAACACATCCCGGCCGTTTTTTCCAAGGCCTTCGCCGATCGCCTCAACCAACTTTGCGCCTTCGAAGTACGCGAAGCCGTGGATGGCGACCGGCTCACCCCGAATCTCGCCCTCATTGCACCCGGCAATTTCCACATGATGTTGAGCTGGCAGGTCGACCACTACTACGTCCGGATCACCGACGGCCCGCCGGTCTGGCACCAACGTCCCGCGGTCGATCTCCTGTTCAAATCCGCCGCGGACTGCGGGGCTGCGCCGCACGCCTTGGCCGGGATTTTCACCGGCATGGGGAAAGACGGCGCGGAAGGCCTGCTGCGCCTGCGTCAGCGCGGCGCCACCACCTTCGCCCAGGACGAAGCCTCCAGCATTGTCTATGGCATGCCCCGGGCCGCGTGGGAAATCGGCGCCGCCCAACGTCAGGTCGCGCTCGAACGCGCCGCCCCTCTGATCACGCAACACTTCGCCACCACGGCTCCGCCGTTCGCGCGCCCCGTCGCCCTCAAGCCATGAGTGAAATCCCCCCCGCGGCACTGACCAACCGGACCGTTCTCGTTGTCGACGACGAGCCGGTGGTCCTGAAATCGATCACCCTGTCGCTCGAGCGCCAGGGCTTTTCCGTCGTCGCCTGCACCAATCCGTTGAAGGCCCTCGCGATTCTGGGTGAACGCGACTTCGCGGTGATCATTTCCGACCAGGCCATGCCCGAGATGCTCGGTCTGGACTTTCTCGTCGATAGCCGGCGCATCCGTCCGCACGCCTCGCGTATTCTGATCACCGCGGTGTTTTCCGTACCGACGATCATCGAGGCCATCAACAAGGGAGAAATCTTCCGCTTCATCGCGAAGCCCTGGCTGCACGAGGAGTTGATCGCCACCGTATGCAACGCGATCCAGCGCCACGATCTGATCGCCAGCAACGCCCGGCTGCAGGAAGAAACCCAGCGATTGAACGGCCAGCTGACCACCGCCAACTGCACTCTGGCCGAGCGCATCGGGGAACTGGAGGTCCAGCACCGGCAACTCGACGCGGCCAATCGCGAGCTCGCGACCAACTACGAAAACTCGCTCGAGCTGTGCCGCCGCATCCTCACAACCTTCGATCCGATCCTCGGCGGCGAATTGAAGGTGCTCGTGGAATTAGCCAAGCAGATGGCCCTGACCGATCACTTTACCGCGGACGAACGCCATGCCCTGCGTTCCTCCGCCTGGCTCTGCGACATCGGCCTGATCGGGGTCAGCCGGGAAATGCTACGGACGTTCCGGCAAACGCCGGACCGACTGAGCAAAAGGGAATTGGCCACCCTCCACTATCATCCGGTCTATAGCCAGACGCTCTCGTCGCTGCTGGATAATCGCGGCAGCGTCGGGGAAGTCATCCGCGCGCACCACGAGCGCTTCGACGGCCGCGGGTTCCCCGATGGCCTTGCCGGCAATGCGATCCCCTGGCCTGCCCGCTGCCTGGCGGTGGCAGTGGGTTACGCGGAGTCCGGCCTCTCCAAGGCACAGGCCACCGAAAAGCTCCTCGCCGAGTCCGGCACCACCTACGATCCCGAGGCCGTCCGTCTCTTCCTGAAGGCGACGAATCTATCCCATCTGCCACGCCAGGTAAGGGAGATCCTCCTCAATGAACTGGAACCGGGCATGGTCCTGGCCAACGGCATCTACAGCCCGCACGGGCTGCTCCTCGTCGGCGAAGGGCAACGGCTCAGTCAGCCGATGATCGCCAAGATCCACAGCCACAACGAAACGACCCCGATCAGTCATCAATTGCTGGTCTACACCTGAACCTGCCCTCGCCGGCTGGAAAATCCGGCCAATGCCCGGCAAGTCGCGCTCAAGTTAGCGCCGGACGCGTCGCATGTAATTTCGAGCCCGATGCATTTCCACGCGGGCGCGCCCTCTCCTCCCATGTCTTACGTTTGGCCCCCGTGCCGGTCCAGCCCACCCCGCCCCCTCCTCCGGTTGCCCGGAGCCGCCATGCGACCGGCAACCCTCTAAACCATGGCTTCACCCACCATCGGATCGCTGTTCACCCAACGCGTCGTCGTCGGGGTTGGCGACATGGCCGTCTCCAACAATCCGCAGATGGTCCTCAGCACCTACGCGCTCGGCTCCTGCGTCGGCATCGTCGCCTACGACTCCGTGATGAAGGTGGGCGGGCTCCTGCACATCCTCCTGCCCGATTCAACGCTCTCCCCGCAAAAGGCCGCCGCGCAGCCGGGAATGTTCGCCGACACCGGACTGCCGATCTTTTTCAACGCCCTCTACGGCCTCAAGGCCCACCCTGCCCGGATGCGTCTCTTCGTCTGTGGCGGCGCCAGCGTGCTGAGCGGCCATGACCCGTTCAAGATTGGCGATCGGAATGTCGCCGCCACCCTGACCTATCTCAGCCAACAAGGCCTCGTCGTACGGCAACGCGACGTCGGCGGCACCGTCAACCGCACCATCCATCTGGAAATTTCCTCGGGCTCGCTTGAACTCAAGACGCCGATCGCGACCAGTCGGTGCCTGCTGACCGGCTGACCCCCGGAACCCGGACCGGAGCCACGGACAACGGTCGCCCGTCACCAGCCAGGCCCTACCCTCGCCGCAGGTTACTCCCTTGGTTTGCCGTGGAGAATGCCCTCCGGTCAACTCAACACCCCACGACAACCACGCGCCACCCCGGCGATCCTCTGGCACCACCGCCATCCTCCTCGGAGATCCCCCGACCATGAAGTTCCACCTTCGCCTTCCCTTTTTCCTCCTCCTCATCCTCTCGACGGCAATCGCAGCCCAAACGGATACCGCGACGCTGGAAAGCCGGCTTGCGAAACTCGAACAACAGCTGGCCCGGATCGAAGCCCGGCTCGGAGAAACCGGCGGCGCCGGCGATCTCGCCCCGACGATCAAAGAATTCAACATCCTGAACCGCCAGCTCGGCGGGGACGGAAAGTCGCCGCCCACGTTGGTCCAGGCCGGCGGAAGCGAGCCGAAGCTCACCATCAGCGGGTTCGTGCACACCCACGCCGAATTCGGCGGCACGCCGGATTCCCGCTATAACGGCATCAACAATCGCATCCTGCTCCGGCGCGCGCGTATCACCACCAAGGCGACCTTCGCGGAGAATTTCGAACTCACCGTCCAGCCGGACTTCGGCAACAACTCCATCGCCGGCAACACCGCGTATCGCGGGGGCTTCGCCGATGCCTTTGTCGCCTGGACCAAGTACGAAGCTGCGAATCTTCAGCTCGGCCAATTCAAGAGCGCGTTCGGCTACGAGCAGCTGGTCTCGGATACCAAAACCCCGCTCGTCGAGCGGGCCTTGCCCAGCGACATGATGACGGTGGGCCGCCAGATCGGCGTCGCCCTGCTCGGCAGCGTCGCCGACAAAACCATCACCTACAACGTCGGCGCCTACAACAGCAACGGGGTCAACAACGGCAATAACGACAACAGCCAGTTCATGTACGCCGGTCGCGTCGGCGTCACCCCCTGGTCCAAGGGCACCGATAAGCTCTCCCTCGCCACCAACGGCTATTGGTCAAACGACACGGGGGCGTTCACCGGCTGGCGTACAGCCTGGGGCCTCGACACCCAGCTGACCCTGGGGCGATGGGACCTCAACGTGGAGTACCTGCATTCGTTGCAAAATCGCCTCAACGGCACCGGCATCCGATCCGACGGCTGGTCCCTCCTCGGCGCCTATTACCTGATTCCGAAGCGCCTCCAGGCGCTGATCCGATACGAGACCTTCGACGCGAATACCACGCTCAGCGGCACGACGAGCGCGACTTGGATCTACGGGGCGAACTACTTCCTCAAGGGCGACGACATCAAGTTCAGCCTGGACTACTATCTCGGCAATCCGGCCGGACCCCTCAAGCAGCAGGGCCGCTTCATGAGCCGGATGCAGGTTGTATTTTAATTTCAAGCACCGCTGCGCACGGCACCGGCTCAGGCAGCGGAACGGTGAAGCGGGAAAGTATCAACGGGTGTGCCTCACGGCATGCCCCGGAGAGGGCATGCCATGGCCTGAAGGGCGCGGGCGGCGTGGGCCTGCCGGATCCGGCGCCCTGGGAAAGCGGGCGGATTCAAACCCGCACCCCGGCCAATCAGCCGCAACCTCCGGCCTCAAAGCGTCGCCCGGTTGCACCCAAAGCCGTCGTGCAAGACAGGCTCGCCTCCGCCCTGACCCGTGGCACGGTCGGCAGCCGCCTACTCTTCACCTATGCCATGCCACGAGCCGAAGGGATCTGATCCGACCCTGCTGACTGCTGCGCCGAAGAAGACCCGGTCCGAATGCCCGACCGGACCGTCCTGGCTGCGCACCGCCGCTTACGGCACCCTCGCGGCGGTGGTCATCTTGCGCAACGCCCCGGTCCTTGGTCATGACTGGGTTCATTTCGATGATGACATCAACATCTTCCTCAACCCGAACCTAACGGGCGGATCTTTGGCTACGGTCGTCTGGGCCTGGACGGACATGACCTACATTCACCGATATATTCCGGCGGGGTGGATGATGTTCGACGCTCTCTTCGCCGCCGGTGGGCTCGAACCCTTTTATTTTCACGCCGCCAGCTTGCTCCTGGCGGTCGTCAATGCGGGCCTACTGCTCTCCATCGCACTCGCGTGGGTTGAAGAAAGAGGGCCCACCGCTCCTGCGGGCATCGGCCTTGCGACGCTCGCCGTTGCCCTGGCCACCGGTCATCCGCTCCTCGCTGAAACCGTCGGCTGGGCCTCGGGATTGCTTTACCTCGCCAGCACCTGCGCCGCGCTGCTTGCCGTCCGCTGCACGCTGCGCCGCACCCAGCCCTCGGCAGGGTGGCACCGCCTGAAGGCCGCGGCCTTATACGCCACCGCGCTTCTGATTTACCCGATCCACCTCTTTCTTTCCGTTCAATTATTACTGGCCCGACTACTCCTGTCCTCCCCCGAAGGGCGGGCGCGCACGTTGCGGTCGGCCCTGCCGGACGCGGCCTGGTGGGTCCCCGTATCCGTTATCGTTGGACTGGCGAATTTAACGGCGGCCCGGGATCCCGCCGCCGGACACCCCGCCCTGCCGGCCTGGGCGGACCAGGATCTCGTGGCCCGAATTGCCCGGGGCAGCGAAACGTTCACCGGGTATGTCTGCCGGCTCCTTTGGCCCGGGCCGACATCCTTTTTCTACGCTGAGAACGCGGGCCCCGCGCAACCAATCTGGCTGCTCGTCGGCCTCGCCGGAGCCGTGGTTTTGCTGCTCGGTCACCCTCGTACCCGGGCGCTTACCTGCAAGCTCCTCCTGCTGGCCGTGCTCGCCCTCGCTCCCTTCCTGGGCATCGTCGATCCCCGACAAAGCGCCTGCGACCGGTATGCCCTGCCCGTCGTCTGCCTCGGCGCGGTGGCCCTCGCCGTAGGTGTCGCCCGACCAACCCGGTCCACTCATTGGTGGGCGGCCGCCGGGCTTGGCCTGTTGGCCATCAGCTGGCAGCCTTACCAAAACGCCCTGGCGCGGTGGCGCGACACGAACGCCTTGCAGGCCCGCGTTGATGACGTCTGCCAACGCCACCCCAACCTGCGCCTCGGCTTTACCCGACCCGCGCTGGTCGCATTCCTCCGCGGCGACGAGACCGATGCCACGCGGCGACTGGAGCGGGCCGAACAGATTTTCGGACCGGCCCCCGCAATCGCCGAGACCCGCGCGGAAATGGCAAGGATCCGGCGCAATCTCGCCCGACGAATCCCCCTCGTCCAAGCCGTACCCTACGCCGCGCTCCATTTTGAAATCGCCACCGATCACCGGCGGCGGCGGCAAATCGCCGCGGCCGAGGCGCATGAGCGGGCGGCCGCGCAACTGCTCCGAAAACGAACGGACACCTACACTGCCGCGAAACCGGAAAGCGGGGATCCACTCCGCTAAGGAACAGGCAACACGGCGCTGCACGATGGAGCCCGCAGCCCCCGGGGGCTAAAGGCGGAGCGAGGTTCTTCCGAGACAACCCGCGAAGGACTTCCCCTCGAAAATGCGTTCCTGAGCGGATGGATTTTTTTCGAAACCGCGTTTGAGCCAGAGGCCAAAGTGGGCCACGCCCGATCGGCGCGTGGTCGCAGCTCCAACCCGGCGCCGAAATCCCGGTGCTCACCGCCAAACTGCGCGCGAGACTCAAGACCGACACCCACGCTGCGTGGGCCCTCGTCGGGTGAGCTGCCATCGCGTGGGCGAGGCCGGCGCCAAACTCGGCCCCGATCGATCCTCCCTCCGCAAGATTCGGAACCTGCGCGATCTGCTCAAGGGGATTGCATGCCCCGACGCCAGAATCGCCCGCGAGGACGATTCATTTCGCCTCGAAAACAAGTTGGGCGAAACCAGGAAGGGGAAGATTACCCGGGAACCGGCGGACCCATTCATCATCGGGACCATGGATGGGCGCGAGGTTCTGGTGCCACGCGCAGCCAACGCCAAACCTGAGGCGGTCGCAAACTCGCTGAAGCAACCGGCGCTCGATCCAAATGCGCCCGCCGACTTGATCACGTTCCTGAAAACGCTGCCGCGAATCTCTCAATAAAGGACACCGGCGCATTTGATCTCGCACCATTTCACTTCAACGGCTGAGATGGATCCGCGACGAACAAATACCCCTTCCGTCGCTTAGGGCCAATTGCAGGAGCCCGGTGACCTGTGTTCGCAGCGCACACCGCCAGACTGCGAATAAAGCCACGGGCCAGCAGGAGCCTACACCCGGCCCACTCAAACCGAGGGAACCAAAGCCACCCATGAAACGAAACCCCTCCCTGGACTACTTAACCGCCGGCATCGTTTTCGTGCTGGCCCAAGGTCAGGCGCTGCGGGCCGAGGAGCGCATCCCCGTCGCCGCGGCCGTCCAATCCTCCGGCGCAATTTCCGGCCGGGTCCAAAATAACGCGCTTGGCCGGTACCTGAATAACGCACGAATCGCCGTAAAGGGAACCGATGTCGTCGCTTTCACCGACGAGTTCGGCGAGTATCATCTCAACCGCGTTCCGGTCGGTCCAATCGTCCTGGAAATCTTCTACACTGGACTGGATCCACAGCAAATCGCGGTGCAGATCAGCGCCGGCCAGACGGTGGTCCAGGACATAAACCTGAGCAGTGCCGCCTTGTACGGAAAGAACACCGGCCCGGTAAAACTCGACGCCTTCGTTGTCTCCAATTCGAAGGAAACCGAAGGCGCGGCACTCGCGACCAACGAGCAGCGCTTCGCGGCCAACATCAAGAGTGTCGTGGCGACCGACACCTTCGGTGATGTGCAGGAGGGAAATCTCGGCGAATTCATCAAGTTCCTTCCCGGCGTGGCCGTAAACTACGGCGACGCCGAGGCACTGTCCGTTTCCCTCCGGGGCTTCTCCCCCAACCTGACCTCAATCTCCACCGATGGCGCGCAGTCCTCCAATGCGAACTACACCGGATCCTCCCGCGCCCCGTACCTTTCGCAAACCTCGATCAACAATATTTCCCGCGTGGAGGTCTCCAAGGTCCCGACCCCCTCGTCCGCCGCGGATTCACTCGGCGGATCGATCAACATGATCAGCAAGAGCGCCTTCGAACGCACCCGCGCCGAGTTCCGCTACCGCTTTTATCTCTCCGGGAATTCGCTGCGGATGAAGACCAAGGACCCGTACACGTTTGACGAAGAGACCTACAAGATTCTCCCCAACTTCGATTTCGATTACACGCTCCCGATCGGCAAGAACTTCGGGGTGGTCGTTACCGGCATGACGTCGAATTTCTACAACGAGCAGCGCATCCATCAGTCGGCTTGGGCGGCCGCGGCGACGGGCACGACGGCCTCGTTCAGCTCTCCGTTTCTCTCGAGCGACGTGATTGTCGATGCCCCTAGGTACACCTGGCGAAAAGCCTTCGGCCTCAACGCCGACTGGCGGGTGACGAAAAACTCGGTGCTGTCGGTCGGTCTGGACATCAGCGATTTCCACGCGCAAGTCGCGAACGTCAGCCGCAGCGCGCTGACCGGCACGACCGGGACGCCCACCCTCACGGTGGCGGCCGGCGGGGTGCCGTTCACTTATGGCAGCGACTACTCCAGCGGGGCCACGGGCCGGGGCAGCGTGAACCTCGCCGGAAATTCAACCAACCGGTACGAGAGGACGAACGCGGGAAAAATCCGTTATCGTTACGACAATGGTGACTGGCGGATAAACTCCACCCTCAGTCGCTCGGCTTCGTCGACCAAATTCCGTGGCGGCTCGGACGGCTGGTTCTTCGTTAGCGTCGCGGGTACGCTCGACCAGCCTGTGCGCATCGCCCTTTCGAACATCGCCCCCCCCGGAAACGGCGATTCGCCGACCGTCGTCCGGGGATTTTTCAATGACGGCCGCGAGGTCGATCTCAACAATATCGGCAATTACCGGGTCACGACCGCCACGATCTCCCTGCGCGACGTCACGGACAATGCGGCATCCGGTGACGTTAGCATCCGGCGGCGGCTTGGGTTCCTCTCGTTTCCGGCCGCGCTGCAAATCGGCGGCCTCGAGCGCGTGCAGATTCGCGACAACCGTATCCCGGCGAGCAGCTACACCTACAACGGATCCCAGGGCAACCTCTCCGCCGCGCCCTACCAATATCAGGTCTACGTCAAACAGGACTCCGGCTTTGGCGCGCGCGATATCCATTTCATCAACGTCGGCCGGGCCTCGCGGGCGTTCAAAGCGGACCCGACCCTGTTTTCGCAGACGCCCGCGCAGGTGGTGGCGGCGGCAACGTCGCAAATCACAACGTCCGAGCACCTCCGGGAGAAGGTTACAGCCTACTATGCCCAGACGGAGATGCAGCTCTTCAGCAATCGACTGAAGGTTCTGACCGGCGTGCGCTTTGAAAAGACGCAGGATGAGGGCGAAGGTCCGTTCTTTGATCCCGGCGCCGCGTTTCAGCGCACGGCCAGCGGTACATTTGCGCGCAACACCCTGGGCCAGCGGATCCGTAAACCGGAGGCCGGCGCCGCCGGTTCCATCGAAGAGCTGCGATTGATCCGGCGGGAGCGCGGCAACCAAGCGAGCGGTTCCTACGACGGGTATTATCCCAGCCTGCACCTTACCTATAACCTCACGGAGAATTTTCTCGCGCGGGCTGCCTACGCGAAGACGTACGGGCGGCCCGACTTCAATGAAGTGATCCCGAACGTGACCATCAACGAGCGGGATCTGACCGACGACCAGTTGACCAATCCGGGCGTGATTCCCGGTACGATGACGGTGCGCAACCCCAACTTGAAACCATGGTCGGCGGACAACTATGATGTCTCCCTCGAGTACTACACCGATCAAGGCGGCACGTTTACGGCCGGGACTTTTCGGAAGCAAATTCGAAACTTCTTCGCCAATGAAGTACGGCTGAGCACGGCGGCCGACGTGGAAGTCCTCGGGTTGGATTCCAAGTATATCGGCTACGAAATGACGACGCGGATCAACTCCGGTAACGCGCGGATCTCGGGCGTCGAGTTCAGCGCGCGGCACTCGCTGGCCCCTTTGGGTTTATGGGGACGCCACTTCACGGTTTTCATGAATGCCACCAAACTCACGCTGGAGGGGGATCGGCAGGCGGATTTCAGCGGCTTCATCCGGGACAGCCGAAGCTGGGGCGTCACGTTCGCCCGAAAAGCCCTCACCTTCATGGCCAAGTGGAACTGGCGCGGAGAGCAGAAGAATGCGGCCTTCATCGGACTCGGTCCGGACGCATTCAACTACACCGCGCCCCGAACCCAGCTCGACCTGAACCTCGACTACCAGTTCGGCAAACGCCTGTCTTTCTTCGTCAACGCCCGGAACGTTTTCGATGCCCGCAACGTCCAACTCCGCTATGGTTCGGCGACGCCGGCCTACGCCCGGTTCTTCAGCAGCGCGGACTACGGCGTGCAGCTGGGCGCCGGCATCAAGGGCACGTTCTAAGCCCCCATTTAACCCTGCCTAATCGGCTCTGAAACCTGACCGCGCCCGAGCCGATCAATCTGAAATCGAATCGCTCGCCGGCGGTTTATCGCCCGCGTCACTGAGAACCACGGGGCGCTCCCGTCGCGCTCAAAGCACGACTGCGCCGTGGGTGAGCTTGCCGCCCAGGCGTTTGGCGGCTCGCTCGAGCAAATCAGGCATCGCCGATTCCACCAGCTCGGCCCCCAGGCCGTACTCGGCGAGAAATTCGCCATGCAATTCAAAGAGGAACCCCTCCTCCGCGACGCCCGGCCCCATCGTGGTCGCGAGGTACTTGGCGGCATGCAAGTGCGCGAGGAGCGTCCGCGCCGCAGCCGGTGCCTCGGCCGGATGAAACTGGAATTCGGCCGCCTGCGCAAAGATCTCCGGGAACCGCCACTGCCGGAGCAAAACACCACCCACCTGCGCGTGGTTGTAGCCCAGCGTCATTTTTTCCGCCTGTTCCCACGTGCAGCCGGGCTGCTCGCAGCACCGCCGGACGGCCGGATAAAACGCCGCACAGCTTTGCGCGAGGGCGAGTTTGCCGAGATCCACGATCAGGCCGGCGGTGTACGCCACCTGCGGATCGATTTTCCCCGTCTTCTCCGCCAACACCTCCGCGGCCAGCGCCGTGCACAGCGAATGGCGGCAAAAGTCCCCGGGCTCGCACCGTAGCGCCACGGCGTGGCCGGTCTCCCAGCGGTTGACCAACGCCAATGCGGCCAAACGGTACACTTCCTTCAAACCAAGCCGGATAACCGCCTGCTCGAGCGTGTCGACCGTGTGGCCACCGAAATACGCCGAGTTGGCGAGGCGCAACGTCGACGCCGCCAGCGCGCTGTCGAGCTCGATGATTTCCTGAATGTCGGAGGCCGAGCTGTCCTCCTTCTGCAGCACCTCCGCGAGCCGCGGCAACATCGCCGGCGCACACGGCAACCGGACCGCGCTGGCGCAAACCTGTTCGAGCGAGGGGGGATGAAGGTCGGACATGGCCGTGAAGTTCAGGCGGCCTTCAGGAGCGAGCCGGGATCGATGATCAACGCGATGCTGCCGTCACCGAGAATCGCGCCACCCGCGACACCGGGCAGGCCGTGCATGAAGGCCCCGAGGTTCTTGATCACGACTTCCTGCTTGCTGACCATCTCGTCGACGAGCAACGCATACGCCTTCCCGCCATGCTCGACGATCACGATGATTCCGTCCCACGGGTTCGCGGCGTCAGCTGGGATCTTGAAACAACGGCTCAGCCGGTGGACCGGCAAAAGCCGGCCGCGCAGGTCAAGGACTTCGCCCTGGCCCTGCACCATCGAAAGATTCTCCTTTTGCGGACGCAGGGCCATCTGCACCGACATGGTCGGAAGGATGAAACGGTCCGCGCCGACCCGCACCACGAGACCGTCAACGATCGCCATCGTCAGGGGCAGCTTGAGCCGGAAAATGGAGCCGCGTCCAAGTTCGGAGGAGATCTCGATCTTGCCGCGCAGTTTTTCGATGTTCCGTTTCACCACATCCATTCCCACGCCTCGTCCGGAAACGGCGGTGACTTTTTCCGCGGTGGAAAATCCCGGGGCTAAAATCAGCGCCAAAATCTCGTCGCGACTAAGGACGGCGCCGGCGGCAATCAGCCCCTTTTCAACCGCCTTTTTGTAGATGCGATCCGGGTCCATGCCCCGGCCGTCGTCCTCCAGCTCGATCACGATGTTGCCACCCTGATGGTAGGCCTTGAGCTGCAGCGTGCCCGTCTCGTTTTTGCCCGCGGTGACACGGGCGGCGGTGGGCTCGAGCCCGTGGTCGAGCGCATTGCGCACCATGTGCACCAGCGGATCACCGATCTCTTCGACCACGGTGCGGTCGAGTTCCGTTTCGTCGCCGCTCGTCACGAAAGTCACCTTCTTGCCGAAATCGCGGGCCAGGTCGCGGACCACCCGCTCCATTTTCTGGAACGTGGCCTTGATCGGAATCATGCGCAGCGACATCGCGGTCCCCTGCAGTTCCTTCGTCAGCCGGCTCAGTTGCGCGATATTGCGCTGCAACGGCGTGCCGGTCGCGGGATCGGTGGCACGCGCCGTCTCCTGCAGTTGGCTTTGCACGATGACCAGTTCGCCGACGACGTTCATCAGCGTATCAAGTTTCTCCGTATTGACGCGCACGGTGGCGCCACCCGCCGCCTTGGCCGCGGGCACGCCCGTGGCGGAATCTCCCCCGGCGACTTTGCCGGGGACGGCGGCAGGGGCGACCTCCGTGGCGATCGGAGTCTCCGGGTCAGGCCCCGGCGAATCGACGGCCACCGCCGCGACCGGGACGGCGGGGGGCGCCGCGGGGACTTCCCGCGGCGCCGGAGCCACTCCCGCCGGAGCGGGAGCAAACGGCTCAACCTCATTCGCCCCGGCGGCAAGACGTTTTACCGCGGCGACGAGGTGCCCCACCGGCACCACCTGATCGGGCAGTTGCCCGTTTTCGAGCGCACGCCCCACCTGCTGGTTGAGCGTGAGCAAAGCATCCCGACTGCGCAAAATTTCCGTCACGATCGGCGAGCTCAGGCGCAGCTTGTGGTTGCGCGCGAGATCCAGCAACGACTCCACCTCGTGGGCGAGCGTCTGCATGGGCTTCAAACCGAGAAAACCGGCGTTGCCCTTGATCGTGTGGAACGAGCGAAAAATGGCATTGAGCGAATTCGGGTCGTCGGGGTTTAACTCGAGGGCCAGCAGCACTGATTCGATCTGCGCCAGATGGTCCATGACCTCGCTGAAGAATTCCCCGAGCAGTTCGCGGTTCTCGTCCAGGTTCAGATTGAGCATCACCTCGGACCCCGCCGCGGTTTGACTTTCTCCAGTCGGAGAGGCAGCGACGACCAGCGCGGGCGGCGGGGCAATCCCCTCCCCCTCCTTGGCCTTGGCGACGGCCCCGGGCAACCACGCGACCACACGGCGCAACTCCTTCAACAACTCGGCATCAAAGGGCATCGCCGTATCCAGGTGTCGCTCACAGAGTCGGTGCAACGCGACGACGGGCTGGAGCAGTTCCGCATCCGTCGAGCAAAGGTCCCGCAAGTCACCGAGCAGGCTGTACGCGGGCACGAGGCCGTCGTCCCGGCCCGCTTGGGCCAAAATGGATTCCGCGGCGAGGCGTTCAATGGCGTCACCTAACGCCTGATAAGATTCCGAGGGAATGGACATAACCGGATGGGGTGGAGACGAGGAGTCACCCGGTTGATTCGGCACATCCTGGCAAAAATTGATGCTTTTCGCGCGGCCGGCCGTGAAATCGCTCCACCGCGGCGTCACGCCGGGCGGCGACCGCCGCGGCGCCGGGCCCCGTTAACGGGGCATGACCTTCGCGAGCGTCACCGCCAGCCGGTACAGATCGATCGGCTTTTCGAAAAAGCCCGCGACGCCCGCGGCAAGCATCTTCTCCGGTGTCATTCCACCCGAGAAACCGCTCGCCACCAGCACCGGCATCGTCGGCCGCTGGGTCAGGACGGCGCTGGCCAACGCCATGCCGGTCATGCCCGGCATCTGAAAGTCGGTCAGGAGGACGTCGAAATCATCCGGCGCCGCGCGGAAGCGGCTCAGGGTCATCTCCGGGCTCGTGAACATACTCACGCGGTAGCCCAGACGTTCGAGCATGATCAGAAGCGACTCCGCGACGGTGAGTTCATCGTCCACCAGGAGAATCCTTTGCCCGTCGCCGCGCGGAATCTCCTCGTACTCCTGATCCTGGCTGACCGCCGCCAGCGGCAGCACAGGCAGCAAGATCTCAAAGGTCGTGCCCACGCCGGCGGTACTCTGCACAGTGATGGCGCCCTCGTGGCTGTGTACCACACCCCGCACAATCGAAAGGCCCAAACCGGTGCCTTCCCCGCGTTTTTTCGTGGTGAAAAACGGATCGAAAATACGCGGCACCACCTCGGGGTCCATCCCCGTGCCGGTATCGGAAATCTCCAAGCAAACATGCAGGCCGGGCGCAAGCGTGGTGAGCTGCTGCAGGTGGGTTTCGTCCAGCAGGCGTTGATACAACTTCACCGTCAGAACCCCGCCCTGCTCCTGCATCGCATGGGCGGCATTTACCCCCAAGTTGACGATCACCTGGTGAATTTGCGTCGCGTTGGCGAGGACCACCGGCGCCGCCTTGTCGAGGTCGGTCCGGATTTTTACGGACGCCGGAATGGTCGAACGGAGCAGGAAAATCGCTTCACCGATTACATGCTGCAGGCTGAGCGGCACCCGCTCCGCATCCTCCGAACGACTGAACAGCAGGATCTGCCGGACCAGATCCTTGGCGCGATTGCCGCAGTACAGCACCTCGCCGAGAAACTCCTTGATCTGCGGATGGGTCGGCGGGCAGTCCGCCTCGGCGAGAGCGGTGTAGTTGATGACGCCCGTCAGGATATTATTGAAATCGTGGGCAATGCCGCCGGCCAGCGTACCCAAGGCCTCGTACTTCTGCGCCTCGAATACCCGCTCCTGCATCCGGGCCTGCTCGCTTTCCGCGCGGCGGACGGCGGTAATTTCAATCGCCGACATCAGCACACAGGCCAGGCCGCCGACGATAATCTGCCGCCCCGAGCAAAGCATGATGCGCTCGTCCCCGGACTGGGTGCGCATTTTTGCCTCCACGCCACCGATCGACTGCCGCTCGGCAATCTCCTGGAAGAATTTCACCCCCTGCTCCGGATTTTCCCAGAGCCCGAGTTCCTCGATCGTCTTGCCGATGAATGCATCGCGCGAGTGACCAAAGAGGGCGACCGTCGAGGCGTTGACCTCGATCAGTCGGCCTTCCTCGCCCGTCGAAATCAAGATGGGGATCGGGCTGCCATCGAAGACGACCCGGAAAAGACCCTCGCGCTCGCGCAGCGCCGCCTCCGCCAATTTCTGGGCCGTGATGTCGTCCTTGATCGCGCTGAAATGCGTCACCTGGCCGTCAGGCCCGACGATCGGCGCGATCACCGCCATTTCAACATAGACGCTGCCGCTCTTCTTGCGGTTGTGCAACTCACCCCGCCACACGTGGCCGGACGTGACGCTCCGCCACAAATCGCGGTGCACCTCGGGCGGCGTAAAGCTCGTCTTAAGGATGCGCGCATTTTTACCCCGGACCTCCTCAAACGTGTAACCCGAAACCTGCGTAAACCACGGGTTCACGTACTCGATGGCCCCCGCAGTATCGGTGATCATGATCGAAACCGGCGCCTGCTCCAGCGTGCGGCTGATCTTGTGCAATTCGACTTCCGCCCGCTTGCGCTCGGTAATGTCGATGAAGACGGTGGCAAATTGGCCGAGCTTCGGACTAAACGCAGAGATTTCGAAATGGCGGTGTAGGTTCGCCATGTACTGTTCGAACTCCTGTCCCATACCGCTCATCGCCACCCGGCCGTAACGCTCGATCAGCAACGGATCCGTGTCGGGCATGACCTCCAGCACGGTGCGCCCGACGACATCAGCCGCCCGCAAGCCGGTGAGACGCTCAAAAGCGGGATTAACCGAGAGGAACCGGTAATCCACCGGCCGGCCACCGTCATCCTGGATGATTTCATGGACCGCAAAACCGTCGAGCATACCGGCGAAGAGCAAACGGTAGTTGCGCTCGCTCTCCGCCAGCGCCGCCTCCGCGTGCTTGCGCGGCGTAATATCGCTATGCGTTCCGATCATGCGCGCAGGCCCGCCGGCTATATCCCGGCTGACCACCAGCCCGCGGTCGAGGATCCACTTCCAACCGCCGCCCTTGATCCGCACGCGGTGCTCGTTGCGGTACACCGCCACGCGCCCGTCGAAATGCGCCTGCACCTCTGCGAGCACCAGCGGCAAGTCCTCGGGATGGACCAACTGCCGCCACTCGTCGTAGACCGAACCCACCGTCTGCCCTTCAAGCCCGAGCATTTCACTCCCGAGCTTCGAGTAGACCACGCGGTTGGTCACGAGGTCCCAATCCCAAACCCCGTCCCCGGAGCCTTCGACCGCAAACTTCCAGCGCTCCTCGCTCAGGCGCAGGCTTTCGGTCAACTCGTCCGCCAAACGGTGTGCCCGATGACGCGCGCTGAACAGCGATACAAACAACCCGAAAAAGGAGAGGCTTGAGATCGTGCCAGTCGTGAGGATCAGCCAAGCGAGGGTGTAGTCGGCGGGCAAACCGCCGGGATAGGCCGCCGAAAATCGCAACAACCAGCGCCGCCCGGCCCAATGGATCGGATACTCGAAAATCGGAAATTCGCTGCCCTCGCGCGCGACCGCGCCAACCCCGCGATTATCGTAAAGTAAATTGGACCGATCACGCCCATCACCATCAAAGACCTCTATGCGATAGCCCTGCTCCGGCTGGGCCTCGCGCACGGTCCGCATCAAATCCCCGATTCGGTAGGGACCGTAAACCCAACCCTGTAGCGCCGCCCGACGCTCCGCCACGGTCTCCGCCGGCATCCCTTTCCGATACACGGGCATATAGACCAGCGTGCCGGCTTGAACATCCTTGTCGGTCTCCTGCACCAGGAGGACTTTGCCGGTTTGGACAGCCTCATCGATATCACGCGCGTGCTCCATGGCGAAGCGGCGCACGGGCTCCGTCAGCATATCATAACCCAAAGCCCGCAGGTTTCGCTCCGAGCGGGGTTCGAGGTAGATGACGCTGGAAAAGAACTCCCGATCACTTTCCGGCCAAACCCGATAATCCCGGTCGTCGTTGGCGCGCACGCTCGCCACGTGCCCCGCCAGTTCCGTCCGGGGCAGCAAAATCACGTAGCCCAATCCCTGCATCCCCGGCAACCGTCGGTCGAACTCCTGGTGATTACAAAAAAGGCGCCATTGATCCGCGCTGACCTGGTCACTGGCGGCCATGAACGCCACTCCGGAGTGCACCGCCTGCTCGTAATCGCCCAAACGACGTTCGAGGTTGAGGCGGAAATTCCGGCATATCACCTCAAAGTCACTCAGGGCCTCCCGTTCCGCCGCATTTTTTTCGTAACGCGCCAACGTCACCGTCAACGCCAACCCGGCCGCGAGCGCGATCACCGACCAGACGCCCCCCCGCCTGGTCCCCGGCTGCAGATAGGCCGCGATGTTGCGCCGCACGGTCATGGGCAAAGGCCGCCCGGGCCCTGCGCGGGGGTCGCTTGCGTGCACAATAAAAGATTTTCGCAGGATAAAGGCATACCCGTCTGACTAGCTCAGCGGAACGACTCCGCCGTAATCGTTCGTCCGCGGCGGCAGAGCACCGTGCAACCGCGGATCGTTCATTCTGGATTTCACGGTTTAAGCAGCGCCAACAACTCGAGATAAGTAAAAGGCTTCTCGAGGACATGGTCCGCTCCAAGCGATTGCGCCACCCGCAGGTAGCCATCCACTCCACCCCGGCGTCCGCCGGACATGGCGACGATGCGCAGTCGCGGATAAAGCCCCCGGGCCAGCCGGATCAGTTCGAAACCATCGCGCCCTGGCATAAAGATATCCGTCACGATCCAGTCAAAGGCCACGGTCTGGAGCCGGGCGAGCGCCGCGCTTCCGTCCGCCACCGCCTCGGCGTAAAAACCCGCCCCCTGCAACCCCCGCTGCATCGACAAGCGCACCGCCGCGATATCGTCGACAATGAGGATCGAGGTCCGCCCCGCCCACGGCACCGCCGACGCGCTCAGCGCCCCCTCTTCACCCGGTGCTGCCTCGCGCGGGTGACTCACGTTGCACCCGCAGCGTTTAAATTCAATCGCCCCCCGGCCGCGATCGCGCCCCGGGCAACCGAAGGGGCCGGACTTTTTTTCCGGCAATTGAGGATGTGAAAGCGTGAGTTCGGCGCCATGGAGAAAATCGGGACTTTCGTCGCTCACCTTGTGGTTTGCGGACTCCGCGCGGTCAATGTTGCTGTCGCATCAGTTGATTCACTACGCCCCCCCCACCACGGCCCGGAGGCCGCCAGGCACCGCAGGCGCACCCGCCGGTCCGGCCGGCCGGCGCCGGCAAACCGAAGGCCGAGATGCCCTGGTGAATCGCCCCGCGCAACGCCGGCCGCCGATCCCCCCTACGGATTCGCGGCGGCCGTAATCGCCCGGATCGCATCCGGCGCAACGACGCGATCGATGTCGAGGAGGGTCTTCACCTGCCCCTTCACCTTAGCCATCCCGAGGAGATACTCCGTGTTCAGTTGCGCCCCAAAATCCGGCGTCGGCTCGATCTCGTCTTTACCGAGGATGACAACCTCCTCGACCGAATCAACCACCAGCCCCATCTGGACACTGTGCTCGGCCGTCAGCGCGATCTGGACGAAGACGATGCAGGTGAGCTCGGTCATAGCCGCTTTGAGGCCGAAACGAATCCGCAGATCCACGACCGGAATCACGCGGCCGCGCAAGTTGATCACCCCTTTCACGTGCTCGGGCAACTGCGGCACCGGCGTTATCTTTTGAATGCGGATGATTTCGCGGACTTTGAGCACCGCGATGCCGTAGGCCTCGCCGTCGAGCACGACGGTTAAATATTTTCCGGACAAACCGGCCTGCCCGGAGGAGACCGCTGGTTTTAGAGTGGTGGTTGTGGCCATGGAGGGAGGAGGTGCTGACGTTGGGGGTGCGGGGAAAGCGGCCGACCCGGCGACCGCCGAATTAAAGGAGCGTGGGGGTCAGCTCTCAAAATGATCCCCGTTCCCGTTCACCGGCGGGCGCCCGTTGACGGCCGGCAGGATCGGGCCATCGGCGAACGTCAGCGCCGCTTGCCCGCGCGCCGGCGGAGAGAAGTGGCCGGGCGCAACCGGACGCACGAGGCGGCCGGCGGGTTTCTGAAGTGCTTTGGTGGTCGGCGGCTTGGCGGCCCGTTGCACGGCGGTCGCGGGGTGGCCGGACGCTTGGGCGGCGCCATCCACCAGGGCCAGCAGTTCCGCCACCGATTCCTGCAATACGACGGATTGAGCCGAAAGCTCCTCGGCGGCGGCGGCGGATTCCTCCGCGCCGGCGGCGTTGGACTGGGTGACCTGGTCCATTTGCGATACGGCCGTATTCACCTGTTCAATGCCCTGAGTCTGCTCCTTCGAGGCCTGGGCGATTTCGGCCACCAAGGTGTCGACTTGACGGGCCTTCGCGACGATTTCACCCAGCGACTGAGCGACCTTCCCGCAGATCTCGACGCCGTGTTCGCTCTTGCGCACGGAGTCCTCGATCTTGCCCGCGGTTTCCTTGGCGGATTGGGCGCTGCGTTGGGCCAGGTTGCGGACCTCTTCGGCCACGACGGCAAAACCCATGCCGGCTTCGCCGGCGCGCGCGGCCTCGACCGCGGCGTTGAGCGCGAGGATGTTCGTCTGGAAGGCGATCTCATCGATCGTCTTGATGATTTTAGAAATGTCGTCGGAGGAACCCTTGATCGCGTCCATCGCGCGCTTCATTTCCTCCATGTCGGCAGCGCCGGTGTCCGCCGCCACCCGCGTTTGCCCGGCCAGGTCCTTCGCCTGCGTGGCGCTCTCCGCGTTGCGCTTCGTCATACCGGAAATCTCCTCGAGTGAAGCGCTCGTCTCCTCGAGCGAGGCGGCCTGTTCACTGGAGCCTTCGGCCAGCGATTGACTGGAAGATGAAACCTGCCGCGCCGCGGCGGCGGTTTGGTCGGCGCCGGCGGTTAAAGCCGTGGCGACCGACTTGATCGGGAAGGAAATGGATCGGGTCATGAAGACGGCGATCAGAACGCCCATAATCGCCGTGCCCGCGAGCCCCCCGATCAGAACCGTGGACGTGTTGGCGAGGGCCTGCGCGTTGGCTTTGGATGTATCACCGGTTTCCTTCAACCCGAGGGCCGCCGTAGCCTGCGCTTCGGCCAGGACCGCCGCGCCCACGACGCCCCGCTTCTTGGCCAGCTCATCCCGGGCGACCCAGTTGGCCACCAGGCTCTTGATGGCCGCGAAATAACCATCGGCCGCCTTCTGGCATTCGTTGATCTGTTGCACCTGCTCGGCCCGCGACGAATGGGCCCGGAGAGCATCCAGGTCCTTCTTAATCTTTTCGAAATCACCGTAAGCCGCCTCGATGATTTTCGGTTCGCGCTCTGCTTGCGCGCGCCAGGCCGCAATCCGCACGTCGTTCACGAGGTCGGTGACTTCGCTGGCCGTGATGATCTTTCCGTTGCCCTGCCGGACCTTCTCCATCGCGGCGCCGGCCTTGGTGTCGGCGTCAAAGGCCTTCACCTCGTAATCGATGAATTCGTTGGAAACCTTGATGAAGGCCTTCGCAAAGAGATCCATCTGCTGCCGGTTACCCTCGATCAACTTGTCGTTCGCGTAGGTGTCCTTGACGAGCTGCTCGTATTCGAGGGTCCGGGCTTCCGCCTTTTCCGCGGCGCGCTTGAGTTGCTCCAGGCCGGTATATTTTTCGGCCAGTTCCTTCGCCGCCTTCAGCTGCGACTTTACCTCGGCCAGATTCTTGAGCCCCGCAGTGTGATAGGCGTCCTCGCCGGTGAGGCCGAACCCGCGGATTTCGTACATCGTCAGCATGGCGGCCCGCTCCACCCCGTTGGCCAACCCCACGGCGGGAACTTTTTCACTGGCGAGCACCGTCGCCTGCAGGGTGGCGGTGGACATTTGCCAGACCGAGAAACCACCCAAAAGCAGGGCGAGCAGAATAACCAGGCCGAAACCGACCGCGAGTTTGAGGGCGAGTTTGAGATTTTTCATAGTACGCTCCAATTAATGACCGCCAGGGCCAGCACGGCTGGCGCCGTAATGCGGAGACCGCATCGTATCGCATCCCGCGTGACGTCGACCATGCCGAGGATGAAGCGGCTGGCCCCCGCTGACACCGGTTTTAACTTCATAAAGTTAAAAACCACGGGTCGCGGCGAATTCATGGATGGACTGGATCGGTCACCGAGAGCCGGAGCCACGATCCGTGGATTTAAATCGGCTCCTCCGCTCGGATCTTGAGGAGATTTATCGCGGCCGATTTGCGGTGCCCGCCCCGCCCGGTTCGGCCGCTTCAGAACGACGCCTTCACGCGGAGCAGAAACAGGCACGCATCGCGCCGCAAGGCACTCCCCCCCGGATGGCGGATAAATTGGAAATCCGGCTGGAGCGACACGCGCTCCGTGAGTGCGGCGCTGTAATTGAGTTCCACCACGTGCTCGAAGTCCGGAGCCGGGCTCGCCGGATCCAACGCCCGGGCATGACTGGAAAAGCGCGGGCTAAACCGGTCAAAAACCAAGCCGAGCGACGCCACGTCGGAGGGACGTCCCGGCAACAACCCGGTCACAGCCACCCCGCTGTCCACCACCCAGGACAGGGCGTTCCGATCGACCGGGGCTAAACCGGCCCGCACAAACGCGGAGACGCACCCAGCTTCACCGGATTTTCCCGCGACGGTCCGCTCCGCCACCACGTACCCGCCGAAATTCCCGGCATGCATGCGCGCCGCGTTTCCCGTATCGGCGATTCGGCGACCACCGACGTCGTCACGCACGTCGGCAAACTCAGCCGTATGCCACCAAAACCCGACTTTAGCGCGACTGGCGCCACCGACCGGGGCGAAACTGAACTCACTGAGCACCAGCCAACCTTGGGCGCCACCGACCCGATAGTGCAGCCCGTGACGCGTCGACTGCGGATCCCCCGCCGGGGAATCAAATGAATCGCCATCATACACGCCGAACCGCCATGTCGCGCCGGCCCCGAGTCCGCGCTCAAGCCGCACCCCCGGAGCTGCCACGTAAAAAGCGGGCCCCGTGTTCACGGTGTTGGCGGAAATAAACGCCGGCCAGCCGAAGGCACTGTGGAAGAGATTCCCCCCGGCCTCGGTACCGCAAAATTCGTCGTCGGCCAGCAGTGCGCCCGCCCGCAGGTTCCAATCCCCGGCCTTCGCCTCGGCCCACCACGAATAGAGCCGGGTACTTGCAAAGCCCTCGATGTTACTCGCCGCCAGAAAGTCGCCGAGAAATCGTTCCGACGGCCCGCGGCCCATGAGTGACAACACGCTCACATAGGTCTGCAGGTGAACCCCCTCGGGGCGCTCGGCCGGATTCCAGGCAATTTTCGCCAAGGCAAGGCCGTGCCACGATTGGCCGCGGGCCGCGCCTCCCCGCCCGCCAACGGCTCCCTCTGTCACCAAATCCAGACCGGTCGTCCAGTCAGGTTTAGGATCGACCGCGGCGGCGGACGCCGGGCGAAGGAGCTGCATCGCCAGGACCGCGGCGACCACGGAACCGGCGGGAAGGAAGGGAAAGGATTTGGCGGGCATGGGAAAAAATGAACGTGAGTTACGGGCGAACGAACGGGACCTCCCTTATCGAGGGCCGCCGGGAATCATTGATCGCACGCCCGGACGTGAACGCGCGGACATGGCAAACACCGTCTGGGCGCTACGCGCCCCGCGGTGTTCTTTTAAAAAACCGCCCCCCCGGACAAGCGGGGACGGCGTCGGGCCGGCTCAGGCCGGCGCGAGTTGGGGCGCGGCCCCCGCCGGAGCTTTGCCGAGGTTCGCCTTGGCCTCGTCCAGGCTCTCATAGAAGGTCCAGCCGCGCGTATCTTCGAATCCTTTACACTCGGAGATGATCTGCGCGTTGCCGACGAGGGCGAAGTGCATGCCGAGTTCGCGGCAGGTTTGCATCGCCGAGAAGAGCAGTTTGATCACGCCCATGTGGAGCGCCTTGAGCTGATGGATGTCGATCACCACCTTGTTCAGGCCGGCGTCCACCGCATCGGAGAGCTTGGGCTTAAGGTAGATGGCCGCCTCGGCCAGCACCGGATTCGAGCAGTTCTCGGGGAGACGCATCACCAGGTTGTTCCCTTCGGTCGCAAAGTAGCGCTGCGACGTGTCGAGGTTCATCGCCTTGGCGATCTTGGTCTCCAGTTCGCCGAGGTCGATCGGCTTGGTTACAATGGCGGAGAATCCCAGGGTCTGCGCCTGTTGCTGCTGCTGTGCCTCGGTCTTAACGACCAGCGCGAAAACCGGGGTGTACTTGGTCTTCACGTTGGTCCGGATCAACCGGAAGAGCGTGAACGCCGATTCCTCCGGCAAGGACAGGCTGACGATGATGATGTCGGGCGGCGTCCGTGCGCAAAAATCAATCGCCTCACCCTGTGTCGCGACGCCGTGCACCCGCCACGGGGTGTGCTTCAAGCCGTCCTGAATCTGCTGAATAATCGCGGGCTTGTCGTCGATGATTACGATGTCCGCGGCGTCCAGGATCGACTTCGTCTTGGAGGGCGCATCGGAGAGCGGCTTGAGATCGATCACGCGACCGACCTTTTCGATCAAAACGTCCTCCTTGAAAGGCTTAACCAGGTAGTCGCGCACGCCGATCTTGGCGATCTTGAGGACATGATCCCGGCCGCCCTCCGCGGTGAGCATCATTACCGGGATCGCCTTGAGCGTGGGATCGGCCTTGAGCTTGGTGAGCATCTCGACGCCGTCCATCACCGGCATTGTGACATCGAGCAGGATGAGGTCGGGCATTTCTTTGGCGGCCAGCGCCAGGCCCTCGACACCGTTGCCGGCCTCGAGAATGTCACAGTCATAGCCCTTGAATGCCTTGCGGACGATGATGCGGACGGTCTTGGAATCGTCCACGGTGAGAATCTTGTAACGCATGGTGGTATTGGGTGCTCAGTCGCCGATTTTGATCAGGATGTCGGCGACCACCCGGTGGGCACCGCATTCGAAACGGAAAGTTTGTCGCATCACCGAGCTGATGGGCTCGATGGAGAAGCTGCTGCCGCGCAGAATGGACGGAATGGTGAGGGTGCAGGGAAACCCGGAGTCGCAGAGCCCATTCTTGAAGCTGCCGACCGTCATGTTGGTGATCTCCCCGATGGCGTCGTTGATCACCTCATCCCCCGCCTGCTCAAGTTCCTTGTCGCTCATGCCCAGCATATGGGCGGTGCAATGGCGGGCAAAAGGCAGGTCGAGATACAGATAAATCAAGCCGTTGATCGTACCGACAAATCCGACCGCCCCCACGATGTGGGGCCCGGTTTCAATCACGCCCCCCGGCGCGTGGCGCGGAGAATCGCTCGGCGTACTTGAGGTAGCAATACCAAGAACAAGTTCAAGGCCGAGCATGGTCTTGAAGACGTCGCTGGCCGCACGGGATATATTGTTCTGAATCAGGACCGGTGAAATTTGCTCGATGGCGGGCATGGGCGAATGGGTTGGCAGTAACAACGCTGCCACTTTATCGGCGCGTTTCCGCGGAGGTTTAGGCGGAGAAAGCAATCTCGGCCTTTTTTTGGCCGATCTGTCACCGTCGGAGGTGCCGCGGGAGCCGCCTTGCCCCGCGCGACGCCGCCCGCCGGGGCCCGCGCAGAGCCACCCCGTCCGCCCTGCCCGGGGCAAACGGAAGATCCCCCCGCCGCCCCGCCCGCTCCGGCTAAGCGTCCACGCTGTCCGGAACCGACGCTCCCGCTTCGTGGTATTCGTGCAATTTGTTCCGCAAGGTGCGGATACTGATGCCAAGCGCCGTGGCCGCCTGCATCCGGTTGCCGCCGGTTTGGCGCAAGGCGGAGAGAATGGCCTGCTTTTCCAATTCGTCGAGACGCACCACCCCGCCGTCGACGGGCGCAAGCGGGGCCGGCGCCAATGCCGCTGTATCCGCGGGGAACAACGGGGCCGACCCGGCCACCTGGGAAACCTCTTCCGCCGCCGCCAACGGAGCGGATAAATCCGGCATCGGAAAATCCACGGGTAATCCGAGCAACGACGCGGGCAAGAGGCGGCCGGGCTCCGACAGAATCACCGCGCGCTCGATCGTGTTCTGGAGTTCGCGGACGTTACCCGGCCAACCATAGGCTTGGATCGCGGCGTTGGCGGTGTCGGACAGCCCGGTCGGCTTGACCCCGTGCTTGCGGGCGAAACGAATCAGAAAGTGGTTGGCCAGGAACAAAAGGTCTTCCGGTCGCTCCCGCAGCGGGGGCGTCCGCAGCGGAACCACATTAAGCCGGTAATATAAATCCTGGCGAAACTCCCCTTTCTCCACGCAGCTCGCGAGATCACGGTTCGACGTGGCGATGATGCGCACGTTGACTTTGATGGTCCGGCTCCCGCCCACCCGCTCAAATTCGCGCTCCTGGAGCACCCGCAGCAGCTTGGCCTGCAGCGCCGCTGGAATCTCGCTCACCTCGTCGAGCAAAAGCGTGCCGTGGTTCGCGAGCTCGAAGCGTCCTTCGCGTCGGGTGGTCGCCCCGGTAAAAGCCCCGCGTTCGTGGCCGAAGAACTCGCTCTCGATCAGGTTTTCCGAAATCGCGGCGCAATTTACCTTGATGAAGGGCTGCCCTCTCCGGGCACTTTGCCGGAAAAGCTCACGCGCCACCATCTCCTTTCCGGTGCCACTCTCCCCCGTGATCAACGCCGTCGCATCCGTGGGCGCAACCCGCTCGATCAATTGCCGCAAACGGGACATGGCCGGACTGGAACCCACCATCCCCCCCGATTCCTCCGCCTCCGGGTCATCGCTCAACAACCGATTCACGCTGACCAGCTGGCGATAGGTCTGCGCCTTCTTCATGATCACGTCGATCTGGCTGGGCGTGAAAGGCTTCAGGACATAGTCGAAAGCCCCGGCCCGCATGCAGGCCACGGCGGAATCAATCGTCCCGTGCCCCGTGACCATGACAATCAACGGCCGTTCCGGCAACAGGGCGAGTTGATCCAGGAACCGGTGACCGTCGCCGTCCGGCAGCCGAATATCGAGCATCATCAGGTCGAACGACTCCCGGGCCACGGCGGCGTTGGCCTCCGCAATGGTCGTCGCAAACGACACACTGCACTTATGTCGCAGGAAAATAGTCTGCAGAATGCTGCGGACGATCGGCTCATCCTCAACGATCAGAATTTTTTCCAATGACATGGTACGGTGGGCGAAAAGCAGAACGAAATGCTCTGCGGACCGCGCACTAAGGCACCGCTTGGGGTGCGGTTCAAATAAATGTTCGGCTAACTTTAGCGCCAAACCAGGGCGCGCTTTGGCTCCGCACGGGACCGGCTGAATCCTGAATCCATTCAAGGTTCTCCGCGCCGGGCCGATCTTAGCCTAGGAGCCTTCCAGCCACGCCACCTCATCTCAGGACATGCAACTCCTCACTTTTCTCACCGAAATCGGCGAAGCCCTCACCAAACAGTCCGTCGCCGACATGGGTCCGACGTGGGATCTCTCGCGCATGGTGAATTACCATCACGGACTCGGCCGGATGACGCTCAGCCCACCCGCAGGGGCGGATGAGAGTCAGGCCCGCGGCGCCATCTTCCTTCAGACCTATAACCTCGCCGACGGGTCGCTCTGCCTCAAAGCCACCTTAAACTGGCACGGCAGCGAGCAGCTTTCGACGATCACCGTCTTTGCGAAACCCGGACTCGATTGGCGCTCGGCCACCAAACAAATCGCCTCGGCCTGGCTGGCCGGTCCAACCGCCGCACTCGCGACCGTTGTCACCCCGGATTGGAGCACCGGAAGCGCGGAAAGTATCATCCGTCAGGCCGCGGCTCATTAGCGCGGTTCAACGCTGGCGACTTCGCCTGGGCGGCGCCGGGGGCCGAAAACGCCGGAGCCGCAGCGCCGAACTGCGCAAAAGGGTTGTCCGTCTCGGCAACGGCGCTACCTCGGATCGAACCGGCGCGTAACCACGCGCGAAAACCCGTCGTCCCTGCACTCCACCGCGGCGACGAAACGGCCGGGGGCGCCGCTAACCCACGGCGGACAAACGACGCCCATCCGGCCTCGGTCCCGTATAAGCGGGGCGCATCCGGACCAACCGCCGCTGATCGGCTTCCATTTGCCGAAGCTCCGCCCGGCCACGTGCAACCACCTCATCCAGCCATTTTTCGCTCGCTAGCCGCTGCGCGACAATCGCCGCGATCCGGCGGCGCAACCCGGGATCCACGTCGGTCGCGTTCGCCGCGAGGGCCTGGATCAAGGGCGCCATGCGAAGCTGGACCCCGCGGGCGGAAGCGGCATCCCCTCCGCGCAGTAAAAGCGCCTCCTGCCCGGCCATATCCTCCAGCGCGGTAATCAGGCGCGGAATCCGGTGGGCTGGAGTTTCCACGACTAACCCACTCCGCGCATGTGCACGGTTTGAGGATTTCCGGCGTGACTGACCAACATTTCGGCCCACGCATTGCGGATTTCACGCAGCAGTCGCTCCACCTCGGCCACCGGCGCCGGGTCCTTGCGCAAATTAGCCTCAAACAGGCGGCGGTTGTGATAGCTGTACAGCCGATTCATCGTCTGGGCAAATTCACCGCCTTCCTGCAGATTAAGGCCGGACTGCAATTCGGTGATGATGGCCTGGGCCTTGAGTAGGTGCTGATTGATTTCCTCAATCCGATGCGGGCTTTCCGCGGGTTGCGCGAAGGCGCTCTTCGCCAGCTCAAGAAAACGCAGGGCACCATCATACAGCATCAGCACCAACTGCCCCGGAGTCGCGGTCATCACCGCATTCGTGCGATAAGTCCGGGCATAGGCTTGGGCGTTCATGACCTGGTTCAGGTGTCCATTTCACTCAGATCAGGGGAACCCAGAATCTGACGGGCCACATCGCGCATGATCGCCGGGGAAGGATAAGCGGGATCCGCCGCGAGGGCCTTGGCCCGTTCCAACACTTCAGGGCGAATCTCCGGCTGGCGGTTCATCGACTCCTTCAGACGGAGGCTGCTCTCGGGCGAAAACTGGTCTGAGACGCTCGGCGCCCGGCGCGCCACCGGCGCGCCACCCAGCGGCGTAAGGTCGGGGCGCCGCAGGGGATCAAGGGGAGAGGTAGGTGATATCATTGAGAGTTAGGTTTCGGTTGGCGAAACGGTCAGCCGCTGATACCGCAGGGAACGCCGTTGCTGGTTACGGGGAATTTCGGCCATCTCCGGAAATTCTTGAGCAGAATCGGTAAAAGACAGGTCACTTCGTCTACTCCCGACGGCGCGACGCCACCCCCGCGACGGGAGAATAGACCGCCGGGAGCGTCACAAACATGGCCGCGGCAACGTACTCGGCATAGCGGGACGGCGACTGGAGCACCGCCGGGGTCAAATCCCCGGGCACGCCCCGACCGTCACTCACCATGAAATGGCGCCGCGCGCTGTTGGCGACCGCCGGGTTCTCGGAGGCGAAAATATTGTCGAAGGACCACACGAGGTGCGAATCCGTGAGAACCGCCAGCTTGGCCCGAACGCCGAGCGTCAGCGGGCGGTAAGCAGCGAAAGCCGTGAGTTCGATGAACATCACGCCGTCGACGGCAAAGTCCCGCCGCAGCCCCGGCAGCAGATCACGTGGCAAGACCGAGGTGGACGCGATAGACTCGACCCCGAAGCGCCGCCGACACTCCTCCCGGGAAAGGGTGATCACCTCGAAACGGTTCTCGCGCTGCAACGCCGTGACAAAAACCGGCTCCAAAACCGCGCAGGTCTCCGCCGGCGCAAGTTCGCCGCCGTAGAGCGGCAGCACCATCACCCGGCGCAGGTCCGACGGTAACGACACCTCGCCGGTCGTATTGGTCGGCGTGTAGAAAGGTCCGCGCCGCAAGGGATCGCTGGTCAATGGCGTCGAGCAACCGGCGAAAAACAGTCCGCCGCAGACAACCGTGAGCGCAAGGGCCCGCCGGCGGGCAGCCAGCCGAGAAAAAGGATAACCGGTCAAAGCGGGGGGAG